>JAISFP010000407.1 GCA_031263525.1 Deltaproteobacteria bacterium | reverse complement strand
GGACCGCCCCGACGCCAGGGGCAACATGGACCCCGGGGACAGCCCCGACTGCAAGGGGGCCTCGGCCGCCGAGGACCGGCCCGACGCCAGGGGCAACATGGACCTCGGGGACAGCCCGGACGGCAAGGGTGCCTCGGCCGCCGAGGACCGCCCGGACGCCAGGGGCAGCATGGACCCCGGGGACAGCCCGGACGGCGGCACCTCCGCCGATGTCCAAAGCGGCAAGGACGGCATGGCACCCCCGGTGCATCCGGAGGACTTGGAGGACCTGGACTTCCCTGACGGCACGGAAGAGCGGGACAGCCCCACGGAAGGCGTGGACGAAGCAGCGGCCCCCCCTAAGCTCCGGGACGTCATGGACGGAATGCCTTTCCCTGACGGCACGGAAGAGCTGGACAGCCCCACGGACGGCGTGGACGAAGCCCCGGCCCCCCCTAAGCTCCGGGACGTCATGGACGACAGTCCTTTCCGTGACGACACGGACGCCAGGGACAAGCTCATGGACGCCCCAAACGATGCCATGGCCCCCACTGACCTCCAGGACGTAAAGGGCGCCTTGGTTATCCGTTCCGACATGGACGCCGGGGACAGGATCATGGACCCCATGGACGATGCCATGGCCCCTGCGGACCTCCAGGATGTCATGGCAGGCCTGTATTTCGATGGAGACACGGACGCCCGGGACGGCTCCACGGTTGCCTCGTCCGCCCGCAACCCCATCCAGGACTGCGCTGACGGTCCGGACCGCCTGGGCTTTCCGGACGGCATCGGCATAGACACTGACCGGCCAGCCCCCGGGGATTGCGCTACAGGCGGCACCGCAGGCCAGCCCGGAGCGCCGGATTCCGGCGGGACGCCTGCCGTCCCGGACGAATTCTGGCCCGGGAAAGGAGGCGATGGTTTCCTGCCCGCCAAGGACCCGGCCGGCAAGATCTTCAAGGGAGGCTCCATCGTCAAGACCATCATCTGGCGCGAGTCCGGAACTTCCCCGTCCAGGCGCCCTGCCGGAAAGCGGACGAGAGGCGGGCCCGGGCCTGCGGGCGGAAAACTGTCCGGGCCCGCGGGCGACAACCTGTCCGGATCCGCGGCGGCAGGCGGCAAGGACGCCGGTGCCGGAACGCCTGCCCCGCGCGCCGCGAGAGGTTCCGGGACGTCCGGCCCAGCCGGCGGAACCGGGGACGGCGAGGCTGGGTACGGCGAGGCCGAGAAGCCCGCCTGGGAGATGGTGAGGCCCACCTGGGACGGAGGGAACCCCGCCTCCGGGCACACAGGCGCCTACGGCAGGGTCCGCCGCGAGAAGCCCCGGATCCCCTGGCTGGATGACTCCCGCGGGCTGTTCGACGGCCCCGGGCCCGCCCGCCACTCTGGCATGGACTACATGGAGCGCCCGCCCCTGCCGGGCGGGGAGAGTTCCGGCAGGGCGGACGCGGGCCGCAGGTTCCTCGAGAAGAACAAGAAGAAGCAGATAAGCTACTTCTACTCCGGCGACGGCGCCGGCACTGGCTTTCCCCTGAACCTGCCGCAGTCCGAAATCCTGAGGCTCCTCACCAGGACGGGGCTCCCTCCCATCAAGTATGGCAAGCTGGGCATCCCCATTCTGGAGGACGACCTGCCCCCGCGCCCCGAGAAGATAGACAGGGCGAAGGAGATGCTCGGGCGCCCGCCCGCCATTCCCCGAAGCCTGGGCAAGAATATCGAAAGCCAGATCCAGGGAGGATTCCTGAGCTTCCTCGTCCGCAACAAGAGGCTCTTCAGGATCTTCGACGAGATGATAGCCTCCAGGTACAACGGCCGCGTGGCCGTCTGCGGAAAGCGGCTGGGCACGCTCTACGTCCGTGTCGAGTCCCCCCACCTGATGGAGCGCTGCCTCTACCAGAAGACGGAATGGCTGGAGTTCCTGAACCGCGAGATCGGCGACGAGATCCTGACGGACATATTCTTCAGGGTGCTCCAGAAGGACGAGCCCTTTCCGGAGATCGACGACACGGCACCGCCGCGTGGCGGGTTGCGGGAGGAGGACGAGGTCTGCTAGCCGCCTCTTCCGCGATACGCCGGCTTGCGGGACGGCGGTCAGCCTGACGCGGTACTGTCGTCCAGAACAAAGGCATCCAGAGCGTCAATGGAAAGCATGGCAATGGAAAGCATGGCAATGGAAAGCATGGGTAGAAGCGACACGGAAAATTTAAAAATTAATATGAAAATTTATCTTTTATGTTATTACCCGTTTAAAAAAATATCGAAATCTTCTTTCATATTTTAGTAGAGAATCATAGTGAGTAGATAGCAGGACAGGGGGTTTGACCTACCTTTCAACCCCTGGGCTGATAGCTAAATTCCGACATTTGATTAAACAGTTAATATTGACAATTCAAGAAATTTTATCAATGTCACCATCTTAAGGGATATAGGATATGCCTAATAAGGCATCCGTTCACAGCGAAGGCTTGGAGAAGCCATTCGTGACATTTGCTTATGCTGCTGGGTCAACTTGGAAAGCCATCCTATCCTTGTAAGGCGCTCCTCAAACGCATCCGGTAAAAATCGGGGGGCGAATGAAGCAAGTAGGAAGCAAATGATGCGGGAGACGAAGGGAGCGGAGCTGAACAGTCGGAAGATCGGAAGATCGGAAGATCGGAAGAATGGAACGGAAGGATAGGAAAAAACCGCAGGTACTGGATGACCGGAGCCGGAATGTCGCGACAGCGTCGTTTCGGAACAGCGAGGGCATGAGGCATGGAACTGCGCGTCTTAAGGTACATTCTTGCGGTAGCAAAAGAGGAAACGAATTCGGTCGCGGCCGATCAACTTCATCTGACGCAGCCAACTCTCTCGCGTCAACTCATGGAGCTGGAGGAGGAGCTGGGCTCCAAGCTTTTCATTCGCGGACGAAGGCTGACCCTCACCGAGAGCGGCGCGTTGTTCTGCAAGCGGGCCCAGGAAATCGTTGAGCTCGCCGACAGGTTCAAGGCGAAATTTTCGGTCCACGACACCGCTGTGAGCGGGGATGTTCATATCGGAGGCGGGGAGACGCACGGGATGCGACTTGTCGTGGAAGTTGCAATGAATTTCCGTCAGACGTACCCTCTCGTGAACTACCCCGTTCACAGCGGGAACGCCGAGGTGGTGACCGAGCGGGCTCGACAAGGGACTTCTCGATTTAGGGCTGATGATAGAGCCAGCGGGCCTGAGGAAGTACTATTCCATCCAATGTCACCGACTTAAGGAATCGTCTTATGAGGCAACCATTGACAGAGAATGCCTGGGGAACCATTGGTAACATTTGCCTAGGCCACTGGGCTGACTTGGAAGCCATCCTTATGAAAGGAAACTCCGATCACCCTTGTGATACGCTGGTCGGAGGCAGTCCCGCCGTGAGGGACGGGGCTCTACGAAAGGGACGAATCGCCCTTTTGAATAGAGATGTCTAACAATTATTCAAAGCATATCAGAACTCAAATCTACCTTATATATTGCACTTGAATGCGTCTCGTTCCTTAAGTTGGTGACATTGCTATTCCATCAGGCTTCCGTCCGTGGACTCGCGGGGCGTTCTCATGCGCAAAGACAGCCCCCTTGCCGCGCGGAGCTTCATACGACCAGAGGACCTGTGGGACGTGCCGCTCATAAGCTCGCGCCAGCGCCAGGTGAGCGGCGAGCTTTCGAAATGGATAGGACGAGACTACGCCAGACTGAACGTCGCTCTACGTACAACCTGATTTTCAATGCGACGTTTCTTGTGGAACAGGGTCTGGGATACGCCTTATGCCTCGACAAGCTGTTCAGCACGACGGGGACAGACACGACATGCTTCAGGCCCCTTGAGCCACCCCTAGAATCGAAGCTGGACATCGTCTGGAATAAAATCACGCGTTATCGAGACCGGCCGAGAAGTTCCTTGTCGCCATGCAGGAAAAGTGGAGTTTCACGTAAGGAGTTGCATGCAATTCCGGTGTTGACATCACTGGTTTTAGCGAGGAATTGCCTCTAAGAATTATGGGGTGAAGCAGATGATTTTGGCATAAAATTGTTGAAATTTTTATCTTTCCAAACTACTCGCTTGAAACGTATTCTCACAAAAGTTGAATCATATATTGCAACAGCTACTGCATAGACCTTTTCTCTTCCTCCGAGATATGGGACTGCGTATTTATTATTTATTATCTGCTTAAATGCTTTCTGTATGATGACATCAAGAATTCTGTCTCCTTTCTCTGACAATGTTTTTGGTCCCACTTCTAAGAGAGGAGCATCGAACAAAGGAATGTCGCCAGGCCCATTTGAATTATGCCCATTTTCATGAATAGGCATGGGAGATGATGATGATAAAATTTGATTAAATTCCGATTTCTGTTCCTGGGAGGCATTTGCGGGAATCGAATTGTTGAAATTTTGATTACTCTTTGGCTTATAATGTTTGACTTCAACTATTAGCCAGTCATTATTCGGAGTTTTAATGACAAGATCAGCTCTGCCTTTAATTACGGCTTGTTCACTGATTGGTCTATGTTTTCCGATATTAAGACAGAAATATAGCAAAATACAAAAAATGGATTCTTCGCGAAGTGAATAGTAAAATGGTATTGATGCTATAAATGAAGACAGAAGTTCTTCTGATTTTTCATGATCTAATGAACAGAAACTGTCGTAAAAATTTTGATATCGATCATTCCAATAGTTGGGAAGATATGAAAAAGATATAGGCACACTTAATCTTTGAAGGAATTGTCGAATTATTGAATTTTTAATTTCGTTATTTGGAATTTTCAAAGAAAATTTTCTTGGTGACACTGTATCGTCGATCTTATCAATGGTTAGATAACCAGCCTGCAACAGGACCTCGTTTTCATGTAATAAATCATTTGTTGTCAAAATTGCAGAGTGGTGCTCCAAAGGAATTTCGTTTGATCTCTCAATAATTGAACGATCTTTCATGAACATGTTAAAATACGCATTATTATTCAATCCAAGTCGATGAATAAACATCGATGTTCCTGATTTGAACCAATAATCATCAAAACGTCCATGAATTAGACAATTCATAACTGAATATGGATTTTAATACATTTGTATTTCCATCCCAGCTGTATCCATCGTACCAGTCTTCAATATTTTTCATTAAATCTCTAACAGTTGATTTTATGCCCATAATATTACGTTGCTTCATTTTATCTAAAGTATATGGAAGGTATTTTTCAAAAGTTTTGATTATTTCTATTTTCGTAAATCCACATATCGATGAATAATTTGTATTAAAAGTTATGTCAGTTACATTGTTTAATCCTGAAAGAGGAGACATTTGGTAGAAATTACTGACGCCTGTTATGAATACAAATCGATAAAAGTATCGATTTTTTTTAATAGCTGAATAAAAATCACGCAATCCTGATCTTATCTTTTCAATTTTATCATTGTCTCCAATATTTGATGTCAGCGGGTAATCATACTCATCAATTAGAATAATAACATTTTGCCTGTTATATGTTTTCGATAATTTACTAGCAGGTTGTACGTAAGGATCATGTCTTAAGGAAAGCTGTGATATCAATGATGTGAAAATACCGGCCGGCGTCGACATGTCAACATTAACTTCATGATGATTTGCATGGTTGACTAAATTATTTGCAAGAGATTTCTCAAATAGTTTCGGATCTGATGAAACATCACTCATGTCAATATGAATAACGGGGAAGGTTTTCCAGTCATATTTGGGCGTTGCCTTCATGATATCCTTATTTTGAAATAATTCTTTGTTGCCCAAGGCAATATTTTCAATCGTGTCAAGCAATAATGTCTTGCCGAATCTTCTTGGTCTGGCCAAGAAATAGGGTCCTCTTGAGAGCAGCAACTTTCGAATCATGTCAGTTTTGTCTACAAAAGGCACCTGCTGAACAATAAACTGGCTGATATCGGTTTCAGACGTCATTGATTCCGGCAAAGAAAGTAGCTTTTCAGACATAATGAAAATCCTTGAGAGCCGTTAAGGTTTGTGAGTTGACAGTTACAAACTTATACTTAGAGAGTTTAACAAAGTTATTCAAACATTAATTGGAATTTTTGTCAAACCTTTCGACTCAGGAACGGACTTGAGATATCCAAAAGACAATGCAAAACTTGATGACGCACTTTAGCATATCTTTGAGGACTATACCCAGCATCTTTGGGATTGTCAAGATATAGCTTGACCTGGCATATGCCTGGGAACGATCGGCTTTTCAGGTCCTGCTCAGGCTCCTGCAGGCGCACCGGAACCGAAACGCGAAAAGCCCGGGACGGGTGCCCCGGGCTTTCGTTCGCTGGACGTCTCGGGCGGCAGGGTGACGCTACGCGCAGAGGTTGCAGGAGTCCGAGTCGCAGGTGAGCAGGGTGCTCTCGGCAGGACCCCCGTCGTTCCAGAAGGGGGAGAGCGCCCTGAGCTTCTCCACTATGGGCGGGAACTTCTCCAGGGCGAAGTCCACCTCCTCGTCGGTGTTGTAGGTGCAGAGCGAGAGCCTTATGGACCCGTGCGCCGCGGTGAACGGCACTCCCATGGCCCGGAGCACGTGGGAGGGCTCCAGGGACCCCGAGGTGCAGGCGGAGCCGGAGGAGGCGCAGATGCCGAAGTGAGAGAGATGGAAGAGGATGGACTCTCCCTCTATGTACTCGAAGCTAATGTTGGTGGTGTTGGGAAGACGGTGCTCGCGGTCGCCGTTCACCATGGAGGAGGGGACCTTCAGGAGCCCCGCCTCCAGGCGGTCTCGAAGGGCCTTCACCCTCGAGTTCTCCTCTGGGAGCCTCCGCTCCGCCAGCTCAGCGGCCTTGCCCAGGCCCACGATGTAGGGGACGTTCTCGGTGCCGCCGCGCCTGCCGGACTCCTGGTGGCCGCCCACCATGAAGGGCTGGAACTTCAGGCCCCGCCTCACGTACAGGGCCCCGATGCCCTTGGGGGCGTGGAGCTTGTGGCCGGCCAGGGACAGCATGTCAATCTTCGTGTCGGAAAGCGTCATGGGGATCTTGCCCACGGCCTGGACGGCGTCAGTGTGGAAGACCACCCCCCTCTCCCGGCACATCTCGGCGATCTCCAGCACGGGGAAGACCACCCCGGTCTCGTTGTTTGCCCAGTGGATGCTGACCAGGGCCGTCTCCGGGGTCACCGAGCGGTTCAGCTCCTCCATGTCCAGGCGGCCCTGGCGGTCCACGCCCACCTCCGTCACGGTGTAGCCGAGGCGGCGCAGGAGGGAGGCGTTGTTGACGATTGCCGAGTGCTCCACACGGCTGGTGACCAGGTTCCGCCGGTCCGGCTGGGTGCGAAGGGCGGTCCACAGCGCAGTGTTGTCGCTCTCGGTGCCGCAGGAGGTGTAGACGATCTCCTCGGGAGCGCAGCCCAGGAGATCCGCCAGCCGCTGGCGGGCCTGCCGGATGTGGGATGCCACCTCGCCGCCCTTGAGATGCATGCTGGAGGGGTTGCCGTAGAGGTCCTTAAAGAAGGGCTCCATTGCCTCGAAGACCTCGGGGTCGACCTGGGTGGTGGCGTTATTGTCAAAATATATTGTTTTCATGTCTGGAAACTGATACCCTCCTCAGTTATAAGGGCAGGTTTGCCCCGAAGCCGCCACGGGACCCCAGGGGCCCGCTGACGCAGGCGGCCGGAGGTCCGGCTCCGGCGCGCCGCAGCGCCTGGATCCGCGGCCCTGGACGGGTTCCGCCCGGAGGGCCCCACCCCCGTCGGAATTGTCAAAAAATCCTGATCAATGTCCGTTGCCGACCTGGGCCAGGGGACTGTGCGCGGCGGGCCGGGGGCCCGCCCGGGGCGGATGACCCGAACAGGCGGCGGGACGCGCCGCACCGGGCTGAGGGCGACCGGGCCCGGACCGTGCCTGCGGGACCGGGGGCCGAAAGTCAGCAGTCGGGGAGACATGCACCGGAAGGCGCGCCTGCGGACCGGGAAGGCAATCCCTCCCGGGTCCGGGGAGCGGGCTGCGGCGTTGCGTGGAAGAAGGGGAGGCCGGGGTGACGGGACGAGCCGGACGGCCTTCCGACCGTCCGGCATCCGGGGCCTTCCGGCCAGCATGTCCTCCGGCCTGAGCATCCGGCCCCAGAGGGGGGAAGGTCCGGTCCGGGCCCTCCCCCCTCGGGGGAGGCGCATCAGGCCCGGTACTCCTTGACCACGATGTCCTTGTCGACGAGGGCACGGAGCCGCTCGCCCACGAAGTCCGCCAGAGTGGCCTTGGAGGCGGGGCAGGAGGCGCAGGCGCCCTTCAGGGTCACGAGCACCTCGCGGCCGTCAACGTCCACGAGCTCAATGTCCCCGCCGTCGCGCATGAGCGCCGGGGCTATCTCGGTGGTGATGGCCTCCTCGATGAGCTTGATGCGCTTCAGGGCGGTCATCTTGCCGGACTTCTGGATCTCGGGCTCGACGCGGGTCTGCTGGTGGAGGATACGGTCCAGGAGCTCCTCCAGCTTGGGCTTGCACTGGCCGCAGCCGCCGCCGGCCTTGGTGAACTGGGTTATCTCCTCAACGGTGGTGAGCCTGTTCACCTTCACCACCTTCTCTATCTCGGCGTCGGTCACGCCGAAGCACTTGCAGATGAGCTCGCCCTGGGCGCTCTTGACCGGCACGCCGCGGTAGTTGGCCACCGCGGCCTCCAGGGCCTCCTGGCCCATCACGGAGCAGTGCATCTTCTCCCGCGGGAGGCCTCCCAGGTACTCGGCTATGTCCTGGTTGGTTATGGACAGCGCCTCGTCCAGGGTCTTGCCCTTGATCATCTCGGTCAGGGCCGACGAGGACGCGATGGCGCTGGCGCAGCCGAAGGTCTGGAACTTGGCGTCCTCAATGAGATCCTTGTCCTTGTCCACCTGGATGGTGAGCCTCAGGGCGTCCCCGCAGGAGAGCGACCCCACCTGGCCCTCCCCGTCGATCCTGGGCACCACGCCCACGTTTCGGGGGTTCTCGAAGTGGTCCATTACTCTGTCAGTGTATTCCCACATATTTTGAAGTGCCTCTCCTTGACGGCAGGCCCCAAGCGGCCGGGAGGTCGTCTGGCCGCCTTATTATAGCGCCCGGCCCGGACGCTGGCAACACGGGCGTAACCCTGCCCGAGGAGGGCCGAGAACCCCGGAAGGCTCCGGGCTGGAGGCCCGGGAAGGCGCGGCGGTCTTAAGGGTGCCGGGTACCGGGAGCCCGGCGGCGCGCTCGGCCGCCGTGCGTCCGGGGGCCCGGGCTCAAGGTGCCCTGCCCGCAAAATAAAAAGTAACCACGCCCGGGGGCATGGTCAAGGGGAGGCGCGGCAGGCGCGCGCAAGGACGCGGAGCAAAACAATTAAGCTTGCAAAGCTGGATGGGAGGGTCGCCGGACTCACAGGGAGCCTTGCGACAGAGTGTTCCGGGCAGACACGGACCCGGCAGTCCAAAACCCCGGAATCGTGGCAAGCTTCTCAATCTCCCGGAAGCGCCCGGCTTTCAAGGATTCCGGAAGACGGTGTGCTCCCTGGCCGAACCGAGGCTACGAATCATCCGGAGGTTTACGGACTTTCAAATTCTCTGGAACTTCCGAATCCTCTAGATCTCGCGAAGCGCCTGCGGCATCCGCGTCTTCGTAACTCCTGGCATCCAGATCTCCCAAGGCGTCACAATCTTCAGACTTACAGGACAGTCAGGAGCTTCCGGATAATCGGGAACTGCCAGATCATCCGAACCGTCAGGCTCGACTTGACCGTCCGCGGCTCGCCCTGACCGTCCGGAACATCGGACGGCCCTGGTCGTCTAGAGCTTCCGGGGGGGCTCGTAGACCGCCGAGGGCTCGGCAGGGCCCTCGTAGTCGGCGGGAGGCGTGGCCACCGTTCGCAGGGCGGGGCAGACCGGGGGCCTGCGGGGGGCGGGGAGGCGGTCGCCCGGGCCCGAGAGGGGCCTCAGGGCCGGGAGCATGGGCTCGGAACGGGCTGAGGGGGGCATGGCCCTCGCCACCAGCTTCACCCAGCCGCCGGGACGGCGGCGGGCAGGGGGCCGGGAGGGCTCCCGCGTTCCGGGAAGCATGGGCACCGGACGAATCAGGGGGGAACCTGCCCTGGGGAGGCGCACCGGCGTCACGGCACTGGCCCTGCGCGAGGGAAAGTCCGCGATCTGGCGGCCGGCTGGGGGCCTGGCCTCCTCCCGCGAGGCAGGGGACTCGGGTCTCCGGCGCAGGAGGGGCACGAAGGCCGGGCTCCTCCGGCTGGGGGCCGGACAGGCCGGCCTCGGGCGCGAGACAAGGACGGAAACCGGCCTCATCGCAGGTAGGTTGGCCGGGGCGGGAGAGGATCCCGCTCCCTCTGGCCTGAACAGGGCCGTACGCCAGTGAGCCGTCGCGACCATCATTGACCTCCGTCAAGGGGCCTGCAGAGGGACAGTCCCAGGAGAAAATGGTTTGGAAGACATCCCATTATACCGCCTTTCGCGTTCTTTCGCATCGGCGCGCGAGATTTGAACTACAGTTTTTGACAGAAGGACACTGTGAAGCCCGCAGGCAGCCGGGCAGCTGAAGAATAGCGGAGGCAGTGCAGAGATGAAGAGGCCCTTGAGGGGCGGGCCGCGAGACGAAAGGTGAACGGAACGAGGTAGAGAATTTGAGGAGGGGGGGAATGAGGATGTGGAGGTCGAGGTCGAGGAAGAGTGCATTGAGAGGATGACGATGACGGCGAGGCAACGGAGGCTGGGGTGGAGTTCATGAAGAGGATGATGATGAAGAGGCAGTGGAGGATGGGGTGAAGTTCGTGAAGAGGATGACGATGACGATAACAGCGAGGTAGCGGAGGCTGGGGTGAAGTTCATGGAGAGGATGATATGACGATGAGGCAGTGGAGTTCGGGGCGGAGTTCATGGAGAGAATGACGATGACGGTGAGGCAGTGGAGGCTGGAGTGAAGTTCGTGGAGAGGATGATGATGACGGCGAGGCAGAGGAGAGTGGGCTGGAGTTCATGGATGAGGATGACGATGACGATGAGGCAGTGGAGTTCGGGGCGGAGTTCGTGAAGAGGATGACGATGGCGGCGAGGCAGTGGAGTTCGGGGCGGACTTCATGGAGAGGATGACGATGACGGCGAGGCAGTTGAGTTCGGGGCGGAGTTCATGTAGAGGATGACGATGACGGCGAGGCAGTGGAGGCTGGGGTGAAGTTCGTGGAGAAAATGATGATCACGAAGAGGCAGTGAAGGCTGGTGTGGTTCATGATGATGACGAGGATTTCGCTGTGGAAGTGGAGGACGAGGTGAAGTTCATGGAGAAGATGATGACGACGATGAGACAGTGGAGGTCGGGGTGGAGTTCGTGGAGAAGATGATGACGACGATGAGACAGTGGAGGTCAGGGTGGAGTTCGTGGAGAAGATGATGACGACGATGAGACAGTGGAGATCGGGGCGGAGTTCATGGAAAGGATGATGATGAAGATGTCGATGAGGCAGTGGAGGTCGGGACGGAGTTTGTGGAGAGGATGATGATGACAAAGAGGCAGTGAAGGCTGGTGGAGTTCATGGAGATGATGATGATGACGGCGAGGCAGTGAAGGCTGGTGGAGTTCATGGAGATGATGATGATGATGACGGCGAGGCAGTGGAGGATGGGGTGAAGTTCATGGAGAGGATGATGATGACTCCGAGGCAGTGGAGGATGGGGTGAAGTTCATGGAGAGAATGATGACGACGATGAGGCAGTGGAGGACAAGGTGAAGTTCATGGAGAGGAGGATGACGACAATGAGGCAGTGGAGGACGAGGTAAAGTTCATGGAGAGGAGGATGATGAAGATGATGATAATGATGCCGATGAAGATGAGGCAGTGGAGGACGAGGTGAAGTTAATGGAGATGATGAAGACGATGGCGATGAGGCAGTGGAGGACAAGGTGAAGTTCATGGAGATGATGAAGACGATGGCGATGAGGCAGTGAAAAACGAGGTGAAGTTCATGGAGATGATGATGATGGCGATGAGGCCGTGGAAAACGAGGTGAAGTTCATGGAGATGATGATGATGATGGCGATGAGGCAGTGGAAAACGAGGTGAAGTTCATGGAAAGGATGATGACGACGTCGAGTCAGTGAAGGATGGGTGGAGTTCATGGTGAGGATGATGAAGACGGTGAATAAGAACAAAAGGCAGAGGTGGTGATGGAGATGCTTAAAAGGAGGAGGGGAAGGACGGGGATCGGAAAGTATTACCCGTTAAATTAAATGTCGGAATCTTCTTCCATATTTTGTAGCAAATCTTACCGAGACGATGCCAGAAATGGAGGTTAGACCGACATTTCCACCCCTAGACTGATAGCCCAATTCCGACATTTGATTAAACGGGTAATAATGAGATTGTGGACGGGTAATAATGAGATTGTGGAGACGAGAGCAGATGAGGGCACCGACGTCAAGGAAAAGATGGAGGAAGAGCCGGAAATTGAGATGATGGGGGCGGTGGAGTCGAAAGACCGGGGCAGGCAACTTGCTCCTGAATCCGGGAAGACACGGCAGCCTGGCGTGTCCAGGCGCACAGAGATTACTGGGGGGCCCGAGGATGGTCGCCACTACTTAAGAAGAGCCGAATCCGAACCTGGCTGCCTCTGCGAAATCAAGGGGACAGGGCAGAGCGGGACATGTCCTCCCGGACTGCCGTCAGAAGCCGTCCCGGCCGGCGGAAATGAGGAAAGCCGGGAAAAGGCCCCCCTGGACCTCGAGAAGCCATGACGAGAATGGCAAAGATGGCATCATGACGTTCCGGGGGAGAGGCTGCAGGCGAATGGTTTCCGACAAAGCCACGGAAAGGTGGAAGGGCCCGTGAGAATCATGAGCTCCGCCATGCCTTCAAGGCGGTGAAAAATCTTCCGGAAAGAGCCGGGCCCGGAGCTCCACAACATGAAGATGCCGCCGGACAGAAATGACGGAGGCAGGTGGGCCGGGAGCCTCTGACGGGAAGGTGACGGGCACGGGTTGTGTCCTGCGGAACCGGTCTGTCCCGTCCGGTCTCGAATACGGAACTGAGATGGAGGATTCCGGCTGCGCCAGAAGGTGTCGGCTGAAAAATTATCATGGCAAATCGGCAACAGCAGGTGTAGGAAAAAATTTGCACTGCCTGAAAATTTTATGGTGTTTTCATTGACGAGAACATATTTCTATAAATGAATGAAAATTAAAATTGAACGCCAACAGGAAGTTTCCGGAAGAATTGCCGTCCTGACAGGTTGTGTCTTTCAGCTTCCGGTTCACGGACTTCGGAAGCACATCCGGACGGACTTCCTGGCAAAAGGGTCCTCCCGACGCGAACCGGCAACAGCTACTGTCGGAAAACGATCGCTTCGCAAGGAAACTGGGGCCGCATCTTCAAGAGGATTCCGGACCAGGAAGTCCGTGAGCCAAAATGACGGCATTTCGTCAGCCGCGAGTGGCCTCAGGAACAATTTCAGGCAAGTGTTGTGTCATGGTGTGTGGAAACTGAAGTATCTAGGAATAATTTAAATGGATCGACAGTCGATGAAATGCCACACATGGAAAAACGGCAACAGCGGTGCCGTAAAAATATCGCGGTTCGGATCTTGCGGCATGAAGTTCGTACTGACGGCTACAACATGGAACAAGCCAGGAACGCTCATGACGGAGAAAAGGCGTCTGGAAGGCACATGAAGGCCCGGTGCGGACAGTATTTGTAGCGCTGCAGGAAATTGACCGGGACACGGTCAAGAGGTGAACTGAGGCCGTCACGCGTCCGCGTCTGACATGTCCAGGATCGCGACCGGAGGGCGCGGGCAGCGTCTCGCGTGAGCCTGCCCTGACGGCGCTCCCATATGTCGCGGGGAACTGAGAGTTTGCCGCGACTTCTGGCCCAGTTCACTGACTTCATCGTGCCGGGACGATGCTCGCCTGGCGCGCCCCCGTCATGGCGGAAAGTGCCTCCGGGGTGTCCCCGTGAGCCGTGGCCGGGGGGGGAGACGCACGATCGCGGAACGATCCGGACAAAAAACGCTATCTGTTGTGGCATTATGACCAGCAGAGGAAAAACCACACGGAACGGCTGCCAGACACGACATGTCCGGAAAATTTATGAATTGCGCACAAAATTTTTGAGACAGCGATGCCTCCGGATAGGGGGCATGTTTCCGGACGGCTGCCCGCGTTGCAGAATTGAAAAATCCGTGACGGGGGACACGGGAACGATACAGACGCCATAGTCCTTACTGCATAATGATTTCCATGGCAGCCTGGCTGGAATCTCTACCGGATGGTGCGGGGAGGCTGACGCTCCATGTCAGGTTAACCTCGTGCCGAGTCGAATTTCCCTGGAGAATTTTTTCAGAAAATTTGAGAAAAACGAGAGAAAATAAATTTTTTAAAATTTTGCCCCAAAACTTCACTTCCGTGAAAAATTTCCGTCGTCTCGTCGGGTCTGAAATGGGAACAGGCATGTGCAACTCATGATTATTTGATTCCCGTTTAGTCCTAAAGTTGATGTTATCAGATATTATATGCAAAGTTATGCTTATTGTCGCACCAAAGATACCGTGCGGAATCGCAGGTGCAAGGCAGATGTCCCGACATGTGCAGCAAGAGCGAGCTATATGAGCATCGGACTAATTTAAGGATCAAAGAAGGCACAGACCTACCCAACTGGATTTACAACCTCGCTCACGGCTCCCTGGACGACGGTCTGCTATAGGAGCGATATTGGATGCACATGATGATCAGATATACACAATTACGGTCATCTGGAATGTATCAGTGGGATATTTCAGTCTAATTCGGACGAACGTATAATATCTTCTAAAAATTTCAGGGAATCTGAGAAGCAAAAGTGGAAAGAAATTCTGAAAATCACCTGGCGGAATTGTGTATCAGCTATGCCTGCGGGACAAGGACGCCGGCTCTCGCGGCCACCATGGCACCTCCGGCCGGCTGAGAAGTTATGGTGCGCGGATGCATGTATAGAGGGGGAAAACGTGGAAATTTTTGCGAGCGCCCCTTTCATTTTCCTCGGAGCCGATGTAATATTCTTCCAACCCGGGAAGGTACCGCGCCAGTGCGATCCTGAAGCGAGGCGCGGAAGTCCCGGACCCTGCGGAATCTAGCCGCGGCCCGTCTCCGCCTGCCCTTCACCGTCCACCAGGTATGCCTTCAGCACCGCGAGTATCCTGTTTCTGGTGCCCGGCTCGTACCTTCCGTTCAGGAGTATCACGAACGAGAGCGGCTCGTCGGGCCTTCCGGGCCTCTCTATGTATCCCGCGAGCGTCTGGACCTCAGTCATGGTGCCGGTCTTGTAATACACGGTCCCGTCGCTGTCGCTCCTGATTATCGATCTGGCAGGCTCCATCACGCGCAGGACCTCGGCCATCTGCCGTGCCGTCAGGTGGTTGTTGCGCGAGAGCCCGCTCCCCTCCACAAGGGTCAGTCCCGGCAGCCTGTAAAGGTCTATGAAATCCTGGACAACCCGGCTCCCCTTCTCGAAGTTCCCCGGCACCCCGTACTTCTCCGCCCCCATGGTCAGGAAAATCTGGTTGGTCATGTAATTGTTCGAGTATTTAAGCAGCACAGTTAACATGTCCTGCAGGGTATGTGTAGAGCTGTGCTCGTAGATTAGCCGAGCGTCGGCGGGAACTTGTCCTCCCACGGAGACGCCGCCAGTCATGTCAACCCCGCGCCGGACAAGGAGTTCCCGTATCACCTCCGCCCCGTTGGTCTCGGCGGCCCTAGGGCTCTCCGAGATGTTCAGCACGGTCTCTCCCGCAAGCCTCTGCCCGGCGCTGCGGCTCTTTCCCCTGGACTTGCCTCCCCCTTCCCCGCGGCTCTTAGCCGCTATGTCCCGCGCCGTCTGCGTCACGGGGGTGCATTCATTTAATTCAACCATCCCCGCCTTTCGGTCGATAAGAAAGCTGACGGTGTTGAAGTTCACTCCGAACGCGCTGTTATAAGCGTCGTAAGGGTTGCGGGTGAAGGTCACCCCGTCGCCGACCACGCCCTCCTCGAAGAAGGAATCGTCAACACGGATGTCCCTAGCCTGGGTGAGACCGGAAAGCTTCAGCTGGTCCGCAACGTTGCACAGCTCTTCGGAGACCAGGTAAGGATCGCCGTAGCCCTTGATCCAGAGATCGCCGTTCCTGTCCAGGTAGAAACCAGTGCGGAAACGGTAGCCGGGGCCAAGCGACGAAAGCGCTGCCGCTGACGTCACCAGCTTGAGTATCGAGGCGGGCACGTAGTCCCTGTCGGGGTTTAGCGAGATCAGCTCGCTGGGCTCCCCCCGACCCGCATGGTGATCGACCACGAGCACCGCCCCCGAGCCGGCAAGCGCCTTCACGTTGTCTGGCCACGGGAGCGACTCGGCAGCCGCGGCGCGCGGCGCCTTCTTCCTGGAAGGGCTTCTGGAGGAAGAGCTGCTCGTGCGCTGACTCGGCTTCTTCTTCCCGCGGGAAGACCTCTTGGCCTGCGCCATGAGGATCTCCCCCCCGGGCCCGGCACCCGCGCCGGTCCAGTTCTGTTCGTCAGCCAGGGTGGCCTTTATCGTTGAGGCGGTGTCCGCCACTGACGCGCCGGGTGCGAAGCCCAGCGCGAACGCCAGGACCGCGACCGCCAGGAGTCTCATATGTCTGGAAAACTTCGTGCTCTCTTTTGTCATCGCCTGGCCTTTCCGCCTTCCGGCCTCAGGGTCGCGGGGCTCGTGTTCGTCTGCGTCCTGCTTGCCTCGCTCATGGCCGGCTGCGCCTCCGGGCCCAAGAGATCGGGCAAGTCGTACGTGATAAACGGCAAGAGGTACTACATACTTGCCACGGCGGAGGGGTACAAGGAAAAGGGGCTGGCCTCCTGGTACGGGGAGCCGTTCCACGGTAGAAAGACGGCGAGCGGCGAGGTCTATGACATGAACGAGGTGACCGCCGCTCACAAGACCCTCCCCCTGCATTCCTGGGTGGAGGTAGTGAACACCGAGACCAGGCAGAAGCTCCTGCTCCGGATAAACGACCGAGGCCCGTTCGTCGACGGCAGGATAATCGATCTCTCCAAGGCCGCCGCCAAGATGATAGGGGTCTACCGCCCCGGCACAGCCAAGGTTGTGGTCGTGGCGGTCCCGGTGTCCCATCAAAAGCAGCTGAACGACAAGCGTCTCAGGGCCAAGAAGATGAGGGGGAAAGTGGCCTCGAACTGATGTCCCGCGGCTCCCCAACTGCCTCCAAAAGAAGCAGCATTAGGCACCTTGGAGATATCATTTCGGCTTTTTAACACATATTAGGAAATTTTGCAAAAATGCACGGGCCCACGGGACGCCGCTGACTGACGCGCCGTCCCGGAGGGCCCGTCTTTATGTGGGGTTCCGCCCAAACCAGACCCGCCGCATCTGCTCCATGGTCTCGCCAGGACATTCGCTCCGGACACATGTCCCCCCGTGCCGACCGGACTGACGCAGGCTTCAGCTCCCCCGGTCGCGCTGCCAGCTGCGGCCTCCGGGGAATCAACCCTTTCCGCTCACCCTCATTCCCGTCTACCCCTCCGTTCCCGGCCATCCTGACCTAACTCCCCCACCCTCACTTCCTCGCACACTTTCCCGTGCCTCCCGCATTCCCCAGCACTCACTTCCCCTCCCACTTTTCATGCCTCCCTCACTTTCCCTGCCTCCTTCACCCTCACTTTCCCTGTCTCCCTCCCCCCGACTTTCCCGGCCTCTCTTCCCTCCTCCTCTCCTCACCTCCTCCCCTCTTACACCCGCCATCCATTCCCCCCTTCCCATTGTTCCCAGCCTGGCCATGCAACCTATATCTGCCATGCCCTCTTCCCCTCGATCCCGACTCTCCCTGCCTTCGCCGTTCCGATCTTGAAGGCCCACTCACCCTGGTCTTCCTTCTCATTCCAGGGCTGCTAGCCATAACCGCTCTCTCCATGCCCTAACTCAAATCATTCCCCCATGCCAAGTCTTAGGAGGCTCCCCCCGAGGCATTCCCCGTCCGCAGGACCCCTGTCGTCCTGTGAATCCGGCTCCCACGCGGCATCCACCGTCCGCCGGTCCCTGGTCCGGCTGAAAAGGGCTGCCTTCTTAAGACTCAGTCCCGGCCTCCGGACCCCGGTCGGCCTGGAAAGCCCCCTCCTCCGGGGCAACGCCCATGCCCCGGTCAACGGTTGGCCTGGAAAACCCCTTCCTCCGGGGCAACGCCCATGCCCCTGTCCACGGTCGGCCTGGAAAGCCCCCTCCTCCGGGGCAACGCCCATGCCCCTGTCCACGGTCGGCCTGGAAAGCCCCCTCCTCCGGGGCAACG
>JAISFP010000397.1 GCA_031263525.1 Deltaproteobacteria bacterium | reverse complement strand
GGGGTTGCCCGCGCGGGGCAGGCGTCCGGGGGAGGCCGCCCCGGGCGGGGGCCCCGGGGCAGCCGCCCAGGCCGGGGTTCCTGTTGAGGCCGCCCGGGACGGGGGTCCCGGGGAGGCCGCCCGGGACGGGGGTTCCGGGGAAGCCGCCCGGGGCAGGGGTCCCGGGGAAGCCGCACGGGACGAGGGTCCTGCGGAGGCCGCCCGGGGCAGGGGTCCCGGGGAAGCCGCACGGGACGTGGGTCCTGCGGAGGCCGCCCGGGACGGGGTTCCGGGGTTGGCCGAGCGGGACGGGGTTCCGGGGCAGTCCGCCCAGGGCGGGGGTCCCGGGGAAGCCGCACGGGACGGGGTTCCGGGGCAGGCCGCCCGGGACGGGGAACCTCCGGAGACCGGGCCCGGCGGTCCTTCGGGAGGCCGGGACGCAGTCATCTGCGAGAGGCTCCTGGCCTACGGCAGGGCACTGCGCCTGGATCCTGAAACGTACCTGAGGATCGTGCTCTCCGTCATGGAGGAGGGCCCCCCGGGGCTCTCCGAGGCGCTGGGGCTTCTCGCGGAGCGTGCGGGCTTCGGGGGGCCGGAGGGGATCATGCGCCTGGCGTCCCCGCTCCCGGTCGCCGCCCCGGGGATACGCCGCACATCCATGTGCTCGGAGAGGATCTGAGCCGGCCCGGGGCCGGCCGGCCCGGCCAGCGGGAGCTGAATCGCAACATGCCACCTAACAAGATGGAACGCTGGGAGCGTTCCGGGACCCTTCGGAGGATCCTGCTCCTGGCGCTCATTGCCGTCCCGACCCTCTTTGCCGCCGACGTCATGTACTCCATCCTGCCCCACAGGGGGGAGCCCGTCCTGAGCGTCGTCATGACGGGGCTCTTCGCGGTCCTGTTCGCGTGGATCTCGGTGGGGTTCTGGAGCTCGCTCTCCGGCTTCGTCCTCCTGGCCCTGGGAAGGCATTCCCGGAGGCTAGCCGGCCCCCTGCCCGAGGCGCCTCGCGGCAGGATTCTCCCGGACGACTTCAGGACGGCCATCCTTTTCCCCGTCTACAACGAGGATCCCTGGGCCGTCGCCCGGGGCGTGAGGACCGTGCGCAGGGCGCTCCGCAGGCTGGGCGAGGCGTCCAAGTTCGACGTCTTCGTGCTCTCGGACTCCACGAGCCCGGACGCCTGGGCCGCCGAGGAGGAGGCCTTCCTCGCTGCCCTGAAGGAGGACGGGGCCGAGGACGCGTGCCGGGCCGCCGAGGCCGGTGGCGGGGCGGACGCGCCGGAGGCCGGGGACGCAGGGGGGAGGGGAACTGCCGCGGCCGGGCCGGGACCCGACTTGACGGCGGCGACGAAAGAGGACATCAAGAAGGGGGAGGGGGACGGCAAGGGCGCGGGAGAGCCCGGCGGCGAGATGGGAAAGAGCAGGAAGGGGGACGGCGCGGGCGGCGGGAGGCTCTTCTACCGCCACAGGCAGTTCAACCTGAAGCGCAAGAGCGGGAACATCGCGGACTTCCTGAGGCGATGGGGCGCCCTGTACCGCTACATGGTGGTCTTCGACGCCGACAGCCTGATGAGCGCCGAGGCCCTGTGCAGGCTGGTCCTGTCCATGGAGGCGAACCCGGGGATAGGCATCGTCCAGACCCCGCCCAAGGCCATGTTCAGCAGGACGCCGCTCGCCAGGGTCCAGCAGTTCGCGAACCACCTCTACGGGCCCATCTTCGCGGCGGGGCTCCATTTCTGGCAGCTGGGGTGCGCCCAGTTCTGGGGTCACAACGCCATACTGAGGACCGCGCCATTCATGGAGCACTGCATGCTCCCGAGGCTGAAGGGCAAGTCGGCGCTGGGCGGCGAGATACTCTCCCACGACTTCGTGGAGTCGGCGCTGATGCGCCGGGCTGGCTACGGCGTGTGGCTCGCCTACGACCTGGAGGGATCCTGGGAGCAGACCCCCCCGAACCTCGTGGACGAGCTGGTGCGCGACCGGCGCTGGTGCCAGGGGAACCTCCAGCACGTCAAGCTCATATTCACCAGGGGCTTCTTCCCCACGCACAGGGCGCTCTTCATAAACGGGATCCTGAGCTACGGCTCGGCCCTGCTCTGGTTCTTCTTCCTCCTGGCCTCGACCGTGGAGGCGGTCTCGGCCATCGTGGTGGCGCCTACCTACTTCCCCTCCGGCCCGAGCCTCTTCCCGGACTGGCCGCGCTACTTCCCGGCCTGGGCGCTGGCCCTCCTCTCGAGCACGGGAGTGCTCCTGTTCCTCCCCAAGCTCTTCGCCCTGGCCTGGACGGCCATGAGGGGCAGGGCCGCGGCCTTCGGGGGGATGGCGAGGCTCACGCTCTCCATAGCGCTGGAGATAGTGGTGTCCACCTTCCTGGCCCCGGTGCGCATGCTGTTTCACAGCTTCTTCGTGGTGACGACGCTCCTGGGCTTCAAGGTGGCCTGGAACCCGCAGAACAGGGGCGACGGGGCCGGCATCCCCTGGGGGGCGGCGTTCCGCTCCTGCTGGCCGGGGAGCCTCCTGGGGATAGTCTGGGGCCTCTCCATGTACGTCCTGAGCCCCGGCTTCTTCGTCTGGCTCTCCCCGGTGGCGGCCGGGCTCGCGCTCTCCATACCCCTCACGGTCTGGACCAGCCGGCTGAGCCTGGGCGATATGAGCCGCCGGCTGGGGCTCTTCGCCACCCCCGCCGAGACCGCGCCCGACCCGGAAATTGCCGAGCTGGAGAGATCGCTTGCGGAGCCAGCGCCGCGCTCGCCGTCGCGCCTCCCGCCCGGGGAGGGATTCGCCAGGGCCGTGGCCGACCCGGAACTCCTGGCCTTCCACGCCAGGGTCTTCGCTAGGCGCAGGACGCCCACCCCCGGAACGGGAAGGCGCCTCCGCGAGGCCTCCGACAGGGCGGCCGAGGGGGGGCCGGGGGCCCTCGCCCCCCGAGAGAAGAGGCTCATCATGAACTATCCCGAGCAGATGGCCGAGCTCCACATGCGGGTCTGGCGCCTGGAGGGCAGGAAGGCCGCCCAGTGGGGGCTTGACTGACGGGAGGGGCCGGCCTGAATCCGGACGTGCAGACGGGTGCCGGGCTATGACCACTATGGCCTGAAGCCGGACGATTACCATGTTGGCCGAAAGACGTGCGATGGCCACGAAGGACTGAAGCCGGACGACGATCATGAAGGACTGAAGCCGGACGACGATCATGATGGACTGAAGCCGGACGATGGCCATGATGGCCTGACACCAGGCGAAGACCATGATGGCCTGACACCAGGCGAAGACCATGATGGCCTGACACCAGGCGAAGACCATGACGGCTAGGAACCGGGCGAGGGCCACGACGATCGGGCACCGGACGATGATCGCCATGGCCGGGCACCGGACGTTGAGCACCATGGCCATGACGCGGGCGAAGACCATAATGGCCAGGAACCGGGAGATGCCCGCCGCGGCCTGAGCCGGCCCGCAGCCTGCCGTCATCGGGCTTGCTCCTCCATGTCCTCCGATTGCCGGGAACCCGGTGCCCGGGGAGGAGCCCTGCCAGAGATCTCGTCCGGGGCGCCAGGCCGGACGCGACAGTCCTTGCCCACATCTCCGCCATGCATCCGCCTTATCCCGGCTTCGGGATAACCGGAAACGTCAGCTCAGAGTCAGATCTGGTGCTGAACGCGAAGGACATCTCACGGGACAAGACGGACAAGCCTGGCCCCTCCAAGCCCATGTTGGCCGATGCCATTCTATGGTGTAGAATTCTGGAACTTGGCGAAACCCCGCATTTCCGCTTGAGTTCGCCGTTCCGGAGGTGCCTGTTGACGGGCTGTCAGCTCACGATAACGGCGGCAGCGGCCGCCCTGGCGGCGGGATTCGCCCTGGCGACCCTGGCTCCTGCCATGGCACCCGTTCCCCGTTCCGAAGACGTCAGGGCAATGGACGGTCCAGGCGGCGGCGAGGAACGGAAGCCGTCTTCCGATGTCCCAGAAACCCCGGAAGAAGGCGTCCCTGCCCGCCCTCCGCAGCCTGAGCGTGACCGGCATCGCGTGTCCCCGCCTCCTGCCGAATCTGCTCTGGCTCCTGTTGCCCCGGTCAGCCCGGATGCCGAAGCAGGCCTGACCCCTCAGACCCGGGACCGGGTCCTGCCCGAGGCAGAGCCTTTCCGGCCCCTTCAGGCCCAGGCAGCGCCTGGGGAGGAGATCGTCCGGCCCCCTCAGGACCAGCTTCCGCCAGGGGAGGAGGCCGCCCGGCCCTCTCAAGTCCAGGTCCAGCCAGGGCACGAGATCGCCCAGGCCTCTCAGGCCCAGGCTGTTCGAGGGGAGGAGGCCGCCCACCCCCCCCAAGCCAAGGTTGCGCCAGGGCACGAGGTAGTCCAGGACCCTCAGGCCCAGGTTCCGCCTGAAGCAGAGACCGCCCCGACCCCGCAGGCTCAGCTTCCGCCTGAAGCCGAGGTCGCCGCGACCCCTCAGGCCCAGGTTCCGTCTGAATCCGAGATCGCCGCGACCCAGCAGGCCCAGGTTCCGCCTGAAGCCGAGGCCGCCCCGACCCCGCAGGCCCAGGTTCCGACTGAAGCTGAGGTCGCCGCGACTCCGCAGGCCCAGGTTCAGGCAGGGTCTGAGGCCACCGCGACCCCGCAGGCCCAGGTTCAGGCAGGATTTGAAGCCGCCGCGACCCCGGAGGCCCTGGTTCCGCTGGAAGCTGAGGCCGCCGCGACCCCGCAGGTCCAGCTTCCGCCAGAAGCTGAGGTCGCCCCGACCCCGCTGGCCCAGGCTCCTCCAGAAAATGAGGCCGCCGCGACCCCGCAGGCCCTGGTTCAGGCGGTGTCTGAGCCCGCCGCGACCGCGGAGGCGCAGTGGGCGGCAGGGGCGGAGGCCGCCG
>JAISFP010000413.1 GCA_031263525.1 Deltaproteobacteria bacterium | reverse complement strand
TGGCTGTCAGCCTATGGGTGGAAAGACTGGGAAACAGCCCAGCCCTGCTATCTCCTCGTCATGGTTCGCTCTAAAACATGGAAGAAGATTCCGACATTTAATTAAACGGGTAATATGTTTGAAAGGATATGCCGTATTCAGCTTGTTCTCTGCAGTCAGGGATGCGTCACCGGTCCGCTGCGGATTGGCTGAAGGGAAAAAATTTCCGGACATGGCAGGGAAGCTGAGGTCGCCCATGCCTTGAAGCGTCTCAGCCGCCCGTGCCGGCCGACTCGGACTGGCCAGCCAGCTGCCCGCAGGCGGCCGAGACGTCGCGTCCGTAGGACTTGCGGGTGAGCGCGGTGAGGCTCCTGGAGACCAGTATCTCCCTGAAGGCCTCGGTCACGGAGTCTTCCGGACGCGCGTGGGGCGAGCCCGGCCAGGGGTTGAAGGGGATGAGGTTGATTTTCACGCGCAGGCCGGCGCACCACCGGGCCAGGGCCTCGGCGTGGGCCGGTGTGTCGTTCGTGCCGCCCAGGAGCACGTAGGCCAGGGTGATGCGCCTCCCCTTCCTCATGGGGAGATCCCTGATGGCCTCCCGGAGGCCCGCGAGCGGGTATGTCCTGGTGCCGGGCATCAGGCGGTCCCTCTCCTCCTGGAAGGGCGAGTTCAGGGACACTGCGAGGCTGGTCTTCAGGTCCGAGGCCGTGAGCGACCTCAGTGCCGGCGTCACTCCGATGGTGGAGACCGTGGTCTGCCTGCGGGGGAAGGCCATGAACTCGGGATCGTTTAGCACCCTGAGCGCCCTCCTGACGTTTTCCAGGTTGTGGAACGGCTCCCCCATGCCCATGAAGACGAGGTTCGTGACCGGCGCGCCGCCCGGCGCCTCGGCACGGGACGCTATGGCCTGGCGGAGGATCTCGCCCTGCGTGAGGTTGCGCCGGAAGCCCATCGCCCCGGTGCGGCAGAACACGCAGCCCACGGCGCAGCCGGCCTGGGAGGAGACGCACAGGGTGTAGCGCTCCCCGTCCGGGATGAGGACGCTCTCGGTCCTGAGCCCGTCCGGGAGTCTCCAGAGGGTCTTCACGGCGCCGTCCGGGGACGCGTCCCGCGCCTCCGGGACCATGTCCGGGCAGATGTCGAGAGACTCCTCGAGCATCTCCCGGCACCTGAGCGACACGTCCGTCATCTCGGAAAACTGACCGGCGCCCCTGCGGAAGATCCAGGCCGCGAGCTGGCGGCCCCGGAAGGGCTTCTCCCCCATGCGCACGCACATCTCCGACATCTCCTCGGGGGAGAGGTCCAGGAGCCGAGGGCGGGTTCCGGGCACGCGCGGGTCGCGTTCGGCTGCGGCGTCCCGCACGATTCCGGCGTCCCGCGAGGCGGGCGTGTCCCCGGAGGGCGCCGTGCCGGCATGCCCTGCCGCCGCGCCGGCCTCGATGCCGGGTCCCGGGGGCAAGGCGGTCACTCGAGCGGCTCGGGGAGGCGGAAGTCCCCCGGCTCCAGGCGCTCGACGTTCGTGACTATGCCCTTCAGCCTCTTCATGGAGTCCAGGAAGGCCATGTAGCGCTCGAAGTCGCGGAGTGCCAGGCGGAGCTCCAGGACGCGGGCGTCCGGGTCGCGGTCCGCGTGGAACTCTATGATGGTGCCCTTGGTCTCGGAGACGGCGTTGATAATGTGGGGCACGGCGTTCGGGGCGCCGCTGTGGGTGATGCGCAGGTAGACGTCCGCCGAGGCCTCCCCGCCCCCCTCCATCGACCAGCTGGCCTCCAGGACGCGCTCCCCGGGGAGGCCGGGGATGGTCGGGCACTCCGCGGAATGCACGGTGACGCCGCTGGACTTGGTGAGGAAGCCCACGATGGGCTCGCCGGGGATGGGGCGGCAGCACTTCCGGAAATGGACAACTATGCCGTCCATGTCCTTAACGAGGACCACGGGGTCGGAGCGCTCCCCGCGCTTCCGGTTCCTGGTCCTCCTGGGGGCCGGCGCTGGCCGGGCCGCGGGGGCCTCGGCCTCGCGGGCCCGCTCGGGCGCGGGCCGCTCGGCGTCCCGCTCGGAGCGCTCGAGCTCGGCCAGCGCCGCCCGGATCTTTGAGCGGGTGCGGGCCGAGGCTGCCTTCTGGAGCCAGTCGCGGGTGGGGCGGGCGAACTTCGAGGTGGCTATCTGGACGGTGGAGCCGTTCTGGAGCTTGTGATCCAGGCTCACGATGGAGCCGTTCACGAAGGCGGCGGAGAGGTGGTCCCCCACGTCCGAGTGGATCTGGTAGGCGAAGTCTATGGGCGTCGCCCCGGAAGGGAGCTTTATGATGTCGTTCTTCGGGGTGAAGACGTAGACCAGCTCGTCAGTGTCCAGCGACTTCTGGAGGCTGTCGAGGTAGTCCTCCGGGCTCGTCGCGCCGTTGGACCCGAAGGCCTGGGCCAGGGTCTCCCGGAAGCGGCCTATGCGCTCCTCCTCGCCCTTGGAGACGGCGCCGCCGACCTTGTAGCGCCAGTGCGCGGCCACCCCGTCCTCGGAGTAGGAGTGCATCTCCGCGGTCCGGATCTGGATCTCTATGTGGATGTTGTCCGGGCCCACCACCGCCGTGTGGAGCGAGCGGTAGCCGTTGGACTTCGGAACGGAGATGTAGTCCTTGAAGCGGCCGGGGAGGGGGCTGAAGATGGTGTGGGCTATGCCGAGGACCCTGTAGCAGGACTCCACGGCGTTGTCGTTTACCACCACCCTGAAGGCGAAGAGGTCGTAGATCTGCTCGAAGGGAATGTTCTGGAGCCTCATCTTTCTCCAGATGCTGTAGATGTGCTTGTTGCGCCCGGTCACGTCCGCGTCTATGCCGAACTCCGCGAGCCGCCTGGCCAGGAGGTCCTTCACCCTCTCGACGTACTCCTCGCGGGCGGCGCGGCCGGTCGCGAGCTTGGCCGTGATGTCGGTGTAGTCGCGGGGCCTGAGGTTGAAGAGCGAGAGGTCCTCCAGCTCCGCCTTGATCTTGTGAATCCCCAGCATCGAGGCGAAGGGGGCGTAATAGTCCAGGGTCTCCCTGGCTATCTCCTCCCGCTTGTCCTCGCGCATGTATCCGAGCGTCCTCATGTTGTGGAGCCGGTCCGCGAGCTTCACCAGGAGCACGCGGAGATCCTTCATGGAGGCCAGCACCATCTTGGAGAGGTTGGCCGCCCTCCTGGCCGTGCGGTCGGTGAAGCTGGCCTTCCCGATCTTGGTCACGCCGTCCACCACCGTGGCCAGCTGCGGCCCGAACTCGGGGCCGAAGTTCTCGCGGATCTCATCGATGGTGACCGGGGTGTCCTCCACCGTGTCGTGGAGGAGCCCAGCGGATATGCTCACCGCGTCCAGCTTCATGTTGGCCAGGATGTGGGCCACCGCCAGCGGGTGGGTGAGGTACGGCTCCCCCGAGAGCCTGGTCGCCCCGCTGTGGGCCACGGCCGCGAAGGTGTAGGTCCTCCTTATGAGCTCGACCGACTCGTCGCGGGCGTCGGGGTAGAAGTCCAGGAAGGTGTCTATGATCGTGTTGATGTCCGTGGCCTTGGGCGAGTACGAGGGCGCGTCCGGGGCGGGGACGTACTCGTCCAGCGGGCTCTCGCGACCGTACTTGGGCGCCCCGAGCCCCAGCCACTCGGCCAGGTCGGGCGGCCGCACGTAGCCCTCGGGGAAGCCCTGGTCCCTCCCGGCCCCGTCGTGCCAGGGGCTTCCGGGCCCCAGGGCGCCGGGGCCGACCTCGCCTGGCCTGGGGGGGACGATCTCGGAGGGCGCGGGGGTGCGCGAGGTCCCGTCCGGTCCGGAATGGCCCGGGCCCTTGAGGACCAGCAGGGGGGCCGTGTCGCCCTCAAGTCCAGCCGCGAGGGCGGAAGGCAACGGGGAGCCGGGGAGGTAGTCGAAGTCCGGTGCGAACGGGGACGCTTCGGGGAAGTCGCGGCCGGACCGGGAAGCGGGGGGCGAGTCGGATGCGGACCGAGACTCGAAGGCTGAGTGTGAGCCGGAGTCGTCCGGGGAAGCGCCGGGGTGGCCGGAGCCGGGCCGGGGCTCGGGAGACGGGTCGGAGCCGGCAGGGGAAGCGTCGGGGTGGCCGGAGCCGGGCCGGGGCTCGGAAGGCGGGTCGGGGCCGGCAGGGGGAGCGTCGGGATGGCCGGAACAGGACCGGGGCTCGGGAGGCGAGCCGGAGCCGGGCGGGGAAGCGGGGGGCGAGTCGGATACGGACCGTGACTCGAAGGCCGAGTATGAGCAGGGGTCGTCCGGGGAAGCGTCGGGGTGGCCGGAACAGGACCGGGGCTCGGGAGGCGGGCCGGGGCTGGCGCCGGCCGGGGAAGCGTCGGGATGGCCGGAGCCGGACCGGGGCTCGGGAGGCGGGCCGGGGCCGGCGCCGGCCGGGGAAGCGTCGGGGTTGTCGGTGCCTGGCGCCGGGCCGTCAGGCCGTCGGGCGTCCGAAGGCTCCCCTGTCACGTTCCCGTTGCCAGGGCCGTTCCAGTTTCCGGATTCTCTGCCGGACGGGCGGGTGACGGCGGGTTCGCCGGCGGCGTCGCCGGTCCGGGCCGGATCGGCCTTGTCCCCGGTCTGGGCGGGGGTCCGCTTGTCGCCGTCCCCGCTCATCTCGCGCCCCTCCCGGCATGGGCCGTGCCGCCCCCGGGCCCCGCGGGGGGCCGGGCGGCCAGGGAGCGGCGGATCATGGCCCTGGTCTTTGGCGACGCGGCCATCTCCAGCCAGTCGTCGGCCGGACGCGCGGAATTGTCAGTGACTATCAGTACGGTGGACAGGCTCCCCAGGCGGTGGCCCAGGCCCACGGGGTTCCCGTCCACGAAGGCGGCGCGGAGCCGGTCGCCCAGGCCGGGGTGGATCCTGTAGGCGAAGTCGATGGGCGTGGCCCCCTGGGGGAGCTTCACGGGCGCGTCACGGGGCGTGAATGCCAGCACCGGCCCGTCGGGGTCCAGGGCCTTGCGGAGGCGCGCGAGCATGGCCGAGGGATCCCGGCTGCCCGCGGCCAGGGCGGCTGCCAGGGTGTCGAGGAAGGCCCTGACCGGCCCGTCGGCCCCCCGGCCCTCAAGGTCCAGGAGGCACTCGGCGTCGTCCCCGCGCCTGCCCCGCATGCCCGGATCGCCTATCCTTATCTCCACCCGCACGCCGTCGGGGCCGACCGCGGCGGTGTGGAGCGACCGGTAGCCGTCCGGGGCGGGGAGCGACACGTAGTCCTTGAAGCGGCCCGGGAGTGGCTTGAAGACGGTATGCACCACGCCCAGCGCGCGGTAGCAGGCCTCGACCGAGCCGACGGTGACCCGGAAGGCGAAGATGTCGTAGATCTCGTCGAATGGAAGGTTCTGAAGGATCATCTTCCGCCAGACCCCGTAGACGTGCTTGTGGCGGCCCCGGACCTCCGAGTCGATCCCGAACTCGGCCAGCCGGGCGCGGAGCAGCCCGCAGGCGGAGGAGACGTAGCCCTCCGGGTCGGCGGGCCCGCCGGACATCCTGGCGAGGATGTCCGCGTAGTCGCGGGGCCTGAGCGTCATGAGCGAGAGGTCCTCCAGGCGGGACTTCAGTTCCAGGAGGCCGAGGGAGGCGGCCAGGGGGGCGCTGTAGTCCAGGGTCTCCTGGGCGAAGGCCGCCCGCCCGGCCTCGGGGAACAGCGCGAGAGATCTCATGTCGTGAAGCCGGGAGGCCAGCCTCACGGCCAGGGTCCGGGGGTCGCGCACGGCCCGGAGAACGGCCTTCTCCAGGCGGGCGGAGCGTCTCGGGTCGCCCCCCGGCGGGGGCTCCCCGAAGCCCGGGGCGAGCGCGGGCGAGTGCGGGGCGGCTCCGGGCGCCAAGCCTCCGGCGTCGGGGCCGTGATCGAAGACGGCTCCGGGTCCGGCGCGCGGGCCCGAACCGTCTCCTCCCGGAGGCAGGCCCGGGACGGGTCCGCAGGCGCACGGGCCAGCTTCCAGTCCGCCGGCGTCGTTCAAGGGCGGGGCGGAGCCGCCTTCGCCAGGGCCCCCTGGGGGAGGCCACGGGGGATCGGAGGCCCCGTCGGCTATCTCGGCCGCGCGGGCGAGAAGGTCTTCCGAAAGGGAGCGGGCGTCCACGGCCCCCAGATCCATGGGCTCCTTCAGGAGCCCGGCGGCGACGCAGTCGGCGTCCATGCCCATGGAGGCGAGCGTCATGGCCGTCGCGAGGGGCCTCGCGAGGTAGGGCTCGCCGGGAAGCCTCAGGCCGCCCCGGCAGGCGAACCCTGCCAGCGCGTAAGCTGTCCTTATGATCTCCACGTCCCAGTCGGCGCCGGCCGCGAGCCCCCGGCGTTCGCGGTAGCGATCCGTCACGGAGTTGATGTCCAGGGCCTTGGCGCGCAGAGGGCCGGCCTGGCCGCCGGGCGCGCGGGTGGCCGCGGTCCGGCACGGGGGGTCGGATCCGGGCTGGCTGTCGCCGTAACCGGCTCTGTCGTCTGGCAAGGCCATGGTCGAAGCCCTTGCGCGGGACGCCGCGACGCGGGATCCCGCGGGGGAAGGAGAGCCACCGGGATGGGCGCTCCTGGAGATAGCTTGGGGCCGTATCCCCTAGTTAATAAGTATAGCCATTGTTGTCCAGATGTCAAAGACTTTTTTTGGGGGAGCAGGGAAAGGAAAGACGAAGGACAGTCAAGTTCTGTGTTTAATTTCCAATCTGGTTGCGTTTGGTTCCGGTGTCAGAATTTTTCTGTCCGTTTGTGTCCGTTTTTAGGCGATGTGCGGCACGGCGAAGCAACGCGGGTCAAGGAGGGGCAGGGCAGGGAAAGCCGGGGCGAGGCGGGGAAAGTCGGGACGAGTCGTTGCCGGGCCTAGGCAGGTCGGGGCCAAGAAAAGGCGATGCGGGGCAAGCAGGGGCCAGGTAAAGGCAGGTCTGGGACAAGTAAAGGCAGGGCAAGTCGTAGCCGGGTCGGGGCGAGGCGGGGCAAGTCGGGGAGAGGGGATGGGAGGATGACGAACGCAGTCCGCTTCGACTGTTCGGTTGGTGGGATCCCTGGGGCCCTGGGGATTCTGTGGACACGGGTGATCCGGGGAGGCCGCGTTTGATGATCCTCAGGCGTTTGAGGCGGACGGGCACGCCGTTGAGAGCGGCAGCGGGCCCGGAGGTCCCGGCCAGTCACGGCGGGCCGTTTTCGGGTAGCCGGTGCGGAGAGGGGGTAACCTGCGGAACATGCCGATCCTGGCACCGGCACATGGCCGCGCCGCTTTTGGTTTCTGCGGCGGAGGGAAGTTCGTCTCGGTTCCGGACGATGTTCCCGAGGTGCCGGAGCCCGGTGGAGACGTCCATCATGGCGAAGGGACACCCGGAGCCTGAAGAGCAGTGGATGCTTCTCCGGGGTCGTCTGGAGCATGACGGGCCATCCCATTTTTGTTCAGAGCCGCAATTTTTCAGAGTCGCTGCATTCTCGAATCTGCTGTTGTGACAGACCAGCCACGGGGTAAATTTCCGGCAGTGCCGAT
>JAISFP010000341.1 GCA_031263525.1 Deltaproteobacteria bacterium | reverse complement strand
CCGGTTCCGGGTCCTGCGCCCCGTGTCCCGCTCTCCCGGCCCGGACAGCCGCGGGCCCCGTCGGGGCAGCCCTGCCCGGCGCTCCCGCAAAAGGCGCCAGGAACCCGTGAAGCTCCGGGAGCCGGGCCGGCACCCGCAGTCTCCGGCACGGGACGGGAGACGCGGGGAGGGAAGTCGTCCGCGGGGCGCGTTCCGGCAGGCAGAACACGGTCCGCTGCCGTACGGGCGCCGGGAGACGACGGGAGGACGGAGGACCATGTTCCCCCGGGACACCCCGCGCCGCGTTTTCGATCGGGGCCCGGCATGCCCCCGGAACCCCTGCCCGTGTCCCGGGAGCCGGTCCGGTCCGGGAAACCGGCCGGGAGGGGCGGGGAAACAGGGCCGGGAGTACACGCGGGGGGGTGCGCGGGCTTCCGCCGGGGCCTCGGAGGGCCTCGCGCGGTCACGGGACATCCCGCTCCGCGCATGGCCAGGGGCGGGGGCGGGGCCGTGACGGGACGTCGCCCCGTAGACTCCGGCAGACATGCCGGACGGACCCAACAGGAACAAGTCATGACGGCGTGACGTCTCGTCTGCCGAGGTTTCCATGAGCTGATCCGGGACCATGGCTGTCCCTGCTTTCATTGTCCCCTTCTGCCGCCATGAAATCTTGCTGTGACGGAGGCTCTCCAGCAATATTTTGAGAGGGTATCTGAATGGTTACGTTGTCAGAACTGGAAGCTGGCCGGCCCGCCCATGACGGTGAGCAGTGTGGCTCTGGATGTTGGCCGGGCCTGCCCGGTGCCTGATGGCGGCCAGCCTGGCCATGTTTGTGGATGGGCCTGGTGCGGGAACTTGGCCAGCCAAGCCATGACGGAGTGTCTCCGGTTCCGGAAGCCGTCCGGCCCGCCCATGACGGCGGGCAGGCCCGGTGTCGGAGAAAGGCGACTCCTCCTTTCGAGCGTTTCCGATGTCTGCCTGACCGCCTGGTTTATGCCGCGCCCCCCCGCTCGGCATTGTCTGCGGCACCCAGACAGGACGCCGCCCGCCTCCCCGCTTCAGTTCCGCGACAGCCGGACACTCCGTTGCACGTTTCAGATCTGCGGCCTTCCAATTTCCAGTCCTTCAGCTGTCCAGCCCTTCCGGCCTCCGACCCACCAGCCTCCAGTCCTTCAGCTGTCCGGCCCTCCCGGCCTCCGATCCATCAGCCTCCAGTCCTTCAGCTCTCCGGCCCTCCAGCCCTCCGGCCATCCGGCCTCCAGCTGTCCGGCCTCCAGCTGTCCGGCCCTCCAAGCCTCCGACCCACCAGCCTCCAGTCCTTCAGCTGTCCGGCCCTCCAGCCCCAGCTACCCAGTCCTCCCGGCTTCCTACCCTCCAGCGCTCCATCAGCCTGGCATTCACGTGCCCTCTGCCGACCTGTCGGCCCAGGTATGGACCTTGCCAGTCAGATGTTGACATATCCGGGGGCTCTAATATATAATTCTGCGATCTTTCGGCGGCCCGTCCCCCCCGGCCACTGCCGCCGACAACCTGTCTCCGCCGCTTCCGGCTGGCCGTCCTTTGCCCGCCCGCCCCAGACCCTTCGCAGGAGGCCCCCCTGGAGGCCGGGCGTTTTTGTCCGGACTCCGAACTCGCCGTCGCTTCCGCACCTAACCGGCACCGCCGCCCGTCTTATTGCCGGCGGTCGTCTCCTAAATCTTCCGCGCCGCCCTCCCGTCTCCTTGCCGGCGGCCGCCACCTTGCCGTCCCACCCCGCCTCCGGCAACCCGTTTCGTCCCGGACCCGTCTCCGGGGCGCGCGGGCCCCCGGGCCGGACCGTCCTTCCCTCGGCTTGAAAGGAGCCTTTTTTTTGCCCCGAACCTCGCCCCGCGAGAGCAGGCCCGCATGCTGACCGACAGGGAAGTAGCCGCCACGCTGGAGATGCTCAAGAACGAGCATCTCGACGTCAGGGCCGTGACCTTAGGCCTCTCGCTCATGGACTGCGTCTCGGACGACATCTCCAGGCTCACGGCTAGGATCCTTGACAAGATCGACCGCACCGCGGGGGGCCTGGTGGCCGCCTGCGAGCGCGTGTCCGCAAAGTACGGGATCCCGGTGGTGAACAAGCGCATAGCCGTCTCCCCCGTGTCCGCCCTGGCGGGCCCTTTCGGCCCGGAGGACGCGGTGAAGATAGCCAGGGCCCTCGACCGGGCCGCCCGCGACTGCGGGGTGGACTTCGTGGGGGGCTACGGGGCCATGGTCGAGAAGGGCTTCGCGAAGGGGGACGAGACCCTCATAGCCAGCATCCCCCAGGCCCTCTCCGAGACCGAGAGGGTCTGCTCGTCGGTGAACGTCGCCTCCAGCCGTGACGGCATCAACATGGACGCCGTGGCCAGGATGGGGGAGACGGTCCGCGAGACCGCGCTCCGCACGGCGGACCGGGACGGGCTCGGCTGCGCCAAGCTGGTCGTCTTCGCGAACATCCCCCCGGACATGCCCTTCATGGCGGGGGCGTTCTCCGGACCCGGCGAGCCCGACGCCGTCATCAACGTGGGGGTCTCCGGGCCGGGGGTGGTGAGGAAGGCGGTGGACCGCGCGTTCAGGGACGGGGCCCGCCCCGGGCTGGGCGAGCTTTCCGAGACGGTCAAGCGCACCGCCTACAAGGTCACCCGTGCCGGCGAGATCCTGGGCCGCGAGGTGGCGGCCGGCCTGGGCCTCCCCTTCGGGGTGGTGGACCTCTCGCTCGCGCCCTCGCCCCAGGTCGGGGACAGCGTGGGGGAGATCTTCCGCTCCTTCGGCCTCGACCGCGTGGGCGTCCCCGGCTCCACGGCGCTCCTGGCCCTCATCAACGACGCCGTGAAGAAGGGCGGCGCCTTCGCCTCCAGCCACGTGGGCGGGCTGTCCGGGGCGTTCATACCGGTCTCCGAGGACCTGGCCATAGCCGAGGCGGCCAGGGACGGCTACCTCTCCATCGAGAAGCTGGAGGCCATGACCGCGGTCTGCTCAGTGGGCCTGGACATGGTCCCCGTCCCCGGGGACACCTCTGCCGCGACCCTGGCCGCCGTCATCGCCGACGAGATGGCCATCTGGGTGGTGAACCACAAGACCACGGCCTGCCGCCTGGTCCCGGTGCCCGGCAAGGGGCCCGGCGATCCGGTGAGCTGGGGGGGCCTCCTCGGCGGGGCCTGCGTGATGGAGGTTCGCGACCTGCCCGGCGCCGCCGCCTTCATAGGCCTGGGGGGCCGCGTGCCCGCCCCTGTCCACAGCCTCAGGAACTGAAACCGGGCGCCGGTCCCGTCAGTGCCCCGCCCCTTTCCGGGCCGCCCCGGGTTCCCTCCCGGCTCGGCTCCTTTCCCGGCCGCCCCGGGTTCCCTCCCGGCCCGGCCACCTTTCCCGGCCGCCCCGGGTTCCCTCCCGGCCCGGCTCCCTTTCCCGGCCGCCCCGGATTCCCTTCCGGCAAGGCTCCCTTTCCCGGCCGCTTCGGGTTCCCTCCCGGCTCGGCTCCCCTTCCGGGCCACCCCGGGTTCCCTCCCGGCCCGGCTTCCTTGCCGGATCGCCCCAGGTTCCCGTCCGGCCCCCTTTCCTGGCTGTCCCGGCTTTTCTGGTTTTTCCGGCAGTTCCCGCCGGGGTGCCGGCCGGCGCGGCCCGTGGCCATAGAGGCAGCCTTTCTTCCCGCCTGCGGGGACGTCCCCCCGGGCAAGAGCTTAGATTTTTCGGCCCCGTCCGGGGGCCGGGAGTTCCGGGAGGCGCGTCCGGCAGCCTCCCCATCAGGAATCCCGCGGCGCGGCCATGGGGCCGTCGTCTCACGGAGGAGCGCAAATGGACCTGGTAAGACCCAACGACGAGATACGGGTTGGCGGCGAGGTGGAGTCCCAGTGCAGGAAATGCGGGAGGGCCACCACCCACCGCGTGGTAAGCATGAAGGAAGACGGCGTCCCCTACAAGTGCGAGTGCCTGGCCTGCAAGAGCAAGCACGTCTTCAGGAAGCCCGTCGCGGTGGAGGATCCCGTCGACGCCCCCGCGGCGAAGCCCCAGACCGTGTCCCGCAAGAAGGGGGCGGCCCCGGCCAAGCCCGTCGCGGCGGCCGCCGAGGCCCCGGCGGCCCGGGACGCCCAGGAGTACTCCCCGGACCAGGGCTTCGCCCCGGCCTCCGCCGAGGGCCAGGGCTCCGGCCCGGACCCCGCCCAGGGCTATGACCACGGGGACTTCAGGGGAGCCGTCCCGGGCTCCTTCCAGGGCTTCGACCAGGATCCCGGCCAGGGGACCGTCTCCTCCTGGGGCCTCCCTGACAGCGAGGTGAAGGTGCCCGCCCCCGCGCCGGCCCCCGCTGCCCCGGCCAGGCCCTCCCGCTCCGTCAAGGGGGCCAAGAAGGAGGCCAAGCCCGCCGCCCCCGAGACGGTGAGCCCCGAGGAGCTGGAGGACGTCGCCGACGTCCTGACCTCCGAGGAGGCCAACCTGGCGGACGACGTCCTCGACGAGGACGACGAGTTCGTGGGCTCCCTGAGCGTGGACTCCTTCACCGGCCCCGACGACGAGCCGGGCGAGGACGACTACGACCCCTACGGCGTGGAGAGGGCCCTCGGGTCCGGCGCCAAGCCCGTGCGGCCTCCCGCCAGGGCCGGCTCCCGCCCCGCGAGGGACGCGGCCGACGGGGAGGTGCCGGGCGCCGGGCCCCCCGCCAAGAAGCCCGCCGCGCCCAGGGCCAGGCCGGCCACGCCCGTCAAGGACCGCTCGAAGGGCCTGGAGGACGCGGAGTCCATCCTGCGCAGGGAGTGGGAGGAGATGCGCGCCGCCTCCCCGAGCAAGGTGGCCCACTACACCCTGGCAGGCACCTACTCCGCGAACCAGCACATCGACCACCCCCAGTTCGGGCTGGGCATCGTGAAGAGGGTCATCCTCCCCAACAAGATCAGCGTCAACTTCGAGAGGGGCCTGAAGACCCTCATCATGATGGTGCCGCCCGCCGAGCCCGCCGGGGCCTGACGGGCGTTCCGCCGGGCCGCTCCGGCACCCCGGGCGGGCCGCCCGGGGCCTTCGTCCCGAGGGGCGCCTCGCGTTTCCTGCCCCCGGCCGGAGGGTGCGGCCCCGCGTGTCCGGCCCCGTCCGGGCCGCCCTGGGCTTTCGTCCCGAGGGGCGGCCTCTCTCTTCCCGCCCCCGGCCGGAGGGAGCGGCCCCGCGTGTCCGGCCCCGGCCGGACGGGTGCGGCCTCGCGCGTCCTGCTCTCGACCGGACGGGCGGCAGCCCGGTTGCCCGGTCTCCGGGGTTCGGGCCCGGAACGTCCCGCGGCCGGGACGTGCGGCTTAATGACAGGACCGGCCCCCGGCCCCCGCGGGCCCGGACGGGGACGGACGACGTGGCGGGGCAATGCTCCAGCGCGGGCCCGTGGGCCCGCCCCGGGGACGGAAGGAGCCGGATTGTCCAAGGAAGACGAAAGCCCGAAGGTGTGCGACCTGCACACGCACACCTTCCATTCGGACGGGGAGCTGTGCCCTGCGGAGCTCGCCCAGAGGGCCAGGCTGTCGGGGTACGCCTACCTGGGCATCACCGACCACGCCGACCAGTCCAACCTGGCCGCCGTGGTGAGGGCCGCGGTCGAGGGCGCGTGGCCGCTCTCGCAGGCATACAAGGACTTCGTGGTGGTTCCCGGATGCGAGCTCACCCACGTGCCCCCCTCCCAGATCCCCGCCATGATCCGGCAGGCCCGCGACCTCGGGGCCAGGGTCGTGGTGGTCCACGGGGAGAGCCCGGTCGAGCCCGTGGAGCCCGGCACCAACCGCGCCGCCATAGACGGGGGCTGCGACATACTGGCCCATCCGGGCTTCATCACCGACGAGGAGGCCGCGCTCGCCGCCGGCAAGGGCGTCTGGCTGGAGCTCTCAGCCAGGGGAGGGCACTCGCTCGCCAACGGCCACGTCGCCAGGGCCGCCCTGAAGGCCGGGGCGCAGCTCATGGTGAATTCCGACGCCCACGCCCCCGGCGACATACTCACCCCCGGGTTCCAGCTTAAGACGGCAGTGGGAGCCGGCCTGGACCCCGCCAAGGCGGCGGAAATCCTGGGGGCCGCCTTCGGGCTTGCCGGGCGGCTCGCCGGGGTGGCGGTCACGCACGTCGACGGCAGCTGGTCTCGCTTTGGGGAGAACCCCGGTGACGATGGATTTCTGAAGCCACCGTTTGTATCGTTTAAAAGGTTCTGGGAACGCTGAGGGCCATGCGGCGCGAGGGAGCGGGGGGCCTGGGACCTTCCGGCCCTGGGGCCTGGGTCCGGGGCTGTTCCGCGAGCTGTGCCCGGGGCGCTTTCGGGGCCGACGCCTTCCGAACGTTGATCCGGGCAGAGGCGCCGGCGGCCCGGACCCGTTAGAATGTTGGAGGTCGTCCGTGGCCGGGATGACGGCCGGGTCCGCCAGGGAGGCCATGACCGGGTCCGCCAGGAAGGCCGGATCCGCAGGGGAGGCGAAGGCCGGATCCGCCAGGAAGGCCGGGAACATCCGTGAGACAACGGCCGGGTCTCCCAGGATGGCCGGGAACTTCCGGGAGGAAATGGCCGGGTCCGCCAGGACGGCCGGGTTCTTCGGGCAGGCGAGGGCCGGGTCCGCCAGGGAGGCCGGGTCAGGATGCCTGGACGTTTCTTGGGAGGCGGGCCCGGCCCGCCGGGACCTGACCGGGGGAGCCCGCGCCGGATCCGCAGTTCAGGAGGCCTTGCCGGGATCAGGGCCAGCACGGCAGTCTAGTCCGGTACGCAGTGGCCCCTTTCCCCTCCCCCCGGTCCGGGGGGAGGGGAAAGGGGCCGGGAGTGCCGCCCCGGACGGCCCCCTTCCGCCATGCAGCGAGGCCTGGCGGGGGGCCGGTGACGGGGCGGGGATCGGAGGTCGCAAGGTGAGGCACGCCGTCAAGCTGGGCTTCCTGGCCGTCGGGCTGTCCTTCCTGTTCTGGTGGGGCTGGTCCGGGAACTTCCTGTTCACGCCCGGCTCGCTCTTTCGGCTCACCACGGTGAGCGACTACTACGTCTTCTCCGTGTCCGGCAGGGAGATGGGATACTCGCACAGGGAAGTCCAGGCGGGAGGCCCGGACCAGGGCTTTTCCGTCACGGAGGAGTCACTGGTGAGGCTCTCGCTCCCCGGCCTGGGCGGGCTGGGCGGGCTCCTGGGGCAGAGGGGCCCGGGGTCGTCCACCGCCTGGGGCGGGCCGGCAGCCGGGGGGCCTGGCCAGGGCGCGGGCGCCTCCGCGGGGGCGGGCGTTCCCCCGGGGGCGGGTTCCGGCCCCGGCGCTTCCGGCGGCGGGACTGGCTCCGGAACCGCGCCCGCTGCCGGTTTCGGGACTTCGGCCGCTCCGGCGGCTTCTGCCCCTTCCGGGCCCCCGGATTCAGAAACTTCGGGGGCTTCCGGGGCTCAGACCTCTTCCGGGACCCCGGATCCAGGCGCTTCGGGGGCTTCCGGGGCGCCGGCATCTTCCGGAACCGCGGATTCAGGCTCTGCGGGGGCTTCCGGGGCTCAGGCCTTTTCCGGGACCCCGGATTCTGCCTCTGCGGGGGCTTCCGGGACTCCGGCCGCTTCCGTTACTGCGGATGCCGGGGACACCGACTTGCCGGCCGCCGCAGGGTCCTTCGGGGGGTCGGCCCCCTCCGCCGTCTCCGCGGCCCGGCCTTCCCCGGAGCCGTCGGCCCCGTCAGCATCGTCTGGGGCTTCCGGGACTTCCGCGCCCTCGGCCGCCGGTGCCGCCCCGGGCGGCCCGACCGTGCCGGAGCTGAGGCTCCGTTCCGAGGCCACCTACGGGCCTGACGGGAGGCTCCGCTCCGCCGTGTTCACGGTCCCCGGTCTGGAGGGCGCCTCCGCGGAGGCCAGGGTGGCGGACGGGTTCCTGGACTTCACCGCGTCCCTGGGGACGCTGTCGCGCAAGGTGTCCCTGAGGCTTCCCGGCGACGGGCCGGTGCTGGTGTCCGGGGTGGTCCCGTGGCTCTCCAGGCAGAGGGAGGTGCCCCTGGGCAAGGTCATGTTCGTGCGCGTTTTCGACCCGGTGAACATGGAGTTCGAGACCGCCCGGCTCCTGGTGGAGGACGATACCGAGGCTTCGGAGGAGATCCAGGTCTTCAAGGTCTCGCTCACGCTCCCCGCCGGGGCGACCACGGAGTGGCTGGACGCGAACGGGAGGCTCATCCGCCAGCGCATGGACCGGCTCCAGGCGGGGCTGGACCTCCTGGGCGAGGGGAACCCGGCCAGGGCCAGGGCGGAGCGGGAGCTCGCCGAGGCGGCCAGCGCCCCCTCCGGGAGCTCGGCCCTGACGGAGCTCGCAGCCAGGTACTTCTTCAGCGCCTCCAAGGACCTGCTCGATGCGATCAAGTGAGGATCGGCTCCGGTCCG
>JAISFP010000198.1 GCA_031263525.1 Deltaproteobacteria bacterium | reverse complement strand
GCTTCCGTGCGGGAGTAGCCCATGTTCTGGAGGGCCGAGGAGGCCTCGGAGACCAGGGCCGGGGGAGCGCCCGGCGGGCCGTCCGGGCCGCTTTCCGGGACCGAGGCGGCGTCCGCGAGCCGGGGCGCCTTGTCCTTCATCTCCAGCATGATGCGTTCGGCGGTCTTGAGCCCGATGCCCTTGATGTCCGCGAGGCGCCTCAGATCCTGCTCGGCAACGGCCCGGGCGAGATCCGGGGGGTCCAGGGAAGAGAGGACGGTCAGGGCGAGCTTGGGGCCCACCTTGGAGACGGAGACGAGGATGTCGAAGGCCTCCCTCTCGCTTCTGGTCAGGAAGCCGTAGAGGTCCGCGGACTTGTCCGTCCAGACCATCCGCGTGTACAGGGTCGCCTCCCCTCCCTCCGGCGGGAGCCTCAGGGTCGTGGAGGCGGGGGAATGGGCGGCGTAGCCCACCCCGCCCGCGGTCTCGATGACCAAGCGTCCGGAGGGGGCCTTCTCCAGGATCCTGCCGCGGAGACGCTCGATCACTTCCCGCCTCCTTCCAGGCGGTAGCCCATGGCCGCCAGATCCTCGGGGGAGAGGCTTTTCCAGCCGACGCGCCCTGCCCGGGCGGCGGACGCCGGAGGGATGGCGGCCGCGACGTGGCCCGTCCCGCGCACCGAGTGGCACAGGGCCACGGCCAGCGCGTCGGAGGCGTCCGCGGGGAGCTTTTCCCTGAAGCCCAGGGTCTGCGCCACCATGAAGGCCACCTGGGCCTTGTCGGCGCGACCGGAGCCGCAGACGGCGCTCTTCACGAGCGTGGGGGGGTACTCGAAGACCGGGAGGGAATGACGGGCCATGGCCACCATCGCGACGCCCCTGGCCTGGGCCAGCTTGAAGGCCGAGCGGGGGTTCTTGTTGGGGAAGACGTCTTCCAGGGCTCCGGCCTTAGGCCTGAAGGCCGCGATGATCCCGTCCAGGCCCTCGAAGATGACCTTGAGCCTCTCGCAGAAGGGAAGGGAGGCCGGAGGCGAGATCCTGCCGACGGCGCGGACGAGGAGCCTGGACCCCTGGAGCTCCAGCACCCCGTAGCCCGTATGCAGGCTTCCGGGGTCGATGCCCAGGATCCTTAAGCCCTCGCGGGGGCTCGGGCCTGCCGTGCGCGGACTCGAAGCCGTTGAAGCGCCGGAAGCGGGAGAGGCGTCCGAAGCGCCGGAAGCGTCCGAAGCGGGCGAAGCATCCGAAGCATCCGAAGCGAGAGAGGCGTCCGAAGCTAGAGGAGCGATTGAAGCGGGCAGAGAGCCTGAAGCTGGCGGAGTGCCTGAAGCGATGAAAGCTGATGCAGGCGGGGCCGTTGACATGGGAGCGGCGGCAGTTGCAACCGGTGCGGACAAAGCCGTTGACGAGGTCTTGATCGTGGCTTTGGGCATGGCTTCAGGGGCGGTTGCGGCCTCTAGCGCGGCATCTGCAGCATTTGTGGCAATGAGGGCGGCATCTGCCGCAATTGCGGCATTGAGGGCGGCTTCCGTTGCCGTTGAAGCCTTGCGGGCGGCATCTGCCGCCGCCGAGGCTTTGAGGGCGGCTTCTGCCGCCGTAGCGGAATTGTGGGTGACATCGACCCACGTTGATGGCTTGAGTGCGGCTCCGTGGTCCGTTGGGGCCTTGAAGACGGCCACGTCCGCCTGTGTGGCCTTGAGCACGGCCATGATCGCTGTTGCGGCCTTAAGGGTGGCCTCTATAGCCATTGAGGTCTTGAGCGCTGCCTCGGCCTCAGTTATGGCCATTAGCGCGGCCTCTGCCGCCTCCGAGGTCTTGAGCGCGGCCACGGTCGCCTCCGAGGTCTTGAGCGCGGCCTCTGCCGCCTCCGAGGTCTTGAGCGCGGCCACGGTCGCCTCCGAGGTCTTGAGCGCGGCCACGGTCGCCTCCGAGGTCTTGAGCGCGGCCTCTGCCGCCCTCGAGGCCTTGAGGATGGCCTCTGCCGCCCTCGATGTCTTGAGGGCCGCCTCGGCAGCCGTTACCTCTTTAAGCTCCGCCAATACCGCCGTTGCGTCCTTGAGCTTCGCCCCGGCCGCCATCGAGGCTTTGATGGCGACCTCTGCCGCTGTGGATGTCTTGAGCGCGGCCTCGGTTGCTGTTGCATCCTTGAGCGCGGCCTCTGCCGCCGTTGCTTCCTTGAGCGCGGCCTCTGCCGCCGTTGCTTCCTCGAGCGCCTCCACGGCCGCAGTTACGGCTTTGAGTGCCGCCTCGTCTGTCGCTGCCCTCAGTGCGGCCTCGGTGGACGGAGCGGCTATGGGTTCGGAAGAAGGCTTCGATGCGAGTTTCGGAGTAGTCGCGGACCCGATGAACGCGTCTGTCTCAGCACCGGGAGCATTGGCCGTCTCGTTGGCACCCGGGGATCCGGCTGCAGGGGTTGCGGTTCCGGCAAGGGCGGCAGAGCCGCCGTTGCCGGAACGGCGAGAAGTCAAGCCGCAGGAAGCAGGCGCGGTCACGGGCCTGTGTGCCTTGAGGCCCTTTACCGGGAGCTTGGCGCGATGCAACTCCTCTCGCGTGAACCTCCCGCCAGCCAATCCGGCGCGGGCGGGCCCGGCAGGAGCCGCAGGCAAGCCCTTGGCGACGCCTGCGGTTTTTTGCGGGATTTGAGGCAGGCGGGGTGAGCCGGAGGCAGGTCCCTTTCCCGGGTCGTCGGTAGCGGCATTCCTGCGGGAGGGCTTTTCCGGGGTGCCGACTTTTCGGGGAAACGGGCTGACTGCCTTTTGATAGGCTGAGGCCGCATCAGTCCTGGTGCCTGAGGAAGCAACCTTCCGGGCCCCTGATGCCGCATCCGTCCCGGAGCCTGAGGCAGCAACCTTCCTAGGCCCTGATGCCGCATCCGCCCCGGAGCCTGAGGCAACAACCTTCCGGGACCTTGAGGCCGTAAGCCTCCAGGTCCCTGAGGCTGAATACGTCCCGGAGCTCGTGGCCGCGATGCCCTGCCCGGTGCCGCGGCCCGGCAGGGGATCCGGTGGGCGGGGGGGAACAGCGGTCGGCACGCGGCCCGGATCCGGGGGGGGGTCAGTCATTCATGAGGCCCTGGGCGGACTCGTCCGAGAAGTCTATGTTGGACCAGACCTTCTGGACGTCGTCCAGGTCGTCCAGGGCGTCCAGGAGCTTCATGGCGGAGGTCAGTTCGCGGCCCGCGAGCTCCAGGCTCGACGAGGGCACGTAAGTTATCTCGGCCTGGGAGTAGGCGAGCCCGGCCTTGTCGAAGGCCTCCTTGACCGCGTCCAGGTCGCCAATGGCCGTGTGGACCTCCACCTGGCCGCCGCTCTCGGAGATGTCGTCGGCCCCGGCCTCCAGGGCCACCTCCATGGCCTGATCCTCGGTCACTGTCCCCTCGAAGGTGATGGATCCCTTCTTGGTGAAGTTCCAGGCGACGGAGCCGGGCTCGCCCAGGTTCCCGCCGAACTTGCTGAAGGTGTGCCTCACCTCGGAGGCCGCGCGGTTCTTGTTCTCGGTCAGGACCTCCACCAGGACCGCCGCGCCGCCGGGAGTGTAGCCCTCGTAGAAGAGCTGCTCGTAGTTCACGCCCTCGATCTCGCCCGTGCCGCGCTTGATGGCCCGGTCGATGTTGTCCTTGGGCATGTTGGCGAGCTTGGCCGCCGCCAGGGCGGTGCGGAGCCTGGGATTGCCGCCCGGGTCACCCCCGTCCTTGGCGGCCATGGTTATTTCCTTGATGAGGCGGGAGAAGAGCTTGCCGCGCTTGGCGTCGGCCGCGCCCTTCTTGTACTTGATGGTGCTCCATTTATTGTGTCCCGACATGGGGATGGCTCCTTGGAAGGCTGTGCGATTCGGTTTTCGGTGCCGAAAGCCCCGCCCTGCGTCCAGGCGATGGTCTCCGGACGTCCGATGCGGTCCAGGTAAGGCTGATACGGCCTCCATGAGGCCGCTGGGGTCTCAAAGGGGCCGACGGGTGGCTCCGCGGCGAGGCCGAGACCCGTCATCAGTGAGGCCTGTGGGGCTTCCGGGCGAGCGGCGGGGCCCCGCAAGGCCAACGATGCTTCCGGGGTTTGACGATAGTGATTTCGGGCAGATATGGTTTCCCTGAAGGACTACGGGGCTTCCGGGACCCCAGAGGGGCTCCGGGAAGCCTGCCGGGGATCGCGGGATCCTGGCCATTGCCATAAGTTCCGGGCCGTTGCCAGGAGTTCCGGGCCGATGCCAGGAGTTCCGGGCCGTTGCCAGTGGGTCCGGTCTGATGCCAGGAGGTCTGGGCCTTCGCCCGGAAGCCTGCGTCGCAGTCCGGAAGGCTATCGCGCTCCGTTGCCATAAGGGGCGGTTTCAGAGCCCGGTTAACCCTAAACCCCGCAAACCTGTACACCGTCTACCAGAAACTCCGGTAACCTGGAGGCTTCAAGACGGAATCGCGCGGGTCAGACAGAGGGTCGTCGACAGATGCCCGGCTCCCCATAATATAGGATCGGCGGGCCGGAAAAAAGCCCGCCTCGCCCTTTGGAAGGGGCGTTCGCGGTGGGATAGGCTCCGTTCCCTCCGAAGCTTTGGGAGCGGGCGAGGTCGGGATTGCTACCTGCGGGCCTGACGTACTGTCTCATCGGCCCGGAGCGAATTTGCCCGGCCCGAAATGTCTCCGGGAAGACGAGGAGGCGTCCGCTCTGGCTTCCCTGGGGTGTCCCCTAACGCGTTGAACTCCTGCGCGGCCCGGGTCCGAGCCTTTGGGGCGTGGGCCTGTCCCGTCCAGTGTCCCGACGTAGTTTTCAGTGGTCCCGCAGAGTCTTGGGCGACTTCGTTGAAGTTTAAGACGAACTTGATGTAGTTTTAGACAACCTCGCCGGAGCCTCAAGCGGCTTCGCCAGAGATTTCGGCAACTTCGCCGAAGACTTTATTGAGCGGCCTCGCCGGAGATTCGGGTGTCTTACCGGAGTCCCCTGGGTTGCCTCTTCGGAGATACGGGTGCCTTACCGGAGTCCCCTGGGCTGCCTCTTCGGAGATTCGGGTGCCTTACCGAAGTCCCCTGGGCGGCCTCGCCGGAAACTTCGGTTGCCTCACCGGAGTCCTGGGCGGCCTCGCCTAAGACTTAAGTGACCTCGCCGGAGTCTTCCGGCGCCTCATCGGCGGCATCGTCGGAGTCCTCCGGGTTCCCGTCTGTCCCGGGTTCGCCGTCATCCGCGGTATCGCCGGAGGAACCGTCTTCGGCGGCAGCTCCGGCGCCGGGGTCAGGAGGGGCCGCCGGGAGGGCCCCTGTCCTCCTGTACTCGGCCCAGGCGGTCGCGAGCAGCGGGTCCACGACGGTAACCTCCGCGGCGTCCAGCAGGGCGGCGGAGCGCTCCTGGACCAGGTAATCTATCTTGGAGGCGGATATCATCTCGACTATCTGGGGCCTGGCCTCCCGGAAGCTCGTCGTGCCCGCCGCGCGGTTCTCCAGCACCTTCACGATATGGATGCTGAAGGGGGTCTCCACCGGGCCGCCCGTCTCGCCGGGCTTGAGCGAGAAGATAACCTCCTCGAGCTCGGGGAAGCTCCCCAGCTGGCCCACCCAGCCCAGCTGGCCGCCATCCACCGCGGCCATGGTGGTGGGGTCCATGAAGACCCGCTGGAGCTCCTCGAAGTCCCGGCCGTTCCTGGCCTGGGTCAGGGCTTCCTTGGCCCTGGTCCGGGCCCGCTCCTTGGCCTGCTCGGTCTGGGCCGAGGGCACCACGGGGAGCGGGAACATGATCTGGAGCGCGCGGGCCTCGTCCCCGTGGGTGAACTCCGCGACGTGGGAGTCGTAGAATGCCCGGGCCTCCGCCTCGGTCACCCGCGCGCGGGAAAGGAAGGCCGCGTCGCGCCAGGCGCGCATGGCCTCGTTGCGGGCCAGCTGGTTCCGGAACTGCTCCATGGTGGCCCCGGTCCCGGAGAGAGCCTCCTCCAGCTCCCTCGCGCCTCCCGCGGCTTCCACCGCCCTGGCCTCGATCTCGACCATCTGCTCGTCGCGGGGCGCGAAGCCCAGCTGGTAGGCCTCCTGGGTGGCCAGCTCGATCCTCGCCATGATGTCAAGGAGCTCGATGCGATCGGCCAGGGTAGGGGGCTCAGGGGCGGCGTATTCGCCGTTCCCGTCCCCGAAGATGTCCTCTTCGGGGCTCTGGCCCGAGAGCATGGCGAGCTGGGCGTCGTAGACGGAACGGAAGAGGGGCTGGCCGTTCACGATGGCTATGGCCGGAGAGGAGGGTTCGGCCAAGGCGGGGGGAACGGCGATCCCTTTGGCGCCGGGGCCGGCGGGCGGGGGCAGGGACGGCCCTGCCGTCGGCAGACCGGCGGGGGAGGCATCGGACGCGTCCGTTGAATCGGACGCTCCCGCCGCGCCGGCCGCGTCGGCCGCATCCGTCGCCGCAGGCGGCGTGGTGGACTGGGCGTCCGTAGAGGCGTCCGGCGCCGCCGCGTCCCGTGGAGGGGCGGAGCCCGGCGAGGTCGCGTCTGTAGGCTGCTCCCCGTCCCCGCCGCAGGAGACGGCGGCCAGGGCCAGGACCAAGGCGGAGACGAGGAGGGGGGCCGTGGCGGCCCGGCTTGGGGATGGCATGGTGAAGCTCCAGATAGAAGCGTCCGGACGCCGGGGGCCGGGGCCGCCGGGGGGCGCGGCCCGGGTCCGCAGGAGGCCGGGGTAGGGTTCCGTGTCAAGGCGGAGTCAGGCAAGGCCTTGAAGCCCTGTCCGGGACGGTTTGGGGAGGAGTTGGCGGGTGAAAGGCTGGCTTTATAGGCAGGCATAACACGTTCAGGCGGATTTGTCGACACCCCGGTGCATGAAACGTGCCGCTTTGACTCCCCCCGCATAGCTGACGCCCAATCCCAATGCCGAGTCCGGTCAGTTCCGTCTTGAGGCGTACGGCACCTTCGACAGGATCGGGGAATATGCCAAGAGACAGCCGGAAGGATCGGCAGGTCCTGTCTGCCCGGGGCTTCCGAAAGATATCCTCCCCCAGCCTCCGGACGTTCCCCGCCTAAGCGGTGAATCGCGCGTAAGACGACAGGGTACGGGAGAGCCGCGGGTTCGAGGCGGACGCCCAGACCGTGCGCGGGAGTTACGGGGGCATGGACTTTCGTGAGAAAGTTGGCGCGAAGACGGCCAGCAAGGCCGACATGGTCCGATCGGCGGCACCGGACTTTCTGGACTTTTGAGCCGGGCGGCAGCGCCAGGAGGGTTGCCGTCATGAAACGTTTCTTGGGCATCGCGGCCTTGGGTACCAACCATACTGAGATGCCCAGAATGATTTCATGTGCCGGGGTCCATGTCGGTAATCGACATGGACGCAGAAGAAGGACGCGACGATTTCTCTTCAGTGCCCTGCCGGCGCTTCCGGGCGCCCGCGCCTGCAGGACGCGGAGCGGGATGCCGGAACTCCCCGCAGGCGAGGACGTCAAGCGATTACGCCGTTACTCTTCAGGATGCCGTCGACCTCGGATATCTGGAGCTTCAGCTCCCTGGCTATCTCCTCCGGGCTCATGTTCCTGGCGCGCAAGGCCAGGACAGCCTTGGCGATCCTCAAGCCCTAGTTCTCTGCGGCCAGGGACTTGACCGTCACCTCCAGGGACTTGTTCATCCCCTCCAGGGACTTGACCGTCACCTCCAGGGACTTGTTCATCCCCTCCAGGGACTTGTTCGTCCCCTCCAGGGACTTGTTCGCCTCCTCCAGGCGCGAATAATTGCCGTTAGTGAGGGTGTCAAATACCCCAACGACGTTGGGTCCCATTTTATCCTGCACCTCCCTATGGCCAGCGAGCGTTTCGTCGGTGCAGATGTTGACCCGCGCAATGACGGAGGTCAACATCAGGCCGTGTATGTTCCAGTCCCCGGTCATTGCCGACAGATCGCGGCCCAGCGCGAGGCATTCAGCACCCGTCTCCCAGGGCGCCTCCGGGACTTGCCCGAGGGGGGCGAGGTACAGCCGGACGAGCTCGGATGGCGTGAGGCGAAAGACGCCCGCGTCCGGCTTCCAGTCCTCGATCTTCGTCCTGTACTCCAGGATGACGTCGGCCATGGCGAGACGTTCCTCCAGGAAGACCTGGTCCAGCTTGAAGTGCAGGTTACCCTCGCCCCGGCGGCTCTCGTCGGGGCAGGAATGCCGCGGGCGCTTCCCGAGGCCGCCCGTGTAGACGACCGTGAAACGGATCGACACGTCCCTGTCCGGTTTCGGGTTCTCCCCGGCCCGCATCGCTCCGTACAGCAGCATCGCGCCATACAGGATGAACCTGAAAATCTCGGCGTTGGCGGCGGCGGATTGGAACTCGAGATCGAGGAGGGAGCCGTCGGCCAGCAGGTACACTCGGCCGGGACGCCTTGTCCCCACGCCGGGGACGGTCGGTTCCGTCCTGAGCGGCACTGAGCCTTCGCCGAGTTCGGGGTCTATGCCGAGAAACGGCGGGAAGGAAGGGTAATGCCTGTCCGCCAGGGACTTCGGCAAGGCATCCTCCCCCCGCCTCCGGACGTTCCCGCCTGTGCGGGGGATTATGGAGTCCTGCGGCGGGTCCGGGAGAGCCTCGGGTCCGGCGCGCCTACCCGTGCGCGGGTGTGACTGGGGCACGGCCCTCAATAAGGCCGCTCCGGCCTCTCCTCATTGCCCCGGAGGCGCGTCCGGGCGCACGCGCCGGCAGGGCCGGATGCGGGATACCGGAAGTCCCGCGAAGTCGATGACGTCAATCGCCTGCGCCGTTACTCTTAAGGATGCCGTTGACCTCGGATATCTGGAGCCTCAGCGCCCTGGCTATCACCTCCGGGCTCATGTTCCTGGCGCGCAAGGCCTGGATGGCGGTGATCCTCAAGTCCTCGTTCTCTGCGGCCAGGGACTTGACCGTCACCTCCAGGGACTTGTTCGCCTCCTCCAGGCGCGAATAGTTGCCGTTTGTGAGGTTGTCAAATATCTCAACGATGTTGGGACCCATTTTATCCTGCACCTCCCTATGGTAAGCGAGCGTTTCGTCGGTGCAGATGTCGCCCCGCGCGATGACGGAGGTCAACAT
>JAISFP010000143.1 GCA_031263525.1 Deltaproteobacteria bacterium | reverse complement strand
CCTTTCCTCTCCTTTACTCTCCTTTACTCTCCTTTCCTCTCCTTTCCTCTCCTTTCCTCTCCTTTCCTCTCCTTTCCTCTCCTTTCCTCTCCTTTCCTCTCCTTGCCTCTTCTTTCATCCTTTCCGCCGTCCTTTTGCTTCTAATTAGTTGCCATCCGTAACCATTCAGGTACCCTCCCAAGGGGGACTCAACAGGGGGATTGTAACCAACCAAAACATCCTCAATAAAAACCATGTAACTGTTCAGGTGCCCCTCTTTTGAGGGACTTTTCGGAGGAGGAGAGCCCAGATGAGAACCCATTAATGTTTAAGAGTCAACAATGGATACTTCATGTAGAGGAGAAGAGTTTCTGCAGAGGGCATTTCGATTGAAAAGGCCCCCTGTTGAGCTCCTCTTGGGTGGGCACCTGAACAGTTACAAAACCATTTGCCCCCTATGCAGTATCAATAATTGACTCTTCAACTTTAATGGTTCCTCATCATGGCTTTCTTCCCCCGAAATAGGTCCTCAATACTGGGGTACCTGAATGGTTATGCCATCCTCTATTTCTTCCCGATTCCCTCATCTCCCTGTCCCCGATCCCCTTTCCCGCCTTTCTCCCCGCTTTTGCTTCTTCATCGAGCCGTCCGTCCCCGACCGATTTCCCCGATTTCCGGAAAAAGACGGCCTGGAGCCCGCGTCATCCAGATCGTCTGGGGATGGCCGGGCCGCCGGAGCCGCCGTCGACCGGACGTAGTTAAATCCGGCATTTCAGGATTCGTCCGCCGTCCTTCCCGGGCCGCGTCTCGCGGATCCGTTCCGGGACGATCCCCCTGCTGGTAGTTCAACTCGAATTTGCCACGACAGACGGAAGTCATCTCTGGACCTGACGGCATGCGGGTTCGGGGAAGCTTCCCGGCCGTCCGTGGAAACATTCGTGACAATGATGGCAAACCCATGCACCCGGAAAGAGATCGCCCGGGAGAATCCGGCGTCCGTCAGAGGGCGGTTCCCTGTCCCTCCGGAATTCGTCTCTGGGCCGCGACGGGAATTCGGGCGCGGGAGATCCGGGGCCCCCGGGAGTGGAGGGACCCGCGTCCGGACGCAGCGGCCGGTTAGCGCCGTGCCTCCCAACCCCCGCATTCACAAGGGTTCCCGCGCCGCGGTCCCGGAAACAGCGCGGCGGATCCCGGACAAGGGCCGCGGCCGCGCCCGTACCGGAACGGCGGAAAGCCGAAACTGTTCCGGAACTTCAGGTGCGCGGAAGGCGCGGGCGAGGTCGCGTCCGCACCTCCGCCGGGCTCCCGCCGGCGCCCCCCGGCCGCGGCGGGACGGCCGTCCGGGGGGCCGCCGGGCACCCTCTGCCCGCTCCAAGTGCCCGAAAACACTAGACTTTCTGCACGGACTGGGCGTCCCCCCGTTCCGGGGCCTCGGCCCGGCCGGACTCCCCGGGACCATCCCGCGGAGCCGCGCGCGACCGGGACGGGGACCGCGGGCGCGCCTGCCGGCATCTTTTCCGGAGCGTTTCAGGCCCCGTTCCCGTCCCGGAAAGGGACGGGAAAAAAGAAATTTTTCGCGGCTGCCGGGGCCTTTTTTTGCGGCAGGATCAGCGGAAAGCCGGACGGTTAACGGATTTCCGGAACCGGATCCGCAAAGGGAGATCCCGGCGGACATGCGGGCTACTTAATTTAGTCATTGAACGGGCCTTAAAGTTCTGATATATAAATGCATGGTGTCAGCATATCCGGCCCGCGCCACAATTTAACGTTCACAGCCAGCCGGCCGGCTGCCGCCGGCCCATGACCTCCGCGGGCCTGACGGCCGCGGGACGGGCGGCAGGATCCAGAGAACCTTTCAGCGCGGGCGGCCCGGGGCCGCGCCGCTCCGCCACGCGCTCCAACCTCCAAACACATGCCGGGGGACCCGATTAATGGCTAAGAAACTTGTATACTCTTTCGGCTCCAACAGGACCGACGGCAGGGAGACGATGACGGCGCTCCTGGGAGGGAAGGGGGCCAACCTGGCGCAGATGGCCAGGCTGGAGCTCCCGGTTCCGCCCGGCTTCACCATCACCACCGCAGTCTGCTCGGAATACTACGCCAACGACAAGAAGTACCCGGACGGCCTGGCGAACCAGGTGACGACCGCCCTGAAGACCATGGAGCGGGCCTACGGGGCGAAGTTCGGGAACCCCGAGAACCCCCTCCTGGTCTCCTGCCGCTCCGGCGCCCGGGCCTCCATGCCCGGCATGATGGACACGGTGCTGAACATCGGGCTCAACGACGAGACGATCCAGGGGCTCATCGCCAGGACCGGCAACCCCCGCTTCGCCTACGACTCCTACCGCCGCTTCGTCAGCATGTACGGCGACGTGGTGCTGGGCGTCAGGCGCCCGACGGACAAGGACGAGGACCCCTTCGACGCCATAATGGCCAGGATGAAGGCCGACAGGGGCCGCCCCGCCGACACCGACCTCACCGCGGACGACCTGAAGGACCTGGTCGCGAGCTACAAGGCCCTCATCGAGGAGAAGCTCGGCACCCCCTTCCCCGAGGACCCCGAGACCCAGCTCTGGGGGGCCATAGGGGCCGTCTTCGACTCCTGGATGTCCAAGAGGGCCAGGGAATACCGCCAGATCTACGACATCCCCGAGGACTGGTTCACCGCGGTCAACGTCCAGGCCATGGTCTTCGGCAACATGGGCGCGAACTCCGCGACCGGGGTGGCCTTCACCCGCGACCCGTCGACGGGCGAGAACTACTTCTACGGGGAGTACCTCACCAACGCCCAGGGCGAGGACGTGGTGGCCGGCATCCGGACCCCGGTGCCGATCAACGCGCAGAGCGGCACGGTCCCCCCGGGCGGCGGGAAGTCCCTCGAGGACGAGATGCCCGAGATCTACGCCGAGCTGGCGGAGATCCGGAGCAAGCTCGAGAGCCACTACAAGGACATGATGGACATCGAGTTCACGATCCAGGACGGCACCCTCTTCATGCTCCAGTGCCGCTCCGGCAAGCGCACGGGGAGCGCCGCCATCCGGATCGCCGTGGACATGGTCCGCGAGGGGCTCATCACGCCCCGGGGCGCGGTGAGGAGGCTCAAGCCCGACCTGCTCACCCAGGTCCTCCTGCCCTCCTTCGACATCTCCGACCCCTCCTACCGCTCCCGCAAGGTCATAGCCAAGGGCCTGGCCGCCTCCCCGGGGGCCGCGGTGGGCGCCGTGTGCTTCTCCGCCAGGGCGGCCGAGGACATAGCGAAGAAGGCCGGCCCCGACGGCAAGCCCGGCAGGGCCATCCTGGTCCGCGTCGAGACCAGCCCCGAGGACATCAAGGGCATGGACGCGGCCCAGGGGATCCTCACCGCCCGGGGCGGCATGACCAGCCACGCGGCGGTGGTCGCCCGCGGCATGGGCCGTCCCTGCGTGGCCGGCTCCTCCGACATCACGGTGGACTACGCCGCCGGCACGTTCACCACCAAGAGCGGCGAGACGGTCCGCGCCGGCGACTGGATCTCGCTGGACGGCGCCCGGGGCGAGATCATCCTCGGCCAGCTCCCCACCAGGCCCGTCGAGCTCACCGGCGACTTCACCGAGTTCATGGGCTTCGTGAAGGAGGCCAAGCAGATCTCCGTCCGGACCAACGCCGACACCCCGCGCGACTCGGATGTCGCCCGCAGCTACGGGGCCGAGGGCATAGGGCTGTGCCGCACCGAGCACATGTTCTTCGATACCGACAGAATCGACATCGTGCGCCGGATGATCCTCGCCGACGACCTGGAGGGCCGCCTCGAGCCGCTCGCGAAGCTCCTGCCCATGCAGAAGGGCGACTTCTACGAGATCTTCAAGGCCATGAACGGGCTCCCGGTGACCATCAGGACCCTCGACCCGCCGCTCCACGAGTTCCTCCCCCACGAGGAGCACGACATGAAGGCGCTCGCCGAGCGCCTGTCGATCCCGCTCCCGAAGGTCCGGGCCCGGATAGCGGCCCTCAGGGAGCAGAACCCCATGCTGGGGCTCCGCGGCTGCCGGCTCGGCATCCTCTTCCCCGAGATAACCGAGATGCAGGTCCGCGCCATCTTCGAGGCTGCGGCCCAGGCCCAGGACGAGGGCGTGGAGGTCCTCCCGGAGATCATGATCCCGCTGGTCGGGCACGAGAAGGAGTTCGCCAACCAGAAGGAGATAGTCGACCGCGTGGCCGCGAAGGTCCGCGAGGAGTCCGGGCAGGAGGTGACGTACCTGGTGGGCACCATGATCGAGCTCCCCAGGGCGGCGCTCGCGGCCGACCGCATCGTGAACGCCGGGGCCCAGTTCTTCTCCTTCGGCACCAACGACCTGACCCAGACCACCTTCGGGCTCTCCCGGGACGACTCGGGATCCTTCCTGAACCAGTACTCCGATCAGAGCATCTGGAAGCACGACCCCTTCGTGACCCTGGACCAGGAAGGCGTGGGCATGCTGGTCCAGGCGGGGGTCGAGAAGGGCCGCGCCGCCGACGAGTCGCTCAAGATCGGCATCTGCGGCGAGCACGGCGGCGACCCCGCCTCCGTGCGCTTCTTCTGCGAGAGGGACTTCGACTACGTCTCCTGCTCCCCCCCGCGCGTCCCGGTGGCCCTGCTCGCCGCCGCCCAGTACGTCATAGAGACCGAGGACGACGAGGAGGTCAGCGTCTGGAAGCCGACCCGCGGGCGCAAGCCCGGTGCCAAGAAGCCCGGCCCCAAGCCCGGATCCAAGAGGGCGGGCCGCAAGCCCGGCGCCAAGAAGCCCGGCCCCAAGCCTGCGGGCCGCAAGCCCGCCGGGACCAGGAAGGCCGCCGGAACCAGGAAGGCCGCCGGCGCCCGCAAGGGCCCGGGCCGCCCGCCGCTCTCCGCCAAGAAGCCCGGCCGCAAGCCCGCGGTCCAGAAGAGCGCGACCGGCAAGAAGCGCGGCCGCCCCGTCGGCTCGACCAACAAGGCCGGCCGCAAGCCCGCGAACGGCAGGAAGACCGCGCCCAAGAAGGTCGGCCGCCCCGTCGGCTCGACCAATAAGAAGCCCGGCCGCAAGCCCGCGAACGGCAGGAAGACCGCCACCAGGCGCGCCCCGAAGTAGCACGGGGCCCCGCGCCCGCGCCTCCTTCCGGCCGCCTCACGGCCCGGCCCGTCCGCAACCGTCAGGGCCCCCCTCCCGGAACTGTCCGGGAGGGGGGCCTTTTTCATGGCGTGCCCGCTTCGCCCGGTCCGGGACGCCCCGCCCGTGACCCGGCCCGTCCGCAACCGTCAGGGCCCCACTCCCGGAACTGTCCGGGAGGGGAGCCATTTTCATGACGTGCCCGCTTCGCCGGTCCGGGACGCCCGCCCGTGACCCGGCCCGTCACGGGCGACCGTGGTCCCTCTTGAGACGGTGCCCCTCACGCGCCTCCATCCGACCCTGCCCAAGGCGAGTCCGGTCATGGACGCACTGCCGCCCGAGACGCGGCCCCGCACGGGCGCCCGGCCCGCGGCCCGTCACAGTTCACAGCCTCCCGGCATGAGCCGCCAGCCGTTCCGGTCCTTGTCCGAGCCTATTCCTCCGAGCCTTTCAGAGCCTTGTCCGGGCCTTGTCCGGGCCTTTTCCGGACCTATTCCGAGCCTTTCCGGACCTTTCCAAGACTCTCCGTACCTTTCCGGACCTTTCCAAGCCTTTCCGAACCTTTCCGGACATTTCCAGACATTTCCAGACATTTCCGGACATTTCCTGACATTTCCGATCCTTTTCCGAGCCTTTTCCTGGCTTATTCCGGGCCTTTCCCGGCCTTTCCTGGCAATGTCCCCACGGCCCAGGCAAGGCGGGCACGCGGCCTCGCGCCTGCCAGGGGCTTCCGCCGCAGCCTCGGCCTCTCCTCGAACGAGAAGGGCCCCCCTCCCGGAAGCTGTCCGGGAAGGGGGCCCTCTGGCAAGGCCCCTGGCAGCCGACGGTCCCGCGACCGTCCCCGCCGGAGAAAAAAATATATTTTCCAGCTCAAGACGCTGCTTAAAGGGGATATCTCAGGATGCCGCCTCAAGAAGATTTCCCCCAAAAAGACTTTCCCTCAGAGCCGTCTCATGGGGCTGTCCCGAGGCGCAGACGCGAAGGGGCCGGAACCTTTCGTCCCGCCCCGGCATTCGAGACTTGCAGAGAGAGACCGCGGCCCCGGCACCCCTCGGGCCTGGCACCTCTCCGGCCCCAGCCGCCTGCCGCGACGGGCCGAAGCGGACCCCGGCCGAAGCTTGCGGCCCGAGCCCGGCTTTCCGGCACCGGCAGCCCGGTTCAGACGCCGGACGAAGACGCCCGGGCCGTCAGAGCCGGAGCAAGGCCGCGACAGCGCGGGAAGTCCGCGCCGTCTCCGCAACGGCTCCAGGAAGCCGCTTTCCGGCAAATCTTGTCCGCCCTTCTCCCAGAGGTCTCCCTAGTCCCCGCTGTCGTCATCGTCCGCGAAGATCGCCTCGTCCCCGAAGCTCTCGTTGTTCCCGAGGTCGTCATCGGCCCCCGGGACCTCCCTGTCCTCGAGGCCCAGCTCCTCCTGCGTCCTGGAGTAGGGGTCCTCCAGCTGCTCCATAGCGGCGCCGCAGCACGGGCACTGGAACTCGTAGTCTGGCGGGTAATTTCTGAAATTGGGATCCCTTATCGACTCGTAGCATCCGCAAACGAGACAGAACAGGTCGTAGCACCGGTAGAGCTTTTCCCCTGAACCCTTGTCAGCCATCGTCATTTCCTCATTTCCGACACTCAGAAAGGTGCCGGCCTGCTGCGGCAAGGGTCCGGACGTCTGCCGGGATTGCCTGGCCAAATGCGCGGCCCGAAGCCGTTTTGATGCAATATAGGGGGACGGGGGCCCCCAGTCAAGCGAATGCGGGCCGGGAAACCCTGACAAAAACACGCATGTCGAAACAATTATTTATTTCAATTCTGAACGTTTCCGTTTTGACAGAATATAACGCACACCCTACGGCGAATTAAATAATTCATTCTAAATGTCGTGGATTTGTTTGACAGCAGATAAAAAAAAATTTTTACGAATGCCGTCAGAAACGGTTGCGACAGCTTTTTCCCTCCGGCAATGGCGCCCGAAAGCGCGACACGCGGCTCCCCCTGTCCGGTAAGGCCCGCTCCGCGCACGTCCGCAAACCGGCCGTTCCGGAACACGGGCGGGGCCCTCCAGGCGCAGGGTCCATCATGACCCCCTTTGTCCCGTCCCGCTCCTGCGGAGTGCCCCGCCCCGCCGAAGCCCGGAACCGCGAAGCCCCCGCCTTCCCGTCACTCCCGGTCGCCCTCCGGCCCCTCCGGGGCGCCGACCGCCGGGCCCCCCTCAGCCTCTCCTCGTCCCCCGTCACCCCCGGGGACCTTGCCCCCTTCCCACCGACGCCCCGCTCCGCGACGCCCCG
>JAISFP010000438.1 GCA_031263525.1 Deltaproteobacteria bacterium | reverse complement strand
TCCCCCGCGTGCCAGGGAGAGGGCCTCCCCCGCTTGCCAGGGAGAGGGCCTCCCCCGCTTGCCAGGGAGAGGGCCTCCCCCGCTTGCCAGGGAGAGGGCCTCCCCCGCTTGCCAGGGAGAGGGCCTTCCCTCACCTGTCCAGGAAATGGTGGGGAATCCACATGGCTATGTCAGGGAAGGCCAGGATGAGGACAAGGCCCAGGAGCATGATGCCCACGAAGGGGACAATGGAATGGTAGATGTCCGAGAGCGTCACGCTCTTCGGGGCCAGGGCCTTCATGAGGAAGAGGTTGTAGCCGAAGGGAGGGGTCATGTAGGCCACCTGGCAGGTGACGGTGTAGAGGACCCCGTACCAGACCAGGTCGAAGCCCATGGAGCGGACTAGCGGTATGTAGAGGGGGGCGACTATGACCAGCATGGCCGTGTCGTCCAGGATCATGCCCATGAGGAGAAACGACACCTGCATGAGGATGAGCACGCCCCAGGGTCCCATGCCCCACTCCCGGAGGAAGAGGTTCTCCACGGCATGCACTGCGCCCAGCCCGTCGAAGACCGCAGAGAAGCACAGGGCGGCCATCAGGATCCACATGAACATGCACGAGACCGACAATGTCTGGATGAGCGCCACCTGCATGACCTTCCAGCTTAGCCGCCGCTTCAGGGCCGCCGCCACGGTCGAGACCAGGGCCCCCGCGGCAGAGCTCTCAACCAGGCTGGTGATCCCGAGGATGAAGCAGCCTGTCACCGAGAAGATGATGGCCAGGGGGATGAGCCCGGAAAAGAGGAGCCGGAGCTTCTCGCCGCGGGGGAGCATGCGCTCCTCCTTGGGCAGCACCGGCCCCAGCTCGGGCTGAATCCTGCAGCGAATGAGCACGTAGAGGGCTATGAGCACCGCGAACATGAACGCCGGCCCGATGCCAGCGAGCCAGAGGTCGTTGATCGGCTGGCGGGCTATCATGCCGTAGAGGATCATGACCACAGAGGGCGGCATCATGATCCCGAGCGAGCTCCCCGCCTGGATGACCCCTGAGACCATCCTCTTGTCGTAGCCCCGCCTCAGCATCTCCGGCATGGCGATGGAGGCGCCGACAGCCATGCCCGCCACGGACAGCCCGTTCATGGCGCTTATGGCGACCATGAGAACGACCGTGCCCAGCGCGAGGCCTCCCTTCACGCCCCCGAGCCAGACGTGGAACATCTTGTACAGATCGCCGGCTATACCGGACTCCGAAAGGATGTAGCCCATGTACACGAAGAGAGGCAGCGTGACCATGGGATACCACTTCATCACGATGATGGTGGCGTTGAAGGCCATCTCCTTGCCGCCTGTCCCCCAGATGAGGACCGCCGCCACCGCCCCCACGAAGCCGATAGCCCCGAAGACCCTCTGGCCCGTGAGCATGAGGAGGGCCATGGAGGCGAAGAGAATTACGGCAATGGCCTCGTACGAGAGCCTGAAGGAGAATTCCGGATCCATCTGGGGGGCCTTTGGGGCTTTCTCTTCCGCAACCGAAGCGTCCCCGGCGGTCGCCGGGGCCCGGGCTGGGTGAAGCTGTTCGGCCAGGGAGGGGTCAAAGTCAGGGGGAGCTGGCCGGCGCTGCCGGGGGCGACGAGCCTTGACCGGATCGCGGACAGTGCCGCCGAGCCCCCAGGGAGCACGGTTCGGTCCGTCACGCCTTAAGCGGCCCGGTCCTTCACGTCTTGAGCGGTTCGGACAGTCAAGCCTTAACATGTAGCTGGATAGGCGATAAGAACTAAAATGGATAATGTGTCAGAAAGATATGTCTGTTCCGGAGCCGGGCTCGCCGGGACGCGAAGGCAACGCCGCCCCCCGCGTCACGGGTCGTGAAGATGGCTCGGACCCCGCCAGGAGGGATCAGGAAAGTCCCGCGTCCGCAGCCCCGCCGCCTCCCTGCACGACCTGCAAGATCGTCAGGGGCACAGACACCGGGGGGCGCGGAAGCCGTGCGGGCCTCCGCGCCCCGCGATGTCCCAAGCGTGAGGTTGCCTCTCCGTCCTCAAAGGGTCTCTGAACTTGAGCGAGGCAGGGCCGCGGCCTTCAGGCGGCGGCCGCCGCAGGGGCAGGCACCGAGACGGGCTCCAGTGCCGGGACCGGCAGGCCCTCGGGGGCGGTCGCGGGCGCCTCGGGGCCGCTCTTGGACTCGGAGGACTCCTCCAGGAGGATCTTCTCGGGTATCGGCGCCTCGAGCTCGATGCCCCGGGTCCTCGCCATGTCCTTGAAGAATTCGGAGAACGCCTGGAGGATCGTGAGGAATATGCCTGTGCCTATCAGGATCTTCACCGGAGCGATGGGCGGGGCCCAGGGCGTGTTGTTGTGCTGGTGATACTGTATGGAGTAGGCGGTGGAGGACACGCACCCGTACATGAGGAGCCCCAGGTAGACGATGAGGAAGAAGAAGGTGAAGGTGTCCATGCCTGCCTTCTTCCTGGGCGACCACCTGGAATAGAGGATGTCCATCCTCACGTGGGAGTTCAGGAGGAGGGCGAAGGCCCCCCCGACGGTGAAGTAGATGACCATCGTGAACTGCGCCATCTCGACTCCCCAGAGAATGGGCCTCTCCATGAAGAGCCGGGAGAGGGAGGCTATGAGCAGGACGGCCATGATGACGAAGACGAGGTACAGTGACACGCGCCCCGTCCAGAGGCTTATCCTGTCCACCACTCGAACGTAAGTTTTGATCAAACCGGGCATGTGCGTGTCCTCAGGTGCCGGCCGGAGGGGGGACGCCCCTCCGGGGAAAAGGTGTTTTGCCGGGAAAATTTCTGGCGTGGGGGGGAACTGCCTCGGGGAAGACTGACCCCAGCGGGGCCGGGCGGCCTTTCCCCATGCCTCGCGCCCTCGGACATGGAGGCATCGGGGAAGTGCGCACTCGGAGAGGGGCAGGGGGCCGGGGAAGCCGCAGGGACCGGAGGCCCGGGGGCTCCGGCTAGTAACGGTACGGCCTTCCGGCCTTCGTCATCTGTGCCGTGTAGTCCTTCAGGATCTGGACCACCTTGGCGCAGCGGGGGGAGACGGCGGCGGTCTCGTCCCAGAACTTCTGGGCCTCGTCCTCCACGGCCTTCCACTCGGCGTCGGGTATGGTGGTGAGCTCCATCTTCTTCTCGTTGACCCGGTAGTGGGCCTCCCCCCACCAGTACCAGTGCTGCCGGTAATAGTGCGAGCTGTCGCAGGTGAGCCTGAACAGGGTCTTCAGGTGCTCGGGGAGCTGGTTCCACCTGTCCGCGTTCACGAAGTAGGAGCCTATCCAGGCCCCGCAGACGTTGTTGGTGAGGTAGTACTTCAGGGAGTCCGCCCAGCCAACCGTGTACATCTCGGTGATGGCGCACCAGCACACCCCGTCCAGGTCGCCGGTGGAGAGCGCCATCTGCACGTCCTCGTAGGGCACGGTCACGGGCACGATGCCGAAGCGGGTCATGAACCTCCCGCCGCTGGGGAAGGCGTAGAGCTTCTTGCCCTTCAGGTCGTCCACCTTGCTGATGGGCGAGGTGGTCGCGATGTTGCAGGGGTCCCATGACCCGGCGCTGATCCACGTGACGCCACCTATCTCGTCGTAGGCCTCCTTCCAGATGTCGTTCAGGCCCCAGTGCTCGAAGAGGGCCGGCACGTCCAGTGAGTAGCGGGTGGCGAACGGGAAGTAGGCCCCGAAGACGGCCACGTCGGCTGGGGACGCGATGGAGTCCTCGTCCGCCTGGCAGGCGTCTATGGTGCCGTTCTGGACGTTCCGGAAGAGCTCGCCGGTCTGGACCAGCTGGTCCGCGCTGTAGAGCTCTATCACCATCTCGCCGTTGGCCGCCTTGTTGAAGGCCTCGACCTGCGGCTTGATGACGTAGTCGGCCAGGGCCGCCCCCGCGTAGGTCTGGAGGCGCCACCTGATCCCCGTCTTCGGCTGCGCATGCACGAACGGGGCGTTCACCGCGGCCCCGGCGGCGACAGCCGCCCCTCCCAGGCCGGCCTTGGCTATGAAATCGCGTCTTCTCATGATGATGCAACCTTCCCTCCTCGGGACCTGTCACGCTGGTCCCGGCGCTGCTCGGCCGGTCGCCCGGCCTCCCGCGGCGGCCTGCCCACGGGCGGGAGAGCCGCTCGGGGGGGCCTGCCGCCGCCGTTTAAGCAACAGTATTCTTAGCAATTTGCGGACCATTATCAAATTAATTATTATGACTATATTTAGACATTACAATATTTATTTATGACACTTTATTATATTTTTAGAGTTCACATATATCAGATTTGTTGACGAAACCGTAGATTTTGACACGGGAGGCCGGTTTCCCGGCCTCCAGGGCCCCTCCCCGGAGGTCGCCGGAAGCGCGCGGAACTCCCTGTCCCCGCCCGCAAGCGCAGGTCCTCACTGGCCCCTCCGCTGTCCTTTCCGCCGCCGGAACCCGCTCCGGAAAAGACCCGGACCGGCGGGCACGGGATGCGTCGCAGGCCGCCCGGCCCCTTCGGGCGGCGACGAGGGTCCCGGTCCCAGACGAAGCCCGGACGACGCTCTGAAATACGCCCGGAACCCGCTCCGGAAAAGACCCGGACCGGCGGGCACGGGGTGCATCGCAGGCCGTCCGGCCCCTGCAGGCAGCGATCCGGCAAGTCCCCGGGCACCGGTCCGGAAGGCCCCGCAACCGTCCGGGACGGGGCGTGAGGGCCCCCGGATTTTCCTACAAAATCGTGAATCTTCTAAAACGTCATTCTCACATAAATGTATACTTTTGCATGGAATATGCTTCTGGGCTGACCTTTAGCCTCTTTTATGTTGGCGCCATTAATCCTGGAGGCGAAAGCAAGCTGGCGCGACCCTTCCGGGACGGTTCCGCATTGGTTCAGTGATAACCCAGAAAGAGCCCGTTCTGGGCTCCGGAAAACCCGGACCGTTGTCCGAAAGCACGTGAGGCCAGAGCCAGGGGTCGGGCGGCCCAGGCAGAGAGAAGGGGGAGAAGACCTTCGAGCGGGGCGAGAGCCTGGAAAAAGGACGAGGGGGTCCCAATGGGCTGTGAGGAAGGGAAGGGAAGGAGAGGAGAGGAAGGGGATAGTGAAAGATGGAGAAGTAAGGGACTGAAGGAGGGGCGATGAGCCTGGAAAGAGGACGAGGAGGTACCGATGGTTTGATGAGGAAGGAGAGGAAGGCAGGGGAGAAAGGGGGGAGGACGTGGACGAGGGAAATTAAGGGGGGGAAGGAGGATGGAGGACTGAAGGAGGGGCGAGGAGCCTGGGGAGACGAGACGGGGCCACCGGATGTTACGGGGTGCAGGACCGGTCACGGGAGGATGCCGGTCAGGTGGCGCAAGACGGCAGAGCAGGCCGCAGGGGGATGAGCAGGGCAGGCACAGATGGACCCCAGGGCAGGCCGCAGGGGAGGAGCGGGACGGATGCCGGAAGGAGGCATGGCCTCGTGAGGAATGAGCCGGTCAGATGCCATGCAGCGGAAGGACCGGGCGCAGACTGGCGGATGCCGTGGAACCGCAGTTCTGCCTCTGCCTGCGAACTGATGTGAGGACGACTGGCAGGGGCACCGGGACCGTCCGGGAGCCAGGTGCTCCCGGGGCGGCGTTACGCCGCTCCAGGAGAAGAGAGACCCCGGAGCTCCCGGATCCCCCTGATGAATCGGTGCCGGCGAGTCTGGACCATGTTCCCTGACGGGGCTGTCCCGGGTCAGGACGACGCGGACACGGGGTGTCCCCGGTCTGTCAGTCCGCCCTCCACACCGTCCGCCCCCCCACAATGGTTCTGGTCACGCGCGTGTCCTTCAGGGCGGCGGGGTCCCTGGACAGGAGTGGGCCCTCCACCACGGCAAGATCCGCCGGCCAGCCCGGCGCGAGACGGCCCGCCGTGCCCTCCTGGCCCAGCACCCAGGCCGAGGCGCGGGTGGCGGCGAAAAGGATCTCGCGGATAGTCAGATCCCTGTCGTTGTCGAGCCTCGGGAATCCGGGGCCGGAACGGCCCGCCATCCTCCTCGTGGCGCCGACCTGGAAGTTGCGCCACTCGTCCAGGCTCTCGACGGGCCAGTCGCTCCCGTAGGCGCAGGTGACCCCGGCGTCCAGGAACTTCCCGTGCGTCTCCAGGCCCTCGCAACGCTCGGGCCCGAACATGGCCAGGGCCTCGCTCAGGTCCCTTTCCTCGTAGCCGGCCCACTGGAAGGAGAGCACCGCCGCCACCCCCAGCTCCCGCATGCGGGCGTACTGGTCGTAGGCCGCCAGGTCGAGGTGCGCCGCGGCGGGGCGGAAGTCCCGGTCCGGGAAGCGGGCGCGGATGTCGGAGACCGACTTGAGCACTATGTCGAGCGCCCCGTCGGCTATCACGTGGCAGTGGGGGTGGAGGCCCAGCTCGAGGGCTGCCTTGAAGATGCCGGTGAGGGTCTGGGAGTCGAAGTAGGCCGACCCCGTGCCGTCGCCCGAGGGCACCCCGGACGTGCCGCCCCCGGGATCCCTCGCGGCCAGGTAGGGAGTGCGGAGCTTGGCCGTGCCCTGGCCGGGCATGCCGTCCACGAACATCTTTATGTGCCGCATGGATATTCCGGGCCTCGGGGGCCCGTGCCCCTCGTCGGCCAGGGCCTGGACGGCAGCCGCCGGGCCGCCGTCCTTGCCCGCCGCCGCAGCCTCGGCCCGATGCACGGCCTGCCCCCGGCGGTAGCGCCGGAGCTTCTGGAAGGCGTCCTGGACCTCAGCGGCGGCGGCAGCCGAGGAAAGCCGGCCCTTCGGCGGGATCTCCCAGGCGCCGGAGTAGCGGACGGTGAGGTCGTCGTTTTCCCAGAGCAGAACCGCGGCCTCCATGGAGTCGCGGTTGGCGCGGGCGTCCAGGACGGACGTGACCCCCTGGCGGTTCAGGGCCCTCAGGCCCCTCCTCAGGGTCTCGGCGGACCGCCGGAGCTCCAGGCGGGAGACAGCGTCGTAGAGACGGAAGGCCTGGCCGTCCTCCAGGATGCCGTTGGGGCCGGAGGGGCCCCTGAGGATCCTGCCGTCCGGCGGGTCCGGGCCATCGAAAAAGTCGCGGTAGATGAACATCGCCCGCCGGTTCAGGACGGCAGTGTGGCAGTCCCCAGAGAGCAGTAGCACCGGCCTCTGCGTGCCCAGGCCGTCCAGGTCGGCCGCGGTGACGTCCGCGCCCCCGTGACGCTCCCAGCACAGCACAGTCATCATGTCGTCCGGGCTCGCCTTCGTGTCGTCGGCCAGGAACCCCCGGACCCGCTCCAGGGTCCCCTCCACGTCGGAGGGCTCGTAGTCCAGCGAGAACCCCGAGAGGGTCATGCCCCCCCACAGGGGGTGCAGGTGAGCGTCCACCAGCCCGGGAATGACCGCGGAACCCTTCAGGTCCACGGCCTCGGTGGACGGCCCCAGGAGGTCCTTCCAGCCCCCGTCCTCCGGGAAAACCACGGTCCCGTCCTTCACTGCCACGGAGGTGCGGGGGACGACGTCCGCCCCGGGACCCTCCCCGTCCATGGCGAGCACCTCGCCGTTATAGAAGATCACGTCGGCCTTCATGGCTCCCTTCCTCCTGCCCGGACCGGACCGGGCTCCGCCCGGCCGCCCGGCCCTTCCGGCCTCGACACCCCCTCCTGCCCTGCCGGAACCTCCGCCCCGGCCTCTCCGGCCCCCGCCTCCTTTCCCGCCAGACCGACCGGTGCCTCCGTCACCTCATGCCCGGACGATCCATTTTCCCCGCCGGCATCCGCTGGCCAGGCGGACTGACGGAGTCGGCGGGTCCGTCAGACCCGCGCCTGCAGCCGCCTCGGGGGGCAGCAGGGCTCCTCTGGTCCGGAGCAGCATGCGGCAACAGCCCGGAGCGCCTGGCGTTCGAAGCTTGGGGGAGATCGGGCAGGTTGTTCCGGGGATAGGGAGTGTCGGACACCCTGATGCAAGTATACACCTCCAACGCTCCCCCCGTCCAAATGAGCGACCGCATAAAAGGCGGAAATGGCGGGGAAAGACCGTGCCTCTCGGAAGGCAGCATGCACCGTACGGCTGAGATGCAAGCCTCGCCGGGCCGGAGGGAGAGTCGCGGTTGACGCTGGGAGAGGAGATCTCCGGGCCGGCAGGCGAGTCGCAACTGATTCGGGGGGGAGGAGGGCAGGCTGGGCCAGGAGGAGGGGCGTGGCAGATGCAGGGGTGAGGAAGGAGCGCCTGGCCGGAAGGATGGTCCTGGCAGAAGGAGAGGGGGTAAGGATCGCCTGGCCGGAAGGAGGGTCCTGGCAGAAGGAGAGGGGGAAAGAACCCTGGCCAGAAGGAGGGTCCTGGCAGAAGGAGAGGGGGAAAGATCCTTGGCCAGAAGGAGGGTCCTGAAAGAAACTGGTGGGAGAATGGCCCGCCGGGCCGATTAGGAGGGTCCTGAAAGAAGCTGGTGGGAGGATGGTCCGGCGGGCCGATAGGAGGGTCCTGGCAGATGGAGGGGGAAGTAGCGCCTGTCCGGAAGGAGCGTCCTGAAAGAAGCTGGAGGGAGGTTGGCCCGTCGGATCGATAGGAGGGTCCTTGCAGATGGAGGGGAAAGGATCGCCGGGCCGGATGGAGGGTCCTGGAAGAAGCTGGGGGGAAGGTAACTGTTCAGGTGCCTCTCTATTGAGAGCCTTTTCTGAAGAAGAGAGCCCAGATGCGGAACCTTTGAAGTTGAAGAGTCAACAATGAATACTTCATATGGAGGGGAAGAGTTTCTGCAGAGGGCATTTTGCTTGAAAATGCGTATCTGTTCACATACGAAAGCAGAGAAACCTATAGCAGGACCCAGATCATCTTCATTTCTGGTACAGTACGCTTTTCCTCCAGGGCCAGTACGCCTTTCCTCCAGGGCCAGGACACTTTTCCTCCAGGGCCAGGCCCCCCCTCCTCCGAGGCCAGGATGGCCTCCCTTCTGGTCCTGAGCGGCCTCCCTTCAGGCTCCCTTTAGGCCAGAACGACCTTCTTACAGCTCCAGGACAGGCTACCTCGTGGCCAGGGCGACCTACCCGTGAACTGATACGAAAATGCCTCCTGTTGAACTCCCCTTGGTGGGGCACCGGAACAGTTACGGGGGAGGATGGCCCGCCGGGCCGGAAGAATGGTTGTGGCAGACGCAGGGGGAAGATGGTCCGCCTGGCCCATAGGAAAGTTCTGAAAGAAGCTGGGGTGAGGATGGCCCGGCGGGTCGGAAGAATGGTAGTGGCAGACGCAGGGGGAGGCTGGTCCGCCTGGCCCAAAGGAAGTTAGTTGAAGAAGGTGGGGGGAGGAAGGCCCGCCGGGCCGGAAGGAGGACCCTGAAAGAAGCTGGGGGAAGGAACTCCCGCCGTGCCAGAAGGAGGACCCTGAAAGAAGCTGTGGGGAGGAACTCCCGCCGGGCCGGAAGGAAGGTCCTGGCAGATCCAAGGGAGAGGAGGGAGCGCCGAGCCGGAAGGAGGGTCGTGGAAGAAGCTGGTGGGGGGAAGGCCCGCCTGGTCTGAAGGAAGGTCCTGGCAGAAGCCTGGGGGAGGATGACCCGCCGGCCCGGAAGGAGGGTCCTGGCAGATCCAGAGGAGAGAGGGAGCGCCGGGCCGGAAAGAGGGTCCTGGCAGAAGCTGCGGGAAGGAGGGAGCGCCGGGCCGGAAGGAAGGTCCTGGCAGAAGCAGGGGGAAGGAGGGAGCGTCGGGCCGGAAGGAGGGTCCTGGCAGAAGCAGGGGGGAGGAAGGCTCGCAGGGCAGAAAGGACCCGGACGGACCCGCCTCTACTTCGCGAACGTCCTAAAGCGAATAATGCCCAGGGGGGGCATGACGCCTGAACACTTACCCATGTTTCACCAAGGCCTACTCCGGAACTATCTCGCTGGAAACTTGACTGTGACCCTGCCGTCTTGCTGCAAGGCGGCACCGATCTTTCTCCGTCGATCCTACGTGACAGCGCAACCGGACATGAGCTACTTCTTTCCTCGGCTCAGCCGGAGAGGCCCGGTGCCCGACAACACGGGCGGGGACGCCCGCCATCGCCGGAGATCGTTCTGTCAGGGGGCGTGACAATCCTGTCCCCCGCCGGGAGACGAATCTCCGGCGATTGCCGGCGTGCGGAAAAAAACGTTAGCCTGACGTTCCGACCGGTACCCGACGGGAGGCAGGCAGGGAAGCTGAGGAGATTAGGGCGGATCCATGCCATCTCACGTGCTGCCTTGACCGCCGCCTTCGCCTCCCGGAGCTACGGAGAGCCTCCGGGGGGCATGAGGCGGAGAGCCTGCAGAGATGCCGGCGAGGGTCCGGGCAGACGGGGGCAGCCGCGAGGCCGGAAGCAGGGCTAGGACTCTTGCAACCGGCGGGGAGGTGGTGGCAGGCACGATGTCAGAAGTCTGCC
>JAISFP010000403.1 GCA_031263525.1 Deltaproteobacteria bacterium | reverse complement strand
CGGACGGCACGGGCCCGTCAGTGTCGGGCCGGACGGCACGGGCCCGTCAGTGTCGGGCCGGACGGCACGGGCCCGTCAGTGTCGGGCCGGACGGCACGGGCCCGTCAGTGTCGGGCCGGACGGCACGGGCCCGTCAGTGACGGGCCGGACGGCACGGGCCCGTCAGCGTCGGGCCGGACGGCACGGACCCCGTCCGTGACGGGCCGGACGGCACGGACCCGTCAGTGACGGGCCGGTGGTGCCGGAGCGCCCTCCCGTGTCCGCAGAAAGTGCCGGGGGGGGGGGATCCTGTCGTCCAGGCCACGGGGCAATTCCGAGGCCCTTTCCGGACGGGAGCCGGAAGCCGCGGCCCGGTCAGAATCCGGACCCGTCAGGAGGGGGCGCTGCATATCGGGGACCGGCAGGCGGCCAGAGGGCTGCGGAGGGTGAAGTCGGCGATACGCCGGGGATCCCGTGAGTCGCCCTGAGGCCGTGCCGCTCCCGCGAGGGCCCCGGTCAGGGCCGGCAGTGAGAGGTCTACCTTTTTCCCTTTTTCCTTCTTTTCTTTTTCACGGACGTCTGGACATGCGGCTCGTGGCCCGCACCTGGCGGGCCGTCGCCTCCGGCGCGAGTCGCCCCCGCCTTCTTCAGCCGGCGCCTCCGCTCGAAGCCGGAAGCCAGGAGGAAGAGGAAGGCCGCGCCCGTGAAGGCCGCGCACAGGGGGGCCAGGAGGTATCCCCCCCTGACGTACAGGGTCGTGGACCTCCGGCCGGCCAGGGGGACCTCCAGGGTGTAGACGTCCTGGGCGAACCTAGGGGAGGCGAAGAGCGTCCTGCCCGATGGCGACACCAGCCCGCTTATGCCGTCGTTCGCTGCCCGGGCCAGGGGGAGCCGTGTCTCGGTGGCGCGGAAGGCCGCCATGGCGAAGTGCTGGGCCGGGGCCCAGCTTTTCCCGAACCAGGCGTCGTTGGTGGTGACCAGGAGCACGTCCGCCCCGGCCTCGGCCTGGCGGCGGGCGAGGTAGGGGAAGATGGACTCGAAGCAGATGAGGGGCCCGAAGCTCACGTCCCGGTAGGTGATGGGGGGCGTCCTCTCCCCGGAGCTGAAGTTGCCCGCGGCGCCCAGCACCCCCTGGAGGAAGGCCGAACGCAGGAAGGGGAGGGTGTCGATCATGGGCACGTACTCGCCGAATGGGACCAGGTGCTGCTTGTCGTAGTACGGGCCCTCCCTGGCGTCGGGATAGAGGAGCCAGGCGCGGTTCCGGAGGCTGTAGCGGCCGAGCCGGTCGTCGGCGGGCCTCGCGGCCACGCCAACCAGCATCGGCTCCCCGCCCTCGGCCAGGAGGTTCCTGAGCCAGGTGGTCTCGTAGGCGTCCCGGCCGTAGATGAACGGCGCGGACGTCTCGGACCAGACGGTGAGGAACGGCCTCGATTCGGCGGCCTTCAGGGCCAGCCTCCTGGTGCGGCCCAGGACCTCGTCGCGGTACCTGACGTCCCATTTGAACTCCTGCTCCACGGACGCCTGGACCACGGCAATCTCTATTTTTTTTGCCGCCCCCGCCTCGTCTTCCCATATGTTGAAGGTGATTATTCCGTAGAGGCTCACCCCCATGAGGCAGGCTGCGGCGGCCCCGCCCGCTATCACGGTCTCCATGAGCCTCTCGCGCCGGGGCATCAGGAGGACGGAGACGAGAAGGAAGTTCACGAGCGCCACCGGGAGCCCCAGCCCGTAGCAGCCGACCAGGTCGCTCGCCCCCATGAGCTTCGGGGCGGAGGCCAGGGCCCCCGCCAGGGGCGTCCAGTTGAAGCCCGTGAAGATCCAGCTCTTGAGCCAGTCGAGTCCCGTCCAGTACAGGGCGGCGAGGAGGGGGTTCCGCCAGAATCCGGCGCCCGCGGTGTCCCATCCGGAGACCAGCCGGGCGAAGACGCCCTGGTACAGCGCCAGGAACGCCGCCAGGATCATGAGGACGGCCGTCCCGCCCCAGGGGCCCAGCCCGCCGTAGCCGCTCATGACCCCGGCGAGCCAGCTGAAGCTCGCTAAGCCAAGGGTGATCCCGAAGATCCACCCGCACAGGAAGGCGCGTCCGGGGGACTGGCGGTAACAGGCCAGGTACAGGGGCGCGAGGCTCACCCACACCAGTGGGTGGAGCCCCGCCTCCGGGAAGGCCATGGCCGTGGCCACGCCGCCAGCGGCGGACATGAGGGCCGCAGGGAGGGGAGCGAGCGGGAGCGTGAACGGAAAGCTGGGGGGCTTCAAGGGGCGGGGCCTTTCTTCTGGGAGCTCGCGCAGGCGCGCCCCGGTTTGGGGGTGCCGCGCGGACTCGGGGGAAGTGCCGCAGGTTTCGCGGGCCGGGGTGCCGGCCTTTCGGGCACGGGAGCGGCCGGGACGGCCGGGAAGACCGGACGGCATCCGATGGGGACGACTGTCTGGCCGGAGGCAGGTCCGGCAGGGAAGTCCTGACGCGGGCCCGGCGACGGCGGGACGGGACGTGACAGGATAGGACGGGGAGTGGCTGCTGCCGAGCTAGCATTCTATAGCACCGGCCCCCCGGATCAAAAGTTATGTCGTCAACAGGAACGCCGGGCAACTCTGCGGCAAGGGGATCCGGGGCCTCTCTCCGGCGTGTCTTCGGCCGAGCTAGCGTTCGGGGGTGAGAAGTCGAGCGCGTATAGATTCGGTCCCCCCCGCCGGTCGGGGAGGGGGGACGCTTCTCCTGCCGCTTCCGGGCCGCCTCGTCCGGCATTTCCGGTTCTTCCGGCGCGCCTCGCCCGGCTCTTCCGGCGCTTCCGCCTCTTTAGTCATGAAACCGTTTCCGGGGCCACGGCACCGGGGACACCGCTACATGCAGCTGCGTAGCATGACGCGGCTTTCATGGACCGGGGTGCCGCCGTGCCGCATGAAGGTGTAGGGCGATGCCGAAGCCGAATCCGAAGCCGACAGGTACCGACGCATGGGCGGGGGCAAGGCATGCCTCCTTCAGGATTGCCACGTCCTGACCCCCAGCACCCGTGTCGTCTCACCGCCCGGGCGGCCAAGCCCCCCCTTCCGGTCCGGGACCTTTCGGAGCCAGGACCGCTGTCGCTTCAGGCCCCGTCATGGCCCGCCGGCTCCCGGGTCACGTCACCGTCCAGGCGGGCTCACCCCCTCCGGTCAGGGTCCTTTCAGGGGCATGACCATTGCCAGCGAAAGCCCGATTCTGCCTGCCCCTGCCCAGGGCCAAGCCCTTGCTCGCCCTGCAGAAACCAGCTAAAATAACCGCAAGTGCAGTTCCGAGTCCGGTCGTGACGATGCTTCCGGAGCCGGGACCGGCAGCCGGGCCGTCACTC
>JAISFP010000391.1 GCA_031263525.1 Deltaproteobacteria bacterium | reverse complement strand
TGACGGGGATGATGATGATGATGATGATGATGATGATGATGATGATGATGATGACGATGACGATGACGATGACGATGACGACGACGACGATGATGATGACGATGATGACGATGACGACTGGGATCCCGACGGCTATCCAGACTATGACGAGGACGATCCCGAGGACTACTTTGACGACTGAGGGGGCCGCCAGCACGCAGGCCATTTCCCGGACGGACCTGCCAGGCCCCGCCGTTGCCCCTTTCCGGCGTCTTCCCCTTGCCGCTTTCCCGCCGCCAGCCCCCGCGGCGCCCTGAGGCGCCCCCACCCCATACCCCGCGAGGCCACCACCGTGTTACTGCGAAGCGCACCCTTGACGGCGGCCGCGGCGCTTTTGGCGCTCGCGACCTGCGTCTCATGCGGCTACTCAGTGAGCCCGACCCCTTACATGTTGCGGCTCCCGGAGGGCGGGATGAGCCTCCACATACCCATAGCCGAGAACAGCTCCCGCTTCGCTCGGCTGGGCCCGCAGCTCACCCGCAACATCACCGAGCTCCTCGAGGGTACTCCCGGCCTGAGGATCACCGGGCCGGCTGCGGAAGGGACCCTGAAGCTCAAGGTGACCAGTGTCTTCGTGGGCAGCGGGTCCTGGGAGATCCTCCCGGACAACGCGACCGAGGTCCCGGAGGCGTCCTCCAGCCGCCTGGCCACGGCCACGGTTGAGGCGGTCTTCACGAGGCCCGGGCCTCCCGGCGGGGCGAGAGTCTCCAAAAGGAGGCAGTTCTCCTCCAGCAGGTCCTACGTGGTGACCTCGAACCAGGGCCAGACCGACATGCAGGAGGCCGAGGCCCTGGACTGGATCATGCAGGACATCAGTCGCAAGATAGCTCTGGTCATGTTCACCGAGTTCTGAGCCCGGGGCCGGGAATTCCTGGAGCTCCGGGACCTGAGCCTTCCGGGGTCACGGATGGGAGGCCCTTGAGGGGCTTCCGGGGTGCGCCATCCGAGGTCGTCCGGATGGGGTGGGGGGTGTCCAGGAAGCTTTTCGAAGGGAGCTTGGCAAGGTCCAGTCCTGGCGGGCTTCGGCTGTGAGCTTTCAGCTGCCCTCAGGAGGGGGGGCGGGGGCTTCCTGTGGGATCTTGCCGGGGTCCTGTCCAGGCGGGCTTTCGGGTGGAGCGTGCCAGGGCCCAGTCCAGGCGGACTTTGTTGGGGAGCTTTCCGGGATCCTCTCCAGGCAGGCTTTTTCGTGAGCTTTCCGGGGACCTGCCAGGGGGTGTGGGCTTTTCCGGGGACCTGCCAGGGGTCCTGTCCGGGAAGGTCGTCTCTGGGGGGCCTGGAAGAGCTTTACGGGGGGGACCGTTCAGGGGCGCCGGGGCCTTTGGCGGGTCTCGGAGGCATGCCGGGCCGCTGGGGGCTCGTGCCCGCGCGGAACCAAGTGGGAGGCTTTATGGAGGCCCGTCTGTGGGACCCCGCCCCGGGAGGCGGGGTCAGGTGCCGGCTCTGTGCCAGGAGATGCGCTATACCCGAGGGATCCAGAGGCTTCTGCCGGGTGAGGGAGTGCCGGGGCGGGGTCCTCTACGCCCTGAACTACGGCTTCGACGGGGCCCTGAACCTGGATCCCGTGGAGAAGAAGCCACTCTACCACTTCATGCCCGGGACGCTCACCTTCTCCGTGGGGGCGCCCGGCTGCAGCTTCGACTGCCTGGGATGCCAGAACTCCTCCCTGAGCCGCCCGGAACCTGACTGGCCGGGGGTGTCCGGCAGGGGGGCCGATCCCCTGCGCCTGGCACGGGCCGCGCTGGAAAGCGGGGCGAGCAGCCTGTCCTTCACCTACAGCGAGCCGACGGTGTTCTACGAGTACGCCAGGGACACGGGCGAGGCGGCCCTGGAGCTGGGGCTCCCGTCCGTGTGGGTCACGAACGGCTTCATGGGTGCCGAGGCCCTGGAGGGGATCTCCGGGCACGTTCGGGCCGTAAACGTCGACCTGAAGGGCTTCGCCGAGTCCTTCTACAGGGACGTCGCCAAAGGGAGGCTCGCGCCCGTGAAGGAGACCATAGAGCGGGCCAGGAACCTGGGGATATGGACGGAGGTGACCACCCTGCTCATCCCCACGCTGAACGACGGGGAGGCGGAGCTCAACGCACTGGCGGGCTTCCTGGCGGGTGTGGACCCCGGCATGCCCTGGCACGTGAGCCGCTTCGCGCCCATGAGGATGCAGTCGCACCTGTTGCCCACCGGCACGCGCGAGCTGGAGAGGGCCCGCGACATAGGCCGCGCCTGCGGGCTCAGGCACGTCTACATAGGGAATGCCAGGGGAGGGTCCTACGGTGACACCGTCTGCAACGGCTGCGGGGGGACGCTCGTGTCCAGGGACGGGTACACGATCGTGAAAAACGTCCTGGACTCGGACGGGCTCTGCCCCTCGTGCGGGGAGAAGGTGCCGGGGGTCTGGGCCTGAGGGAAAGGGAAGGGCGGGGGCGCGGCCCGGGTCCGTTCGCTTCCGGTCCGTCCTGTCTTCACGGGCGAGCGTCCGGGAGGAAGAGGCCGGTTCAGATTCGCATGGCTCATGGCCTGGCCTTTGCGCTGAATCTGGTGAATGGGACAGGAATGCGACTAACGTGAAAGGATTTCCTGTGCCGCTGTGCCGGGGAGGCCGCGACATGTTGCTGTGCGGCATTACGTGCCTTTCATTATCCGGGGGGGCGACCTATCGCATGAGGGTGTAATGGGACAGGAATATGGTTAATGGGACAGGAATGTGGTGGAGGGGACAGGAAGATGGATTGAATTAAAGTTTGATGAAATATGCTAAAAATTTACCTATGTTTAAATTATAAATCAAGTATAATGACTGGAACACTTGGTCATTAGAAATAATTATTACATAAAATTTTTTAATATTGGATATTGCATAAACTACATAAGATCATTTTGATATAAATTTATGGATAGAACATGTTGCAAGATTTAAATTAGACATTGCATAACCATTAAGTTTAAAATTATGTTACAAATATAATTCAATAATAACATTTTAAGGAAAATATTAGTTATGGGCAAAGGCTGTTGGCATATATTAGTTACTGATGAAAGACCTAAGTAGGCTAAATCACTAGTCTTTTTCATCGAGACTCTCCACGCTGAAGGTGGCAAAAGGTGATTTAGAATTAATTTTTATAATTAGTAATTATTTAATTGATACAATTTGTGGTTGATAGAATAAGAGATATTAATTGATTATTTAGTAAATATCTTGCAAATTAATATCGGCATAATCTTGAATGAAAGCAATTTTTATCATTAACAATTACTTTTCAGATAATTTTCCACAGTTTTTAAGTCCCAACTCAACTTCTAGCTACCTCATTTCCCATATTTCTTACGTTGCATAGTCAACATCATATTACGCTTCCGGATAAATATTAGAAAATGTTGAAAGATATTCCCACATTATGGGAGCGAGTCATGGCAAAGAAATACCAGATCTGGGTTCTTATACTGATTTCTCACCCCTGGAACGATAGCCCAAATTATAACATTTAACCGAACTCGTAATATTAAATGCTGGTTTCTACTAAATCTTCATATTCCTTGAGACCTGCCCGCTCTTCTCTCCTCCTGCAAGCATCCGGAGTATCCGTTCACCGGCAGGTGGCCCTGGCCATGGAGGGAGCCTGTACCGGACCAGGAGGAAGGGGTGCCCTTGCCATGGATGATACCGTCCTGGACCCGGAGGAAGGGTGCCCTGCACCATGAACGGGCATGATCTGGGTCCTGCTGGATTTCTCCTGCTTACGCCTGTGAACAGGTACCATTTTTCCAGATTGGTGATATATTGACTCAAACTGCTGGATATGCTTAAATAAATCGGCATGAGCAGAGTCTGTTGCTGGCTATTCAGCATCATGCGTAAATCGTGCCGTCGCCTTGCATGTTTTTTAACTATTACCCGTATAATTTAATGTCGGAATTTTGGCTGTCAGCCTATGGGCCTAAAGAGTGGAAAACACACCAGCCATGGCATCTCCTCGCCATGATTCGTTCTAAAACATGGAAGAAGAT
>JAISFP010000366.1 GCA_031263525.1 Deltaproteobacteria bacterium | reverse complement strand
TTTCCTCCTCCCCGTCTTTCCTCCTCCCCGTCTCCTGCCTCCCCGTCTCCCGTCTCCCAGACTTCCCGTCTCACTGTCTCCCGTCTCCCAGAGTTCCCGTCTCACTGTCTCTGATTCCCTGCTTCCCTGCCTCCCTGTCACCCCGACTCCCAGACTACACATCTCACCGTCCCCGACTCCCTAACTCCCTCGACTCCTTGGAGCTGCGCATCCCTGGCACCGGGGCTCCCGGCGACATCGGCGTGTGACCTCTCAGACCTAATGTCCAGGCTGGAGGCGGCCGGCTATTGCCTGGGGTTTTGTTATCTTGCAGAGCATATCTGGACAGTATTCTGTTGATATTTCATGTATATAGTATTTTAGTCTGATGTTTACTGACAATCAATATCGAGTCAAACCTTCCTCCGCCGTAGCCGCGCCACGATCGGATTTTCCGTAGCGCGGTGCCCAGGGAACGTTGCGACGGCCCCCCAGGTCCGTCGAGATCGGGTCGGCAGGACTTGCCAACTTCTGTTGACTGCTTTTGGCCAGGGTGTATCATACCGGTGTCTGGCGAGCATTTCCGGTGAGACGGCGCTCCATGAGCCGCCTCCCGGTCCTGACCGGCGCTCGTGCAAGGGGGTGGCGCCGAACCCTGAGCCGGAGCAGGTCTCGCCCACAACTGACTTTCCCCTCCCCTGAACTGTCGATCTGGAGAGCCCGATGAACATGGCCAAATTCCGCAGGTTCCGCCTCTCTGCCGCTGGGTTTGCGGCAGCCGTGCTCCTGGTCATCTCGCTAGTCCTCGGCTGTCCGGTCGGTGCCTCCGCCCAGAGCGAACCAGGCGCGACCGTCCAGGTAGATGGAGAGGCCGGCACTTCCGTCCAGGACACCTCGGGCGACGCCGTACAGCCAGTTCCAGGTGCGGCCTCCCAGGGTGATTCCGGCGCTTCCGTCCAGGGCGCTCCAGGCGACGCCGTCCAGGCAGTTCCAGGCGCGGCTTCCCAGGGAGATTCCGGCGCTTCCGTCCAGGGCGCTTCAGGCGACGCCGTCCAGGCAGTTCCGGGCGCGGCCTCCCAGGGAGAGTCCGGCGCTTCCGGCCCGGTCTCTCCAGGCGAGGACGTCCAGGCAGTTTCAGGCGCGGCCTCCCCGGGAGAGACTGGGACTCCTGCCCAGAGCGGCGCCCCCCCGGACGCCCAGGGCCAGCAGATGGCCGACCTGGAAACGCCTGCCGGAGTGGCCAGCCGGCTTTCCGAGGAGCTCGGCCCGGAACATCCTGACACTCTCGCCGCGAAAGCCAGGCTGGCGGCCGCGCTCAGGGCCGACGGGGACTGGGCAGGCGCCAGGGCCGTCGACGCGCAGGTCCTGGAAGCCAGGGCCAGGCTCCTCGGCCCCGAGGACCCCCTGACTCTTGAGTCGAGAACGGAGCTGGCTGCGGACCTGAGGGGGATCGGGGACTACGCCGGGGCCAGGGATGCCGACGCCCAGGTCCTGCAGGCGAGATCGAGGCTCCTCGGCCCCGACGATGCCCTGACCCTGAAGTCGAAGGCGAACCTGGCCGAGGACCTGAGACGGCTCGGGGACTACGCCGCAGCCCGAGAGATGCACTCCCAGGTTCTCGAGGCGCGGGAGAGGGCTCTGGGGGCGGACCATGCCGACACGCTCCTGACCAGGAACAACCTGGCGCTGACCCTCATCGACATCGGCGAGTTCGAGGCTGCGCGCGACATTCTCGTCCAGGTTCTGGAGGCCAGGGAGAGGATCCTGGGCGCGGACGACCCCGAGACGATCACGACCAGGAACAATCTCGCGAGCGCGTTCGGGAACCTAGGGGACTTCGTCGCCGCGCGCGAGCTGCAGACGCGGGTGCTCCGGGACAGGGAACGGATCCTGGGGGCATACCACCCCGACACGCTGAAGGCGAAGTCCAACCTGGCCATCACCATCCTGAACCTGGGGGAACTGGCAGCCGCCCGCGACATGTTTGCCGAAGCTCTGTCGGGTATGGAGAAGTCACTCGGGAGCGACCATCCCGACACGCTGCTCGGCATGATGAACCTGGCGGCCAGCATAGGAGATCTGGGCGACCAGGCCTCTGCGCGGGACATTCTGGCGCAGGCGAGCGAGACGGCCGAGCGGACCATCGGCCCGAGGCATCCCATATCCCTAATGCTCAAGAACAACCTTGCCGAGGCTGTGAGCAAGGTGGGAGACTTCGCCGCCGCCCGCGACCTGTACGGCCAGGTGATCCAGGCCACAGAACAGGTCATGGGGGATCATCACCCGCTCACGATCGAGGCGAACACCAATCTTGCCCTGACCATGAGCCATCTCGGGGAGCATGAGGCGGCACGCGACCTCCAGCTGCAGATCCTGGACACTTCCAGGAGATATTACGGGCCTGACCATTTTCTCACCGCGCAGGCAGCAGTTGGACTGGGCCAGATTTTTCTCGCTAAGGGCGATGCGGAGCAGGCCGTTTTCTTCCTCAAACTGGCGGTCGACGCCACGCAGAGGGCCCGCGGGAAGCTCGCCTCCCTCGATCCGAGGATCCGGGAGAGCTTCCTGAAGTCCGTGGCGTACCGCTATCACGAGCTCTACGCGGCTCTCATGAAGGCGGGACGTCCGACCGGGGCGCTGGCTGTCCTGGGGCTTCTCAAGGATGACGAGCTGAGGGAGAGCGATCCGCTGCTGGCGGAAATGCTGGGCAAGGACGGGGAGTCGGACTTCGTCGACCTTTTCACCGGCACTCCCGAGGAGGACGCTCACCGCGCCTATGAGGCCGCCGCACGGACGAACACGGCTCTCGGGGCGGAACACGCGGCACTCCTCGAAAAGCGTGCACGGGAAGCTCTCACGCCGGAGGAGGAAAGCCGCTTCTCCGAGCTGAACGAGAGGATGAGGCAGTCCAGCGAGACTTTCCTGGACATCTGCGACAGGCTCCCTCAACTTCTGGGGAACGGGGAGGGGAGGGCCGCCGCCCGCGCAATGCTCGATCTCCAGTCCCGCCAGAAGACCCTGGGCGAGATGGGGCAGGGCACCGTCCTGCTCCATGCCGTGTCCACGGACCAGACGCTGTTTCTGGTGCTTCTCACTCCCCACGCCCTCGTGACGAGGGAGTCGGCAGTCGGCCGCGAGGAGCTCTCGGCGCTCGTCTCCGGTTTCAGGGCCCTCCTGAGGAACCCGCGCGCCGATCCCCGTCCGGCAGGAGCGAGGCTCTACGATTTGGTGGTGAGGCCGCTGGCCGAAGAACTCCGGGGGGCAGGCGCCAGGACCGTCATGCTTTCCCTGGACGGGATGCTGCGCTACATCCCCCTGGCAGCGCTGTGGGACGGGGAGAAGTGGCTGGCCGAAAGTTATCCCACGTCCATCTTCACCGAATCCTCGGTCGACAAGCTCCGTTCAGGCCCGCCGGAACTGTCGGCCACAGGACGGGCTCTCGGCGTCACCGCGGCCCATCCACCTTTCCGCGCACTCCCCGGGGTTGCCGAGGAGATCGTGGGCATCGTGAGGGTAGACGGCTCCGCCGGGACCGGGGTGCTCGAGGGCCAGGCCCACCTCGACGGGGACTTCACCCGGGAGGCGCTGTCGCGGGGGCTTGCCTCCGGAGTGCCAGTGGTCCACGTGGCGAGCCATTTCAAGCTCGATCCCGCGAGCCACAAGAACACGGTGCTCCTCCTCGGGGACGGCTCCACGCTCAGCCTGAGGGATATCGGTACGGGTCCCGATCTGGACTTCAAGGGGCTGGATCTTCTCACGCTGTCAGCCTGCGACACAGCATCTGCCACCCGGCGGAGCGACGGCACCGAGATCGAGAGCTTCGGCGAGGTGGTCCAGCGGCTCGGGGCCTCGGCGGTGCTCGCGTCCCTGTGGCCCGTGGAGGACAGCTCGACGGCGCAGCTCATGAGGGAGTTCTACCGCCTCCGCTACCGGGAGGGCAAGGACAAGGCCCAGGCCCTGCGCGGCGCCCAGCTCAAGATCATGCAGGACACCGATGCCGTGACATTCCTCACTCCCCGGCCCGCCGCCGGAGCAGGTTCCGGTGCCAAGGCCGCCTCCGGGCAGCCAGCGGGTGCCACGGGCCCGGCAGGGAGTGCCGCCGCGGAGGCCGGGGGCGCTCCGGTCCCTGACGGAGCCGGGGACAAGGCGGCCTCTCCGGGACCCGGAGACGCTGCTGCCCCAGCCGGTGACGGACAGGCTGCCTCTCCGGCACAGCTTGCGGACGGCTCCGGAAACGCCGCCGGCGTTGTCCAGGCCGCGGTAGAGAAGCCGACGGGCGGTGCCGGCCCCGCCGCCGGCGGAGACCCGCCCGCTTCAGATCTGCCTGCGGACGCCGCGGAGGACAGAGGCACGGGAATCAGCGCCGCCGGGGCTGCGGCGACCGGAACGGCGGTATCCGCTCCGCGCTGGGAAGGAACTGGATACTCCCATCCCTACTTCTGGGCGCCTTTCATTGTGATGGGGGCATGGAAATAGATTTTTCGCATACCGCAGGCGGCTTGCCCGGGCTCGGTGCGCTGGCTCTCTGTGTCCTTCTGGCAACCTGCGTGACCCTGTCGGCTGAAGACGGTACTCCGGTCGCCGCCGGTCTCTTGCCTTTCCAGTCGTTTGGCCTGCCCGGCACGGAATCGCCTCATTTTTCCGGTTCGTCGTCTTATCCTTTCTTGTCTTCATTTCTTCATTTGACCTCGACTCCTTCTTCACTTTCAGCTGCTTCTCTATTTTCATCTTTACCATCACAATCTTCTTTAACTTCTGCTCTTGCATTATCTTCATCTCATCCCGTTTCTGCCCTGACCATATCGCAATATTCTCCAGCTTCTGCTCTGACTCTATCGCCATTTCCTCCAGCTTCTGCTCTGACTATATCGCCATCTCCTCCAGCTTCTGCTCTGACTCTATCGCCATCTCCTCCAGCTTCTGCTCTCACACTATCGC
>JAISFP010000300.1 GCA_031263525.1 Deltaproteobacteria bacterium | reverse complement strand
CGGCCGCCCTGGGCCGCTTCGGGCCTCCCGAGTCCGGGGCGCCCTGCCGTTCCTGCCTCCGGCCGCCATGGGCCGCTTCGGGCCTCCCGAGTCCGGGGCACCCTGCTCTCCAGTTCCTGCCTCCTGCCGCCATGGGCCGCTTCGGGCCTCCCGAGTCCGGGCCGCCCTGCCCTGCCGGCCTGCAGGACATCCCCGCCTCCGGTCCGCAGGTCCCGACCGGTTCCCGCTGCATCCCCCAGGTCTTCCGGTCCTTCCGGCCTCCTGTCGCCACGGGCCGCTTCGGGTCTCGCAGGTCCGGAGCGCACTGCCCTGCCGGCAAGCAGGGTGCCCGGCCTCCGGTCAGCAGGTCCCCACGGTTCCCGCTTCATCCCCCAGATCTTCCGGTCATTCCGGCCCCCGACCGCCATGGGCCGTTTCGGGCCTCGCGAGCTCCGGGTCGCCCTGCCCTCTCGGCCTTCAGGACATCCCCGCCTCCGGTCCGCAGGTCCCGACCGGTTCCCGCTGCATCACCCAGATCTTCCGGTCGTTCCGGCCTCCGGTCGCCATGGGCCGCTTCGAGCCTCGGGGGCTCAGGGTCGCCCCGCCCTGCCGGTCCGGCCTCAGGTCGCCATGGCCCGCTTCGGCCTCGCGAGCCCGGGGTCGCCCTGCCCTGCCGGCCTGCAGGCCATCCCCGCATCGGGTCGTCATGGACCGCTTCGGGCCTCGAGAGCCCAGGGCAGCCCTCCCGCCCCGGCCTCCTCCGGGCTCGCCCTTCCCGGACGGCCCCGGCAACGGACTCAGAGCGGCAGGCGCATGAAGAAGTAGAAATAGAATGCCGGAAGGTTGAAGAGGAGCGAGTCCATCCTGTCCCAGAATCCCCCGTGGCCCAGGAGGATCTTGGAGGTGTCCTTCACGCCCAGTGCCCTCTTTATCGCGGACTCGAAGAGGTCGCCCACCACGCCCCACAGGGCCAGGCCCAGGCCCAGGACGATGAGCTCGGACGACCCGAAGGCCGCCGGCAGGTAGAGCTTCGAGACCAGGGCGCCGATGACGGCCAGGACGCAGCCGCCCGCCACCCCCGAGATGGTCTTGCCGGGGCTGATCTTGGGATAGAGCTTGGGCCCCTTGAGCCTCTTGCCCGCGTAGATGGCCCCGGTGTCCGCGAGCGACGTCACCAGGATGACGAAGAAGAGGAGGCGCGACCCCCCGTCCAGCGTCTTTATCAGGAAGACGAAGGACAGGAAGAAAGAGATATAGAGGTGTCCCAGGGCGTAGCGCGAGAGGAGGTTCACGGACACGGCGTGAGTGCCTTCCGGGAGCACCTTCATGAGGTAGGCCCCGCCCAGGACCAGCGACAGCGCGAGCCCGGCAGTCTGGCCCTCGGGCCCCACGAGGCATGCCCCGAAGGCCGTGGCCGCCCAGCCCAGGAGCCCCAGGAGTGCCAGCCCCCTGTACCGCGGGCCGAAGAGGTTGGTGGCGAACTCCCACCAGACCGCCCCGCCGGCCAGGAGGCCCGCCGCGAGAATCCAGAGCTTGTTCTCGACCAGCACGACCGCTACCGTTGGCACGGCCATGGCCAGCCCCACGATCCATCTACCCAGCTCGCCCTTCCTGATGCTTTCGGGCAGTTCCATGCAAGCTCCCTCCCGCCCGGCTCAGTCGGCAGGCGGGCCGCCGGGCCCGCCGTCCGGGGTTCCGCCCGCAGGGCCGCCGTCCGGGGCCCCGTCACGGGAGCCGCCGTCCGGGGCGTCCTGCCCGACCTCCGGGGATCCTCCGGCACCGGTGCCGGGCCCGCCCGGAAAGCCGGACGCCACGCCGCAGGGCCCGTCCCCGGATCCGCCGCCCCCGCCAAGCCTGGTGAGCCTCGTCGCGAACGAGTAGGCCTTCCGGTCCCTCAGGAAGGCGAAGCCCCGTGAAAGGTAGAGGTCGGGGGTGACGGAGGAGAGCGCCTCCTGCCCCCAGAACTGCCCGCTCTGGGAGTGCCAGGGCATCAGGATGCTCTCCTGGACGATCACGAAGAGCCCGAAGACCGGCTCCGGGCCGCCGGTGTGGCTCTTCCACTCGGTGAAGGACACCCCCTCCGGGAAGGGGACGACCGTATAGCGGGACACGAAGTCCCTTCGGTCCTGGCCGGAGACGTTCAGGCGGATGTCTATGGTCCAGGCGTCAGGGGCGTGCTCCACCAGGACCTCGCCGGTCTGCAGGTGCGGCTTCTCGTCCTGGTCGTAGTAGATCCCGTCCGCCTGCCACAGCCCCGGCATGAGAAGGTAGGTGTGCGGCCTGCCCCTTGGCTCTTCCTGTCCCGCCATGATCTGAAGCCTTTCCGCGGGACGCCCCGCCGCCGGGCCGGACCCGGGCCCGACGCCCCGCCGCCGGCCGCCTCCGGGCCGGAAGCCGCGCCGCCTGTCCCGCCCACGGGCCGGAGGCCAGGCCGCAAGGCCCCCCGCCGGTCCCGCCCGCGCCCTCAGTCCAGGCGCTTAAGGAGCCTCGTGAGCCTGATCCTCGCCTCCCTGAGCCGCGAGGGAGCTATGTCGAAGTCCTTCACGGCCTTCAGGAGCCCCTCCCTCGCCTCCTCGATCCTGGCCGGGCTGCGGCACACGAGCACGAGGTCGTGGCCCGCGGAGACCGCCTCCGCGGCCAGCCGGCCCATGGGGAAGGTCCCGGAGATCGCGCCCATCTCGAGATCGTCGGTGAGCGCCAGCCCCTTGAAGCCCAGGTCGCGCTTCAGGAGATCCACCACCCTGGACGAGATGGTCCCGGGCAGGGCCGGATCCACCGCCCGGAAGAGGGCGTGGGTGGTCATGATCGCCGGAATGCCCTTCCCGGCGAGCTCCCGGAAGGGCCTCAGGTCCCTGTGCCAGACGTCCTGGACGTTCGCGTCCACCACGGGGAGCTCCGAGTGGGGGTCGACCGTGGCCTGGCCAAGGCCGGGGAAGTGCTTGGCGCAGCTCAGGATCCCCCCCCGCCTCTGCCCGGCGAAGAAGTACGAGGCGTTCTCCGCGACCACCACCGGGTCCGACGAGAAGCTCCGGGTGCCTATGTAGGACCCCTCGGCGCCAACGTCCAGGACGGGGGCCAGGTTCATGTTGAAGCCCAGCTCCTTCAGCGCCTTCCCGGACTTGTAGCCCATGTACTCCAGGGACTGGACGCCGTACTCCCTGGCGTGGGCCGTCATCTCGGAGGCGGAGGGCAGGCTGGCCTCCTCGAGGGGTATCCGCATGACCGTGCCCCCCTCCTGGTCAACCGCCAGGATGGGGGGACGCTTCAGCGCCCTCCTCGCCCCGCTCGAGATCTCGGCAAGGAGCGACTTCAGGGACTCGGCGCTTCCCGGATAGTTTCGGGAGAAGAAGACGAACCCGGCAGGGCGGTACTCTTCCGCAAGGGACACCGCCTCGGCGGGGTCGTCCCCCTCGAAACCTATCATGAGAAGGCGTCCCGCCTGCTCCAGTGGCTCTTTTCGCGGCGTGCTAGCCGCCGATCCAGGCATACCGACCTCCAGAATCCGCGACGGTGGCCGTCGGCTAAACGGGTAATTATATCACGCCCGCGCCAGGATTCAAAGGCTTTGTGCGCCCTAAACGCCCTCCCTCGTGCCCCGCCGCGCCCTGGCCCCGGAAAATTCGCGCCCCGGCCCTCCGCCGGCCGCCCCGGCCGTGCCGGGGCCCGCGTAAAGTTCCGGCCCGCACGCACCTCAGGTCCTCCGGCCCGCACCCCGCCGGGCCGGGGCCAGGGAAAATTCCGCAACCCCGGCCTTCCGTCTGCCCGGGCACGGCAGGCTCCGCCGGACGGCCCGAGCGGCCCGCCGTCCTCACCCGAGAAAGCCGCAGGCGCCGCATCTCCCGCAGCGGAGACTTTCCGGGCAGGGGGGGGCCTGCCGCCCCTCCAGGGCCATGGCCGCCTCGGCCCCGAGGTAGCCTGTCCCCGCGGGAGCCCCTATCACCCGCCAGGGCCTGGGATCGTCAGGCGCCAGCGGCCTGAAGACCCAGGAGTCCGCGCCGATCCCGGCCAGCGCCAGGGAGGCGGACGCCTTCCCGCGGGTCCGGAGCAGGGCGCGCATGAGGGAGCAGGCGTCCGGCCCCCCGCGCGACAGGACCCCCTGGACCAGGGTCGCGGGCCCGCCGTCGACGTCCAGGGGCACCCCCGCCGCGCGGAAGGCGTCCCTCAGGACGGAGGTCCTGCGGCGGATCTCCGCGAGATGCAGGAGCGGCTCGCCCTCGAAGGGGGTGTGCGGCTTTGGTACGAAGCAGGCGAAGGAGGCGGAGACGGCAGTGCCGGCCTTCCTGCCGCCCACGGCGTCCCGCACCCGGGCCGAGAGTTCCGCGGCGGCCGCGAGATCGCCGTCCGTCTCGCCGGGAAGCCCGAACATGAAGTAGAGCTTGAGCGTCCTGAGCCCGGTCTCCCTGAGAATCCGGGCGCCCTCGAGAATGTCGCTTTCCGCGAGGTTCTTGTTCATGCGGGAGCGGAGAGCCTCCGTGCCCCCTTCCGGGGCGACCGCCGCGCCCCTCAGGCCGGCCTTCCCCAGAAGGCGCGCAGCCCTCTCCGTGAGGGCGGAAAGGCGAAGGGACGAGAACGACACCCTCCTCCCGGTCCCCGTCACCCGCTCAACTATCTCCTCGAGCCGAGGGTGGTCCGCGGCGGCCGGGCTCACAAGCCCGGCAGGCGCGTCCGGGGGGAAGGGATCCTCCCCGGACCAGGGGTTCGGCGCGGAGAGAGCTTCCACGATCGCGTCCGAGTCCCACGGCCTGTGGGGGCGGTAGAGCTGCCCCGCCAGGCAGAACCGGCATCCCCGCGGGCAGCCGCGGCTCATCTCGACCAGGCGCATGCCCGAAAATTCCGCGCCCGGGGCGAACACGGGCGACCTCGGGGGGCCGGACCCCTCCGGGAAGGGCCAGCCCAGACGGGGCGGCACGGCGGGCGGGAACGACTCCAGCGCCAGCCTCAGCCCTTCCGGGCCCGCGGGCTCCAGGAGCTCCCGCGGCATCAGGCCGGGCGCCAGGGCCCCGGGCACTCCAGCGGCCAGCGCCGCGGCCCTCTCAGGGGCGGGCATGTCCCTGAACCCCTTCCGGGAGCACAGATCCAGGATCCTTTCCCAGACGATCTCGCCCTCCCCCGGAAACACGAGATCCGCGAAGGGAAAGAGCGCCCATGGGTTGGACCAGACCCCCACCCCGGCCGCGCAGACCAGGGGCCTGGCCGGCGACCCCTCCTCCCGGGCGGATCTCTCGGGCTCGACGCCGCCCGCCCGGAGGATCTCGGGGAAGAGCCAGTAGTCGTTCTCCCAGGAAAGGGACGCGCACACGAGATCGAAGGACCCGAGCGGCCTCCCGGTCTCGAGCGACCTGGCACTCCCGTCGCCGGGCGGCATGAAGACCCGCTCGGCGAGCGCGTCCGCCCGCGCGTTCACTAGCGAGTAGCACCACGTGAAACCCAGCGACGACATGCCGACCCGGTAGGGGCCGGGCCAGACCGCCGCCACGGAGACCCGCCCGCCCGGATCCTTCCTGGCCGCGCCCCTCTCGCCCGCAGCGCCGGCGGGCGGGCCGGAGGCGCCGCTCCGCCCGCCTCCGGCGGCGCCGGCCCGGCCGGGCTTTCCGCGGGTCCGGCCCGTGCCCCTCACGCGGGCGCCCCCCTGCCGCGCCGGACCGGTTCCGGGCATTCCTGAAGGACGGGTCCGTTCCGGACGGCGCGCCTGACTGGCGGGGCGGCGACTCCGGAACGGGACGGCTGACCCGAGGATCCGGAGGGCCCGGCAATGTCCGGACGGCACGGAGGTCCGGAGGGCGGAAAGTCCGGACGGCCCGGAGTCCATGAAAGACCTGGAAAATGCTGGTTCCTCGGCGGTCCGGAATTTCCGGCGGGTCCGGGAGGGCCAAGGCTGTCCGGCTGTCCGGAGTTGCCGGCGGGACCGGGAGAGCCCTGCTGTCCGGAGTTGCCGGCGGGTCCGGGAGAGCCCGGCTGTCCGGAGGACGGAAAGCCCGGACGGCCCGGCGCCGATGGAATACCTTGGAAATGAGGAATTTCCGGCGGTCCGGAGTTACCGGCGGGTCCGGAGGGTCCGGGAGAGCCCGGGCCGTCCGGCTGTCCGGAGTGTCCGGGAAAGTCCGGGCGGACCGGCGGTCCGGAGTTTCCGGAGGGTCCGGGAGAGCCCGGGCTGTCCAGCTCTCCGGAATGTCCGGAGTGTCCGGGAAAGTCCGGATGGTCCGGCTGCCCTGAGGACACGGCAGGGTCCGGACGCGCCTGGGGCGATGAAATACCTTGAAAATCTGTGATTTCCGGCGGTCCGGTGTTACCGGCGGGTCCGGGAGATCCGGGGCTGTCCGGCGGCACGCGGGGTCCGGAGGGTGCAAGGCCCGGTCCGCCCGGAGGATCGCGCCGTCCTGAAATGCCGGACCGGGGGACCTGGCCGGGGGACCGCACGAAAACTGGCATCATGCTGAATTTCTCATCAAGGAGATCCGGCCGATCGCGAAAGGGCCCGCGAGGCGCCGGACGCCGTGCGCCGTGCGCCGGACAAAAAAATCCATCTGGCCCTCCGCCTGAAAAGAGGTGTTAAAGAGGCGGAGGGCCAGATGGACTTTTGCTTTTGCGGATGCCGCCGCAAAACTCGGGCCGGGGCAAGGCACCTTGAGGGTCAGTTGGCCTTGTTCCGGAAGAATGGGGGGGTGTCGTAGAACTTCGAGTCCTTGTTCACCGGGTCGACCCCGCCGTGGGACTCGTACTTGGTGTTCGGCGCGTGGGCAGGGGGGACCTGGTAGGCGGAGCCCTGGCGGCGGGACCGCCCCGGGGGGGGCAGGACCCCGGCGGAGGGCTCGCGGACGGCGACCGCGCGGGGCGGGCCCTGCTGGACGCCGAAGGGGTTGGGCTGCGGGACCCTGGCCAGATGCGGCGCGGGCCTGGGCGCGAGCTGGCGGGGGGCGTGGAGCTCGCCGCGGCGGGGGGGCTCGGGCTCCGGGCGCATGGCGGGCTCCGCGTCCTCCTCGTTCAGGGCCGACAGGTCGAGGACCACCTCCTCCTCGCTGCCCGTCTCGGGCACGGGGGCAGCCCAGGCGTCGTCGTTGTAGAGGCCGGTGGCAATGATGGTGACGCGGATGGAGCCCGTCTCGTCAAGGGCCGGGTCCTTCGCCCAGCCGCCGAAGACCTCGCCTTCGGGATCTATCGCCTTCGCCGCGTCGGTCATGATCTCCCTGTACTCGTCCAGCCCGAAGATCGTGTCGGTCACTACGTTCACGATGAGCATCTTCGCCCCGCGGATGGAGTGGTCCGTCATGAGAGGGCAGGTCACCGCGTTCTGGAGCGCCTTCTTGGCGCGGCTGTCGCCGGAGGCCTCGCCGAAGCCCATGAGGGCCGGGCCGTGGCAGGAGAGCACCGTCTCGACGTCCGCGAAGTCCAGGTTTATCTCGCCCTCCATGACCAGGAGCTCGATGATGCCGGCGACCGCGTCCTGGAGCACCTCGTTCGCGGCCTCGAAGGCCTCGTCCAGGGTGGCGCCCTTGGGGAGCTGGGTCTCGACGTTGGTGTTCGCGATCGTGATGATGCTGTTGCTGCTCGCGGTCAGGTCTCCCACCACCCTGTCGGAGATCTTCTGGCGCCTGACCTCCCACGAGAACGGGGTGGTGATCACCGAGACGATCAGGGGAGGCTCGTCCAGGGCGCCCATCGCCTGGGCGACCACGGGGGCGCCGCCGCTCCCGGTCCCGCCGCCCATTCCGGCGGCGATGAAGAGGAGCTCCGTCCCGGCGAGCTCCCTCCTTATCTCGTCCATGACCTCCTCGGTGGCGAGACGGCCCTTCTCGGGACGGCCGCCGCAGCCCTTGCTGCGGGTGCTCTTGGGACCCAGGAGGATCTTGCAGGGCGCGAGCGAGTTCTTCAGGTCCTGCTGGTCGGAGTTGGCGGCCACGTACTTGATGCCGTTGATGCCGCACTTGCGGATCATGTGGTTGACCGTGTTGTTGCCGCACCCGCCTATCCCGAAGACGGTTATGCTGTGGCCGGCGGCGGCAGGCCCGCTGGACGGCAGCTCGCCGTCGTCGGCGAGCCCCGCATCCGGACGCACGAATTCAAAATCGTCTTCCATGGTCCTGTACTCCTCGGGCCGCCGGTCCGACCGGCCGGAGAGGCCGATCCACGATGCTTCCCTGTCCTGTTCGCCCTGTGCTTACCGAAAGGCCGACGCGGCCGGTAATTTCCCTTGGCCCATTCTCCCAAATGGCCGCCCCCCTGTCAAGCGGTATTCGCCCCGCCCGAAGATTTTTTTCCCTTCCCCCGGAATTCCCATGAGCTCCTCGCCCCCCGCATGCCGGAAAGCCCGTCCGCAGGCCTGTTCCGGAGCGTCCGGCCCCGCGCCGGAGCCTCTCGCGGAACTCGCGCCGCCGGCCGGCGGGGCAGCCCCGGGGTCCGCGGACGTGCCCCCGCGGCGACCGACTCGTCCTACCCAATTTCGCCTCCCGCACCTCCTTCCGGAGCCGGCTCCCGGCGCTCCGCGGGGCAAATTCGCCGGCCCGCCGCCCCCCGGGAAGTCCCGGAAGACCACGCGGCGGGGCGCTTCCCCCGCCAGCTGCCCCCGCGCGGCGGAAACTCGCCGGCACGCTAAGCAAACGACTTCCCGGAGGGCAGCGAGAACCGGCGCGGGCCCGCGGACGGGCGCCGGGCGGGGAGCGATTTCAGTCTGATTTGGAATCCGACAAAAATGTCGCCCAACCTCCCGCGGGGCCCCCGGGCGCCGGCGCGGTCCCGGCATCCTTGCCCCCGATCCCCGCCGCAGATCCCCGACCCGGCCCTCTCGTCCGGCCGGTCCTTCCGGCGAAAGGGCCGGACGCCAGGCCCCCGTCGTCAGGCCAGCCCGGCCGCCGGAAAATCCAGGCGCCCGATCCCGGCATCAGGCCGCCCGGCCAGCCCGGCCGCCGGAGAAATCAGGCGGGGCCCTCCTCCGGCACGGGGAGGCACGAAGCGACCAGGGTCACGCAGGCCGTCCCGGAAGCTTCCAGGTCATCGTAGGTCGTCCTGAGGAAGATGATGTCGAAGCCGGGGCCCGCCTCCCTCCTGGCGTCGTTTATCATGTCCAAGAGATCCTCCGTCAGGCTGGTTCCCGTTTCGATATTCACCAGGAGCCACCCGCAGTCCCTGACCGCGCGGCCTCCCATGAGGGGGGAGGCCAGGGCCCCGCGGAAGGCGTCCCTCACGGCGGCGTCGCCGGCGCCCTTCCCGCAGCCGACCAGGAGCCTGCCGGGCCCGGCAAGCAGGCTCTCCAATTCCGAAGGGTCCGCGAACATTCCGGGGGCCCGCTTGAAAATGTCGACCACGCCCATGACGGCTTCCCCGATCGCCGAATTCGCCCGGCCCATGGCATCGGCGAGCCTCGCGCCCCGCGGCTCCCTCCCGCTCAGCCCCGCATTTCTCGCGACCACATGGGCTCCGCCAGCCCGGGCCAGCTCCTCCAGCGCCGCGTCCGGGGACGCCGGGCCGGCCGCGCCCCCCCGCGAAGGCCTCTCCCAGTCGAAGGGGGTCACGGCGAACGTCACGACAAGCGGGGGGACGTCCAGCCCCCTCGCGATCCGGACCGCCTCGGGCGCCCCGCCGCCGCCCGTCCCGCCGCCCGTGGCGGCGACGACGACGAGGATCCCGGCCCCCGCGATCACGCCGGCAAGCTCGTTCGCGGCCTCGCTGCAGGCTTTCCGGCCAGCTTCGGCGTCGCCGCGGCATCCCCTGCCCCCGGCCCGCGGGCCCAGGAGAACCTTTACCGGGGCGAGCGCCTTCCCGAGGTCCCCGGAATCGGCGTCGGCGGCGATGCACCTCACGCCGCCCGCGGCCCCTCCCCGGATCACGCTGTCGACGATTTTCGAGCCGCATCCTCCGACGCCCAGGACTGCCGCATTTCTGGCTGGCGCCGCCCCCCTCCTGCCAGTGCCGGGCCAGGACCCTCTGCCGCCCGTCCGGGATTCCTGTTCCACGTTCCCCTCCTCTCGGCCCCGCCTGTTTTCAGCCCCGCGCGCCCGACCCGTCCGGAATCCCGCGCCGCGCCAGCCCGAGCGTACCTGCGGGGACTCCCCTCAGCCACTGACCCCGACGGCTACGACCACCGCGCGGATGGCGCCGGTGCCGTCAAGGGCCGCAGACCGGTAGCAGCGGCACTGCAGCCCGAAACGCATGTCCGTCTCGCGTTCGACAAGCGCACCCATTTCAATGACCGCCTGTATCCCGGACGAGTCCAGCAGATGATCGTCCCCGCACATGACGCCCGCCGCCAGCCTGGCCCTGCCCTTCGGAGGGCGGCCCGCCATGAACGGCGAGGCCAGCGCGTTCTCGACGGCTTCCCGGAAACGGTCGCCGGAACCGTCCGCCACGCCAACGAAACCCTTCCCGGCCCCGCGGAAGAAATCCCTCAGAATCTCGAACCCCCAATCGTCCTTCTCGGCCGCGCCGGCGAGCATCTCGGCCAGGCCAGCGGCATGGCCGAGCACGAATCCGTTCGCCGCCTCCAGCGTCTTGACCAGGCTCGCGGCCGAGCAGATGACGTTGTCCTCCACCGCGGCGTTCGACATGGCTATGACGCAGTCGCAGCTCTCGAGGAGCCCGGCGACCGCCCGGTCGGAAATCTTCCGCCGTCCAATTTCCCATCGGAACGGGGTGGCTGCGAGGGATACGATGACGGGAGGCGTGTCCTGCGCCCCGGCGGCCTCTGCCACGACGGGCGCGGCGCCTGTCCCGGTCCCGCCGCCCATCCCGGCGGCGATCAGGAGGAGCTCAGTCCCGGCGAGCGCCTTTCTTATCTCGTCCTTCACCTCCTCTGCGGCGCGCCGGCCCCTCGCCGGCCTGCCGCCGCACCCCCTGCCGCGGGAAGTCTCGGGGCCCAGGAGGATCTTAACGGGCGCGAGCCCGCGCCCGAGGTCCTGGCTGTCGGAGTTGGCCGACACGAACCGGATGGCGCCCGCCCCTTCCGTCCCGAGCCGCCGGATCATGGAGTCGACCATTTTGCCGCCGAGCCCCCCGACGCCCGCGACGGTCACGCCGGAGCCGGGAGCCTGCCGGCGGCCGCCCTTCTTCCCATGACTGCGAGCGGTGCCGGACATGTCTTCCCCGCTCCCCTTCTGCGGCGCGGCCCCGGATCCCTCCGGAACCCCGCTAGTCATGAGCCCCGAAACTGCCTGCCTTGCCGGGCGACGCCCCGTCAGGCCCCGGACTCTCCCGCATTTTCGCCGAAAAGCCGCCCCGTGAGGACCCGCCGCCCCGATCCGGGCAGAAAAATCGGGGCTGAGGCGGGGTACGCCTGCCGCCCGCCTTCCGGCAGGGCCGGAGGCGCCCTGCCGGTCCTCCCCCGGGCGGGGCCGGAGGCGCCCCGTCGGTCCAGTCTCCGGCGGGGCTCAGGGCTCCCCGCCGATCCTCTTCCCGGCTGGGCCGGAGGCGCCCCGCCGTTCCAGTCTCCGGCGGGGCTCAGGGCTCCGAGTACCCCGCCGCCCCTCTTCCAGGCAGGGCCAGGGGCGCCCCGCCGGTCCGCGCGGTCCTGCTCACGCCGCCCCGCCCCGGCCCAGGATCCTGCCGAACAGCCTGTTGATGAGCCCGCCGCCGCCGGAACCGGAGCCCCCGGCCTGCCTGGCGAACTCGTCGTGGTTCTTCAGGCCGTAGAGGATCAGCCCCAGGCCAGTGGAGAACTTCGGGGAGTTCACCAGCTGCGAGAGCCCGCCCATGCTGGCGGGGTAGCCCACGCGAACGGGACGGTCGAAGATCTCCGTCGCGAGCTCGGGGACCCCGCGCAGGAGCGACGAGCCCCCGGTGATGACGATCTCCATCACCTGGTCGTCGAAGCCGCTCATGATGAGCTCCTGCGAGACGTGCCCCATAATCTCCTCCACCCTGCTCTCCAGGATGTCGCAGAGGATGTGGCGGCTCACCTCCGCCACCGGCACCCCGTCCGGGCCGGGCACGGAAATGATCTCGTCCTCGGCGGGAAGCAGGGTGGACAGGCAGCACCCGTCGTTTATCTTCAGCTGCTCCGCCTCGTCCATGCTGGTCCGGAGGGTCATGAAGATGTCCCTTGTCAGGCTGTCACCCCCCAGGTTGAGGACCTTGGTGTGACGGATGCAGCCTTTTGCGAAGACCCCTATGTCGGTGGTCCCGCCTCCGAAGTCGAGTATCGCCACGCCCATGCCCATCTCGGCCGGGGTGAGGACGGACTCGGCGGAGGCCAGGGACTCCAGGACGACGTCGTCGTCGTCCACCTGCAGCTCCGACTGGCGGGCGCAGTTCAGGACGTTCTGGAGGGCCGAGAGCGACACCGTGGAGATGTGCATGTTCACCTCCAGGCGCATGCCCATCATTCCAACCGGGTCCTTGATGCCCGTCTGGCCGTCCACCGAGTACTCCTGCTCGATGGTGTGGAGCGGCTCGCGGTCCTGGGGGACCTCCCCCGCCACCGCGGACTCGATGGCCCTGCGCTTGTCGTCCTCGGTGATGATGCGGTTGCGCTGGTCGCGGACCCCCACCACCCCCTTGGAGTTGTAGCAGTTGACCGAGCCGCCGGCCAGGCCCAGCATGACCTTGCCGACCGTGCAGCCCGCCATGCGCTCCGCCTCGGTCACCGCGGCCCTTATCGAGCTGACCGTGCGGTCGACGTTCGTGACCATGCCGCGGGCCATGCCCCTGGACGGCGCGTTCCCGATGCCGACGATGTTCACCCCCCCGTTGTCGTCCGGGGATGCGATTATGCAGCAGATTTTCGTGGTGCCTATGTCCAGCGCCGTGATGATCTCAGCCATAGCCGTGTCCTTTCCCCCTCTCACCCGGAGTGCCGGGGCGGCGGGCGTGCGGGGGGCCGCCGTAGTTAAGATTTCTGTCCCTTTTTCTGCCCGGCCGCGCCGGGGCAGCGGGCGGTCATGTCCCGCCAGGAAAGTTCTGCGGATGATGCCGGGGGGCCGCGTGCCGCCAGATTTCCGCGGCTGCCCGAGCCCGGACGTCATCCCGGACATCGAAGCCAGTGCCCTGTGTCCTCAAGGGGCCCCGCGGCCTGTCCCCGCCGGCGCCCCGCAACCCGCGCTCGCCGCGTCCCACTCACGCGGGCGACCTGCGCCCTGTCCCCGCTACGCCCTGCGACCTGTCCTCGCTCCGCCCTGCGTCCGGATCCCGCGCGACTGCTGAAATCTGCCTTGCCCTGGCGTCATCCCTGGCATTAAAACCGACACCCGGCGTCCTTGCGGAGCCCTTTATCCTGTCCCTGCGGCTCCGCGCGCCACCGCACGTCCGGATTCCCGCCCCCGCCCCGCCGTGTCGCGGGGCGTCAGGCGAGGCGACCGGCGGGATGCCGGCGCCCGCAGGGGGACGGCGCCCCCGTCAGTCTCCCGTGAAGAAGCCCTTGATTCCCCTGAACATCCTGCCGAAGACCCCCTGCCCGCCGGGGCCGCCCCCGCCCCTCTGGGTGGGGTCGCGGTACTCGCGGTCCGAGCGGTGGCCGTACATGACCAGGCCTATGGCCGTGGAGAAGCGGGGGTCGTTCACCATCGAGCTCAGGCCCCCCTCGATGCGCGGCTCGCCCAGGCGGACGCCCCGGTTCAGGATCCTGCGGGCCAGGTCCGTGAGGCCCGGAAGCATGGACGTGCCGCCGGTCAGCACCACCTCGTGGACGTCCTGGTCCATGCCGCTCTTCACGAACTCCATGTTCACGGCCTCCAGGATCTCGGTCATGCGCCTCTCGAGGATGGCGCAGAAGTTCGCGGGGTCCTCCTCCTTCTGCTGGCCGCCCAGGGACGGGATCACCAGTGCCTCCGAGGAGAGGAGGTCCGGGCGGAGAGCGCCCCTGGCCACCTTGAAGCGCTCGGCCGTCTCGAGCGAGGTGCGGAGCCCGAGGGCCAGGTCCTGGGTGAGGTTGTCGCCGCCCTGGGCGACCACGCCCGAGTACTTGACCGACCCCCCCGAATATATGGCAACGTCCGAAGTCCCGCCCCCTATGTCCAGTACCGCCGCGCCGACGTCCATCTCCTGGGGGGTCAGGACCGCCTCGGCCGAGGCGAGCGACTCGAGGATCATCTCCTTCATGTTCAGGTCCGCGTCGGTCACGCAGTTCACGATGTTCTGGTAGGCGTTCAGCGCCGAGGTTATGACGTGGACCTTCACCTCGAGGCGGACGCCCACCATGTTCAGGGGGTCCAGGATGCCCTCGACGTCGTCGACCTTGTACTCCTGCGGGATGCTCTGGACGATTATCCTGCCCTGGGGGATGTTCAGGGTCTCGGCGGCCTCGACCGCCCGGCGCTTGTCCTCCTCGGTCACGAGCTTCTCGGACTTGTCGCGGACGGCCACCAGCCCGTGGCTGTTGAAGCTGGCTATGTGCCCGCCGGCTATGCCCACGTAGACGTCCTCTATGCGGCAGCCGGCCATCCGCCTGCACTCGTCCACCGCCTTGGATATGGAGGACTTGGCCGCCTCCATGTTCGTCACCTGGCCGCGGGTCATGCCAAGGGAGGGCACGTTCCCGACCCCGATGATCTCGAGCCCCCCGAAGTCGTTCTCCACAGCCGCCACGCAGCTGACCTTCGTGGTGCCGATGTCCAGGCCGACCAGCCTGTCGCGGTCCTGTTCCGTCATGTCCGAAGCTCCTTCCGGAAGGGCCTGTTGTCCCGGCCCGGGGAAAGGTCGTGATGCCTTGATGCCTGAAGCCGGATGGCTGATGCCTGAAGCCGGAAGTCAGTAGCCCTGATGCCTGAAGCCAGATGCCCTGATGCCTGAAGCCAGTGGCCTTGATGCCTGAAGCCTGAAGCCCTGAAGCCTGAAGACCGGGACCTTCCGCGACCCTTCCCGCCCCTCAGCCCTGGGGCCCGGCCTGCACGGCCGCGAGCGACGGGGGAACCTCGCCGTCGTAGCCCGGAACGCCCTCCTCCTCCTCGGGGACGCCGACGTCGGGGGGCTTGGCGCCCCTCTCCCAGCGGACCGTCACGCGGGGGGTGCATTCCAGGTTCATGTGGGAGACGCCCGCCAGGTGCCCCCTGGACCTCAGGCGGTCCGTGACCCTGCCTAGCCTGGCCACCTTCTCGGCGAAGGGGCCGAATCCCAGGCGGGCCTCGATGCCCGAGCTCCTGGTGAAGAGGGTGACGCCAATGTCCGGGTCCCTCCGGATCTCGGAAATCTCCTCCAGCCTCCAGCCGTCCGCGCGCCGGTCCAGGACGTCCATGAGGTCGAACACCTCCGACACCGCCTGGCCCGCCAGCGGGCCCTCGTTTAAGAGCTCGTCAAGCGTGAAGCCGCTCACTATGGGCTTGTCGGGGTTCTCGCCGGGCTCCAGGCTCTTGAAGGGGCGGCCCTTCGCGTCCAGGTAGTAGAGGCGGTCGAGGGCGACCACGGCACGCGGCCTGTACTCCGTGACCCTCACCGTGATGCCGTCCGGGAGCGGGGCGCGGGAGATGTCGGCCTCCTCGACCCAGGGCAGGCTCTTCAGGCCCCGGACCGCGGCCTGGGTGTCGAATGTGAGCGTGTTGACGGGGCGGTCGAGGCCGGCGGCGGCCAGGACCTCCTGGCGGGAGACCCGGAAGATGCCGCGGATGTCGTGGCGCTTGATGAGGAAGTAGTCGCTGTCCGAGAAGGAGTAGTAGGCGTACAGGCACCCCGCGGAGACCGCCGCCAGGGCCGCGGTGGCTATGACCGCGTAGAGGCACAGCGAGGCGAGCTTGCGGATCGCGCCGGGCGCGGCCTTCAGGGCCTTCACGACGTTCCCGGAGCCGGCCGGCGCGGCGGCCTTCTTCTGCCTGGGCTTCTCGCCGCGGGCCGGCGCGGACTTCACGGGCACGGCCCTCAGGTTCCCGCCGCCGGAGGCCGGGGCGACGCCGCCCGCCGCCCTGGGCGCGGGCGCGGTGCCGGCGGCCTCGGCCACGCGGCGCGCGCGGCCCAGGGGGGTTACCATCTTGCGGCCGGTACGGCCCGTGCCGCCGTGCCCGAGAGGGTTGCGCGTGGTGCGGAAGTTCGTCATGGGTAGGGAACCCCTCTCGTGTCCAGCATGAGCACCTCCGCCTCCAGCTCTGTCCCGAAACGCCTCAGGACCTCGTGGCGGGCCAGGGCCGCGAGCGCCCTCACCTCGGAGGAGGTGGCGCCCCCGGCGTTCACTATCACGTTCGCGTGCCTGGGGCTCACCACCGCCCCGCCTATCCTGCGGCCCTTCAGGCCGCACGCGTCCACGAGCCTGCCCGCGCTGTCGCCCTCGGGGTTCCGGAAGACCGAGCCGGCCGAGGGCTCCGCGGGGAGCCTCCTGCGCCTGGCGTCCAGCGTCTCCCGCTCGAGCCGCCTGATCTCCTCCTCCGGGGCGGGGTCGCCCAGGAGGAGCTCGGCCCCGAGCACGACGCCCGCCGCCGCCAGATCCGATCCCCTGTACCTGAACCCCGCTCCTTCCCTGCCTATCTCCGCCGCCGCCCCGGACACCCCGGCGCCCGTCACCGGGAGCACCTTCACGCTGACCGTCAGGTCCCCGGTCTCCGTCCCGTTCGCGCCGGCGTTCATGACGAGCGCCCCGCCCAGGGTCCCCGGTATCCCGCGGAGCCGTGCCCAGCCGGAACGGCCCGCGGCCCTGGCCATGTCCGCCACCTCCGAGAGCCTGACGCCGGCCCCCGCCAGGATCCTCGAGGCCCCGCGGCCTCCTTCCCCGCCGTCCAGGTAGCTCGCCTTCCTGAAGCTCCCGGAAAGGACCGCCGCGAGCCCCCGGAACCCCATGTCGTCAGCGAGCAGGTTGGTCCCGCCGCCCAGGACAAGGAAAGGCAGGCCGTTTCGCGACGCCCAGCTGGCGAGGCCCGCGAGCTCCTCCGCGTCCCCCGGCCTGCCGAGCAGGGCGGCGGGGCCGCCGGTCCTGAAGCTCGTCATCCAGGCCAGCGGCGCCAGGATCTCCAGGGCCGAGGGAGAGGACGCCGCGATCGACTCCAGCGTCTTGGGAACCATGCCGGCCCACGCCCAGGCGTCGCGCCTGGCCGCATGGGAGCCGCCCCCGCCGCCGGGGCCGCGTCCAGGGGCGGTGGGCAACCCGGGGCCGGAGCCGCCGGAACCCCCGGACCCGGAGAAACCGCCGGAGCCGAAGGAGACGCCGGAACCCCCGGACCCGGAGAAGCCGCCGGAGACGCCGGACCCGAAGGGACCGCCGGAACCGGAGAAGCCGCCGGTTCCGCCGAAGCCCGCGCCCGCCGCCCCGGCAGATCCGGGGCGGGACGCCGCGTCCATGTGGGGGAGCCCCGTCACGCGTCCGCCCCTCCGAGCCTTCTCAAGATCTCCGCCCCGGCCTCCCAGACGTTCCCGGCGCCGAGGGTGAGCACCACGTCTCCGGGCCTAAGCTCCCCCACGACCTCGCCGGGGATCTCGGAGACCCTGCCGCCGTAGCGGACGCCGCCGTGGCCGTGGGATCTCACCGCCTCGCACAGGGCCCTGGAGTCCACCCCCTCCGCGGGCTCCTCGCCGGCCGCGTAGATGTCGGCTATCCACAGGAGGTCCGCCTGGTTGAAGGAGGTCACGAACTCGTCGAAGAGGTCCCGCGTCCTCGTGTGGCGGTGCGGCTGGAAGATGACGATCCTCCTCCTGTCGGGGAAGGTCTCGGCAAGGGCGGTCAGGGTCGCCCTGATCTCCGTGGGGTGGTGGCCGTAGTCGTCCAGGACGCTCACGCCCGCGGCCTCGCCCTTCCTCTCGAGGCGGCGTCCCACCCCGGAGAGCCTCTCCACCCCGCGCTTCAGGTCGCCGAAGCTCACGCCCATCTCCAGCGAGACCGCGGCCGTCGCCAGGGCGTTAAGGACGTTGTGCCGTCCGGGGATGTTCAGCTTGAGCGTCCCCTGGAGCTCGCCCCCGGCCCAGAGCTCGAAGGAGTGGCCCCAGAGCTCCCTCACTATGTTGCGGGCCGTGACGTTCGACTGGGCTGAGAGCCCGTAGGTGACGAAGCGCTTCCTCACCCTGGGCATGAGGCCCTGGACGCCGGGATCGTCCAGGCACAGGACGGCCGCCCCGTAATAGGGAACCCGGTTTATGAAGGTCAGGAAAGTCTCCCGCAGGTGGTCCATGTCCCGGTAATAGTTCATGTGCTCGCGGTCGATGTTGGTCACCACCGCGACAGTGGGGGAGAGGAGCAGGAATGACCCGTCGGACTCGTCGGCCTCGGCAACCAGGAGGTCGCCCTGGCCCAGCCTGGCGTTCAGGCCCAGGTTGTCCACCCGGCCGCCTATCACCAGGGTCGGGTCCAGCCCGCCCTCGGTGAGCACCGTGCCGAGGAGCGAGCAGGTCGAAGTCTTTCCGTGGCTCCCGGCCACCGCGACGGAAGTCTTGAGCCTCATCAGCTCCGAGAGCATCTCGGCCCGGGGTATGACCGGGATGCGCTGGTCCCTCGCGGCGACGACCTCGGGGTTGTCGTCGCTCACCGCGGAGGACACCACCACCACGTCCGCCCCGGAGACGTGCCCGGCGTCATGGCCCAGGCGGACGGCTATCCCGAGCCCCGCGAGCCTTCTCGTCTGGGCGCCTTCGGCCAGATCCGAGCCGCTCACCGCATGCCCCAGGTTGTGGAGCACCTCGGCTATGCCGCTCATGCCGATCCCGCCTATGCCCACGAAGTGTATGCTGCGCCGTTTCCTGTACATCCCCTGAAGGCCTTTCCCGTGCTCTTCCGTAACTTGCCGGTCACGTGCCGCCCGCGAACCGGGCGCCCGGCCGTGCCGGACGGATAGTCTTCCGCCTGAAACCGTGCCAGTCTCCTCAGCCGTCCGCCTGCTCCGGCGCCGACGGCTGCCGTCGCCCTTTGCCTTTGCCCTCCGCAGGGCCTGCCGGCCCGAACCTTCGCCGTCCGCCCGTCCTTTCGCCCTTTGCCTTTTCCCTCCGCAGGCCCTGCCGGCCCGAACCTGTACCGTCCGCCTGCCCTTTCGCCCTTTGACTCAGCCCTCCGCATGGCCTGCCGGCACGAACCTGTACCGTCCGCCTGCTCTTTCGCCCTTTGCCTTTGCCCTCCGCAGGGCCTGCCGGCACGAACCTGTACCGTCCGCCGGCCCTTTCGCCCTTTGACTTAGCCCTCCGCAGGGCCTGACGGCACGAAACTGTACCGGCCGCCGGCGCTGTCGCCCTTTGCCTTAGCCCTCCGCATGGCCTGCCGGCACGAACCTGTACCGTCC
>JAISFP010000288.1 GCA_031263525.1 Deltaproteobacteria bacterium | reverse complement strand
GGCCGGGAGGCCGGCCGGGCAGCGGGCGGCGTCCGGCGAGGAGGCCGGGCCGGGAGGCAGGCCGGGCCGAGGGAGGCGTCAGGCGATGAGGCAGGGCCGGGAGGAAGGCCGGGCTGAGGGAGGCGTCAGGCGATGAGGCAGGGCCGGGAGGAAGGCCGGGCAGAGGGAGGCGTCAGGCGATGAGGCAGGGCCGGGAGGAAGGCCGGGCAGAGGGAGGCAGCGGGAGAGAATAGCCAGAAATTCGTGGGAGATTCACGGGAAAGCCGATGGCCAGGAATCGCAGGATGAGGAGGTGAGGAAGAGGGAGATGAAGTGGGAGAAGGGGAGAGGCTGACGGCCGGCGCTGGCCGCCCTGGCCTTCCTCGCGGTTGACTCCTTGCCCCTGCCTTGGCCACTCCAGCCTTGTTCCGGCCTGGCTTTCGTGCCTGCCGGCCTCTGGCCGTGCCGGATTTCCCCGTCCCGGCGGGCCGCGCCCGTCCGGGGACGTCCTTGTCCCCCCTGCCCGGGCCGGACGCCCCTGTCCGCGCAGGCCGCGCCTGCCCGGGACGCAACTGCCGCGGGGAGGCCGGCCCCGCCGGCGCCCTTCCGCACCCTCCGGACCGCCTGCCGGCGGAGGGTCCTCGCCGCTCCCGCGGACCCTTGCCCGCCGGAGCCTGAAGCCGAACCCAACAGTTCCCCGGGGGCCGCTCCGCTCCCGGACGGTCGCAAGACCCAAGGGAGGTGTGTCTCATGAGCCACCAGGATGTCACGAACAAGCCGGGCACCCACGCGCTGTTTCTGGTGTACGGCCTGAACAGGCCGGACGACATCGATTCCGTGAAGGCCATGCTGGGCGGCGTGCCCGTCACGGTCAAGAGCCTCCGGGGCCGTTTCCCGAAGGAGGAGGTCTCCTGCGTCATAGGATTCGGGTCGGGCGCCTGGGACCACCTCTTCCCCAAGAGGCGGAAGCCGGCGGAGCTCGCGCCCTTCGTCGAGATCAGGGGGGAGAGGCACGTCGCCCCCTCCACACCAGGCGACATCCTCCTGCACGTGAGGGCGTCGAGGATGGACCTGGCCTACGAGGTCGCGGCCGCGGCGGCGGACTTCCTGGGCGACTCGGTCCTGTCCATAGACGAGACCCACGGGTTCAGGTACCTGGACAGCCGCGCCATCATAGGCTTCGTGGACGGCACCGAGAACCCCGACGTCCAGGACGAGAAGGAGGCCGCGGCGGTCATAGGGGACGGCGAGCCGGAGTTCAGGGGCGGGAGCTACGTCTTCGTGCAGAAGTACGTCCACGACATGCGCGCCTGGAACGCGCTCTCCACCGAGGACCAGGAGAAGGCCGTGGGCAGGCGCAAGTACGACGACCGCGAGCTCGCGGACGGCGTCAAGCCCGAGAACGCCCACAACGCCGTGACCAACATCAAGGCCGAGGACGGCTCGGAGATAAAGATAGTCCGCGCCAACATGGCCTTCGCTAACCCCTCGATGAACGAGCACGGCACATACTTCATAGGCTACGCCTCCACCTTCACCGCCACGCGGAAGATGCTGGAGAACATGTTCCTGGGCGACCCCCCGGGCAACACGGACCGCCTGCTGGACTTCTCCGAGGCCCGCACCGGGACGCTCTTCTTCGTGCCGTCCCCTGAGCTCCTGGAGGAGCTGGCCGAGTAGCCCGCGTCCGGGCGCGGAAGGCCCGGAAGAACATGCCCCCCCGCCAGGGGAGCCGGTCTCCCGGCGGGGGGCCGGCTTTAAGGGCAAAGAGTTTGCCGGTTCGTGGCGATGGCGGACGCTGGCCCGGAGGAAAACCGCCTGCGGCCCGGAGGTTGTCCGTCCCAGGCCCGGAGGTGGTCTGCCCCTGGGCCGGAGGGAGTCCGCCCCCGGTCCGGAGGGGGACCGTCCCCGGCAAGGAGGAAGTCCGTCCGTGTCAAGGAGGGAGTCCGTCCCCGGCAAGGAGGAAGTCCGTCCCCGGCAAGGAGGAAGTCCGTCCATGTCCCGGAGGGAGTCTGTCCCCGGTCCGGAGGGAGACCGTCCCCGGCAAGCAGGAAGTCCGTCCATGTCCTGGAGGGAGTCCGCACCCGGGCCGGAGGAAATCCTCACCAGGCCCGGAGGGAATCCGCCTCCGGCCAGGAGTGTGGCAATTCCCGGCCCGGAGGGAATCCGGCCCAGGCTCTGAGCGAGTCCGTCCCCGGACCTGAGGGAGTTCCCCCCAGGCCCGGAAGGAATCCGCCTCCGGACCTGAGGGAGTCAGTCTCCGGCCTGGAGGAAGTCTGCCCATGGCCCTGCGAGTCCGTCCCGGGCCGGCGGGCAGTCTTGCCATATTTCGGATACGATCGGACATATGTGCCATCGGTTGTGTCAACCCGCAGAAATGATCCCCTCCGGCCCTGCCGGGGCAGGCGTGGCCGTCCGTGACGCGGACGTACGGCCCGGCAGGGTCCGTGCAGGCCGACCCGGGCGCCTCGCGCTTCCCGGCCCGGGATGTCCCGCGCTCAGCCAGGGGCGGGGCCGGGGTTGCCCCCGGCGCGTCAGGCCCTCACGGGACCGGCCGTCAGCCGGAATCCCCGCCGTCGGGCCGCGGCTTCCGGGCGGACGCGGGCCGGGAGCCGAGAATGAGGCCTTCCGGACCGAGCCGGGCAAACGAGCTGGACAGGTAGTAGACCTGGTTCTGCTTCATGCCGAAGCGGCCGGCGACGGACGACACGCTCTCGCCGCCGAGGACGGCCTCCACGGCCTGGGCGCGCGAGACGATCTGGGGGGAGGGGGCCCGGCCCCGCGCCATGCGGCCCAGCTCGGCGAGGTCCTCCCCGCTCCGGCCCGCGAGGATCCTGTCGACGTGGCTTTCCGGGTCGAGACGTATCCCCTCGGCCGCGAGTGCGGTGGAGACCCCCGTGCGGCTCATGCCCAGCCGGCCGGCTATGGCGGGCAGCGTCCAGCGCGCCGCCCCGTCCGGAGGGGGGCCGTCCACGAGCTGTCTCACCCTCCGGTGCGTCTCCAGGACGGCCGGGTCGTCGGACGCCAGGCGCGCGAGCCCGTCCGGTCCGGCCAGGGCGAACGAGCGGGTCCACAGTTTCGCCAGATCCCGGGAAAGGCCGGAACGCCTTCCGGCGGACGTCATGTCCTCGCCGGCGACGACGGCCGCGACCGCGGAGGCGCGCGCCGCTATCTCGGGGGAAGGGGCGTGTCCTTCCGCCATGTGCCGGAGCTCGGCGAGCTCCTCCGCGCTCCGTTCGGCCAGGATCCTGTCCCCGGCGCGTCCCCCGGCGAGCCGTATGCCCTCCGCCGCGAGCGCCTTCCGTATCTTCTGGTAGTCCAGCCCCAGCTCGCTGGCGACGAGGGACGCGGTCCAGCCGTCATGGCCCGCCGGGGGAGGGCAGAGCGCGAGGGCCTTCACCAGGGGGCGCGCATCCTGATAGCCCAGGCAGGCGTCCGGCGTCCTGCGCGAGAGGGATTCCGGGCCGAGCGCGGCGAACGTGCCGGCCCACCTGGCGACCTCGGACGGCGTCATGCCGAAGCTCGAGGCCGCGGCGGCCAGGGACTCGCCGCCGAGGAATGCCGCGACCGACCCGGCACGCTTCCCGATGTCCGAGGTGGGCGGCGCTCCGTCCGCCATCTGGAGGAGTTCGGCCAGGTCCCCGTCGTTCCGGGCGGCAAGCGTGCCGCGGGCGGCGACCGGACGCGCGAGGCGTATCCCTTCGGCGGCGAGAGCCGTCAGGACTGTCGAGGGGCTCAGCCCCAGCTCCCTGGCGAGGAGGTCGGCCGTCCAGCGGCTTGCGCCCTCCGGGGGAGGGGAGTTCGCGAGCGCCCTCAGCTGGCGGCGCGCCTCGAGGACGGCCGGGCCCTCGTGCTTCGACATGCGCTCGAGGCCGTCTGGTCCAAGCCTGGCGAACGAGGTGGCCCACCCGAAGACCTCGGCACGCGTCATGCCGAAAGGCTTTCCGGCGGCGGCAAGGGGCTCGCCGTCGACGACGGCCGCCACGGCGCCGGCCCGGGCCGCGATCTCCGGGGAGGGAGCGCCGCCTGCAGCCATGCGTCCGAGCCAGTCAAGATCCTCCCAGCTCCGCGAGGCCCGTATCATCTCCAGGGCCGTTTGCGGGCTGAGGCGTATCCCCTCCGCCGCGAGCGCCTTCGAGACCGCCGTGCGGCTCACCCCCGTCTCCCGGGCGGCGAGGGTCGGGGTCCAGTGGTCGTGGCCTTCCGGAGGAGGCACGTAGTCCAGATCTCTCACCAGCTGGCGCGCGTTCCTGGCTGACGGGGAGTCGGACGGGGCCTTGCGCATGAGCCCCTCCGGGCCGAGCTTGGCAAACGACCGGGCCCATTCCGAGACCGGGGCGTGCGACATGCCGAAACGCCTGCCGGCGGCGGAAAGCGTCTCGCCTTCCAGGACCGCCAGGACAGCCCCCGCCCGCGCGGCGACTTTGGGGGAGGCCTCGCCGGAAGCCATGCGTTTCAGCTCGGCGATGTCCTCCTCGCTCCGCGCGGCCAGGATCGCGTCAGCGGGGCGGTCCGGCACGAGGCATATCCCCTCGGCCTCGACGGCCTTCTTGACGGTCCAGGGGCTCAGCCCCAGCTTCTCGGCAATCAGCGCCTGGGTCCAGCGGTCCCGTCCCTCGGGAGGCGGCCCGGCCGCGAGCTCCCTTATCGGAGCGCGGGCCTCGCGGACGGCGGGCGCGTCGTGCGGCGCCATGTTCACCAGGCCAACAGGTCCGAGCACCGCGAACGACCGGGCCCAGTGCGAGAACATGGAAGGCCGCATGCCGAATCGCGCGGCGACGGATGACCTTGTCTCGCCGTCCAGGAGAGCGATGACGGCCGCGGCGCGGGCCGCGACTTCCGGAGCCGCGCCGACGCCCTGCGCCATGCGTTCCAGCTCCCTGAGATCCTCGTCGCTCCGGGCGGCCAGGATCCTGTCCGCGGCGCCGTCCGTGGCGAGGCGTATCCCCTCGGCGTCGAGCGCCGCGTTGACCGTGGCGCGGCTCACTCCCAGCCTCTCGGCGACGAGCGGCGCGGTCCAGATCTTGCAGCCTGCCGGGGGGGGACCGCTCAGGACGGACCTCACGAGAGCCCGGGTCTCCTGGACGACCGGGCCGTCGCTCGGGGCCATGCGCACGAGCCCGTCAGGCCCGCCCCTGGCAAACGAGCGGGCCCACCTGCCCGCCTCGGAGGGCGGCAGGCCGAAGCGCGCGCCCGCCCGGGCCGGGGTCTCGCCGTCGAGGACCGCCGCGACGGCGGCGGCCCTCGACGCGATTTCGGGTGTCGGCGCCAGGCCCTGGGCCATGCGTTCCAGCTCGGCCATGTCCTCCGCGTTCCGCACGTCCATGATCCTGGCGGCGACTGTCTCAGGGCCGAGGCGTATCCCCTCCTCCTCGAGCGCCCTGTCGACGGTCGCGCGGCTCATGCCTAGCTGTTCGGCGATGAGTCCCGGGGTCCAGCGGGCCCGGCCCTCCGGCGGGGGCGAGAGGGCGAGCGCCCTCGCTAGCGGCCGGGCCTTCAGGACCGAAGGGCTCTCGTCCGGGGCCATCCTGGAGAGACCGTCCGGCCCGAGCCGGGCGAACGAGCGGGTCCAGCGGAGAACCTGTTCCTCCGCCATGCCGAAACGGAGGCCGGCCTCGGCCGCCGTGCCGCCGTCCAGGATCGCCGCGACGGCCCCCGCGCGGGCCGCGATGTCGGGTGTCGGCGCATGGCCTTCCGCCATGCGTTCCAGCTCGGCCAGCTCCTCCCCGCTCCGTTCGGCCAGGATGATGTCGACGGAGTTCGGCGGACCGAGCCGCAGTCCCTCGGCCAGGAGCGCGCTGTGGACGTTCCAGACGGTAGTCCCCAGCTCGTCGGCCATGAGCCGCTTGGTCCAGCGCTCCCGGCCATCCGGAGGGGGGCCGGCGGCAAGCGCCCTCACCAGCGGGCGGGCCCTGGCGACTGCCGGGCTCTCGGGCCGGGTCGCCTTCGTTGCCTGCCCGAGCCCGCCCGGGCCGAGCTTGGCGAACGCGCGGAACCAGGTCTTGGCCATGCCCACCGTCATGCCGAACCGGACGCCGGCTTCCCTCATGCTGTCTCCGAGCAGGATGGCCATCACGGTCCCGGCCCGCCTGGAGATTTCGGGTGTCGGCGCGCGGCCTTCCGCCATGCGTTCCAGCTCGTCCATGTCCTCCCGGCTCCGCGAGGCCAGGGCGGCCCCCATGCCCCAGAACCGCGAGGGAGCGATTCCGGCGGCCCTGAATGCCCTGGACACGGTGGACGGCGAGAGCCCGAGCTCCCGCGCGACGCGGCTTCCGGTCCACTGCCGCGCGCCGTCCGGCGGGGGTCCGGAGACGAGCCTGACCACGGCCTCCACGGCAGAGGGCGAGACGTTCTCCTGGACCGGCTGGTGCGTGCGGGGCTCGCCGTCCGTCCCGTCGGCATCAGTTGTCCCGCCGGAATCCGGTCCGTCCGCTGTCGCGGGCCCGTCGGCGGGTCCTTCCGTCAGCGTCGGCCCGTCGGCGGGTCCTTCCGTCAGCGTCGGCCCGTCACCGGGTCCGCCCGAAGTCGCGGGCTCGTCGGCATGACGGACTTCGGGGGCTCCCTCAGGGACCTTATCACGGGGAACCGCGCCGGTCTCAGCCAAGACCCCAGGGAGCCCCCCGGACCCGGCCTGCAGGCCTCCGGGTGCCGGCGTTTCGAGGCTCCGGCCCGGAGCATTCGCTGCCAGCTCGCGGGCGGCGTCAGCCCGCCCCTTTGGAAGGGCCGCCAGAAGGCCTTCCGTGCCGGACGCGGCGAAGGCGTCTCTCCACCGCTCGACCGTGCTTCGAGCCGCGAGAACCGACATGGCTATCCCGACGGTCTCCTCGCCCGCGAGCGCCAGGGTGACAATCCTCGCCCTCAGCGCGAGTTCTCGGTCAGGGGCGTCGTCCGATGCCCAGATCTTGAGCGTATCGAGCTCTTTCGGCAGGCAATCCGGCGGCACGGCCGTGAGCGTCATGTCAGCCTTCTCCTCCTGGGCGGCTCCGGGCCACTGCGCGACTTTTCTGGCCTCTGGGGGCTCTGGAACCTCCCCAGGTAAGGTGGCGGCCTGGCCAGGGACTCTCGAGTTGTCAGGGTCCATTCATGAATCCTGGACCCGACCGTTGCCTAGGCCGTGCCTCCGGCTCATCCCCCGGTCCGGCGGCGGAGAGCGCCGCTCTCCGCGGACGGCCTGTGTCCGCGCCGCCGTCCGGACTCACGGCATTGCCCCTTGGCTCGGTCCTGTTCCATGACCTGGACTTGAGGCCCTTGCCATGACCTGGACATGAGGACAGTTCCAGATTCTGGACACGAGGTCTGCTCCCGGCTCCCGGAAGCGGCCCGGTGCCGGCCCTCGGTTAGCTTCCCGGATCCGGACCGCATTCCTGGCCAGGTTACATTCAGTGCGCGGCCGACGTCAAGGCTGAGGGCGGCTCTCCCGGCTCATGCGGGGTCCGGGGCCGCCGTCAGTGCTGGACCGGCCCGGGGCCGTGTCGCCGCAGGCAGGCCGTGCCAGGAACCCGCCCGAACTTTCTTCCGATGACCCGTGCCCGTCCAGGCGCCGGCAATGCACTTCGTTCCGGTGGCGGAGGCAGACGGGGTCGGTCGGGAAGCCGGGCAAAAGCGCATGATACGGACTGTACACATGTTGCCGATGCCATTTGTAGGGCCCGGGCGTCCTGACACCCGCGCCCTCGGCTACCGGGAACGTCCCGGCGCCCCTGAGAGGCCGCCCTGTCTTCCCGGAGTCGGCCTGACCGGCGCGGGCAGGCCGCCCTGTCATCCCGGAGTCAGCCTGTCCGGCGCGGTGGAGGCATATCAGGCACTTGTTGTAACCATTCACGTGGGTGAACGAGAGCAGCCTGCGTTTAGGCTAGTCGACGCTGCTTCTCTTTAGGTGGCGACGGCCGGCCTTGGAGGCTGGCCGCCGCCCGGGGCGCTTCCCGCCT
>JAISFP010000283.1 GCA_031263525.1 Deltaproteobacteria bacterium | reverse complement strand
CCACCATCACCTCGCCGCTCCTCTCCATCACCACGCCGCTCCTCTCCATCACCACGCCACTCCTCGCCGCTCCTCTCCATCACCACGCCGCTCCTCTCCATCACCACGCCACTCCATGCCGCTCCTCTCCATAACCACGCAGCTCCAAGCCCCTCTCCATTCCAAGTCCTCTCCTCATCCTCTCCATTCCATTCCACTCCACTCCACTCCACTCCACTTAACTCCATAACCACGCAGCTCCACACTCTATAACCACGCAGCTCCACGCCGCTCCGCTCCATTTCAAGGCCATGCCAGCTCCCTCAGCATAGGAATACGCCCTAAACTGAAGAGGAGTTCCCCTCCAGGGCAGAGGCAAGCAGGACGAGCGCCTGCCAACCGGCATGTTACTGGAGCGTCCGTGACAAGAACGTGATAGCGCACGGCGGCACTGCACATGGAGCGCCTGTTGGCGGGGAGAGGGATCGCAGAAAGCGGTGAGTGCTATGACGCCGCTAGGCAGATGTTCGGGAGCGCCTTTTCGCGTGGCAAATGATCACCGGAAACCGGGTGGACTTTAGCGGCTTGCGCCACAAGTCCTGCAAAAGCCTCAGGGAATGGCCAGAGTTCTCCGGAATCCGGAAGGAGCGTGGCACCACAAGGCTCGAGTTCTGGAGCGCCTCAATGCGTGAAGAGGGATCGCCGTGACCCTGAAGGGCCGTTGCCTGTGAAGACAGGCGAAGGGGGACACCGGACACCGGACGTCGGAAAGGCCGGGCAGACTGCCGTCCGGGAGCTGGCGGCTTTGCCGCAGGAGCCCAGAGACGCCAATGTCCATGTCCTGCAGAGGCGCGGGATGATTTCTCCCGGACCATCTTCCCGAGTGGTCTGACCACAAGACTTCGAGGCATCGCGGCAGCCGCGTTGTCACGGAAGTCGCGATATCGGCTGTCAAAACGACCTTTCTTTCAAAAATGAAAATTGTCAAAAATGTCAAAATTGTCAAACATGTTGGAAATGTCAAATTTGTCAAAATTGTTGGATATGTCAAAAAATCCTTCCGGACAGGCCGGACCGCCGATCCCCGTCAAGATTTCTCATCGTTTCCCTTCCCTTCCTTGCGTTGTATGACTATACGGCATCACTTCGCCACGCCCCTGTCACGGCAGGGCCTGCGTCGTGACGCAAAAATCCGGTGCGCTTGTCAGCCATTGCGATGCCTTTCCGCTCCCGTAACAGTTGCGCTCCCCGCCCGTCAACGGCACCCGGGTTCGCCTGGTTCCTGACAAGGCAGCCGTGTTAAAAAAAATCAGCCGGCCTGCTCAGTTGGCCCTCATGCCGGTATCTGTTCAAAATTAACTTGCCCTCCTGTTAAATGTTCCCGATCTGGGCTGGCACACAAGCTCTCTGAACATTTTTGACAACGGAACTTCAGCGAGCCCGGCCAGGCGGTGCCGCCGGCAGCTCACTGGTCCAGGCGGGCAGCCGGCCTGCCCGGGCACCCTGCGGAACATGCCTCCGCAATTTGAGCTATTGCTGCACCCTTTATTCGCAACATGGTTATATTCGATGCACGAGTGTCGATTCGTGATTATTGTGGGTAGATCTTGGTATGGGCGGCATGCTCCCGGACCCGCTACATCCCGGCGTGCTTCAGCAGGCTCCTCCCGTCAAGCCTGATTATTCCGAACCCCGCCCCGGGACTGGACTTGCGCGACCCTCCGGAACCACGCATATTCCGTGCCACGTCCAGTTGCATGACATGATCCGCCTCCCCCCATCCTTGGGAGGGCATGCCGACAGAAAGGCAAGTGAAGGATCCAGGCCAGGAACCCCGCCATACAGCGCGGCTTCAGCAACCCCGTGACAGGAAATTCAGGCAGGATACGCCGAAAATTATTTTTAACCCTGAAGACGGCGCGGATGGCCGACATCCCCTTCCCGGAGGCTCTGCCAGGTGTCCCGGACCCGGAATCAGCCTTGACGCCGCCGGCCGGCGAGTGTAATTTATCTTCGTACACGGATTCAGCCGAACCTCCTGCCCGGATCCTACAGCGTTCCGGGAACCGTGCGGCTTTCCGACGCGGCCCGCTTCCGGCGGGCCCGCCCCGGACACCGGCGAAGACAACTTTCCCCGGCCATTCCGGAGAGCCTGCCCGAGTCTCGGCGTTCCGCCACGCGGACGTCCGAGCGCCCTTCCTCACGGGGCAGGGCACGGCCAGTCAACATATCGAAGTCAGCCTTTCCTTGACGGGCGTCGGCCTGGACGCCTCCCCCGGACCCTTCCCGATCCGGCGGGGGCCTCCTCGCGCGGGCCATGTCCAGACACCCGTATCGGCACGATCTTCGGGCGAGCGCAAAGCGCCGCCTCCGGACCCGGACCCGCGAGAAGCCGGGATCACGGAACACGCTCAGGAACATGGAAACGGACGGTCCGCCGTCCAAGCCTGTAAAGGACATTTGCGCCCATATCCCGCCGGGGAGCCTTTTTGTGCCGCCGGCTCCCCCCTGCCGCCGTGCCCACCCTACGCCTCCGGCTTTTCCCTCCCCCCCGCCTGCATAAGGACGCCGGTCGCAATGCCGGCACAGGCGCGTCCGCCGTCCCCGAACGTGGCACCCGCGCAGCAGTCCCGCAGGACTACTGCCATCCGGAGACTCTCCGGCAGGCGGTTCCCTTCAGATTTTCCCCCCCGGCTGCCAACCGGAGACTCACCGGCAGGCTGTTCCCTTCAGATTTTCCCCCCGGCTGCCAACCGGAGATTCTCCGTCAGGCCGCCAACGCAAAGACTCACTCCCCCAGGCCCGAACCGTTCAGGAAGCCCGCGCGACCGCAGGCAGGCTTTCTGCCCCCCCGCCCACGAAACCCGAGAGGCGTCTCACGGCACATGTCCCGCGCCGCACGGCACGGGATGCCGGAAACGCCAGCGGAGGCCCCAGTACCAGCCATGCAGCTGACCCAGATCAGGAAACGAGACGGCCGAACGTCTCCTTTTGACGCATCAAAGATCACCGGCGCCATCGCGGCCGCCGCGCGGGCCACGGGTGAGTTCCCGCCCCAGGACGCCGGTCTCCTGACCCTGCGCGTCCTGGGAAAGATAGAGTCCATGACCGGACCGTCCGATCTGGACGTCGAGACCATCCAGGACATGGTCGAGACCGTGCTCTTCGAGAGCTCCCGCTGGCGCACCGCCAAGGCCTACATACTATACAGGGAGAAGAGGTCCACGGCCCGCAAGCTCGCTGAGCACGGGACCTCCGAGCTCATGGACTCCTACCTGGAGGCGCTGGACTGGAAGGTGAAGGAGAACAGCAACATGGGCTACTCCCTCCAGGGCCTGAACAACTACATCGCCTCCGCCGTCACCGCCAACTACTGGCTGGAGAACATCTACCCCCAGGCCGTGAAGGAGGCGCACAGGAACGGCGACATCCACATCCACGACCTGAACCTCCTGTCCGTGTACTGCGTGGGCTGGGACCTCATGGACCTGCTCAAGTCCGGCTTCAAGGGCATCGCGGGCAACGTCGAGAGCGCGCCCCCCCGGCACCTCCACTCCGCCCTGGGCCAGCTGGTGAACTTCTTCTACACGCTCCAGGGCGAGGCCGCGGGCGCCCAGGCGGTGTCGAGCTTCGACACCCTGCTCGCCCCCTTCGTGCGGGCGGACCGGATGGACTACAGGGACGTGGTCCAGGCCTTCCAGGAGTTCGTGTTCAACATCAACATCCCGACCAGGGTCGGCTTCCAGACCCCCTTCACCAACATCACCATGGACCTCACCCCGCCCGACTCCTACAGGAACGCGAGGGTGATCATCGGCGGCAAGGAGCAGGACACCGTCTACGGCGACTACGGCCGGGAGATGGACATCGTGAACCGCGCCTTCGCCGAGGTGATGATGGCGGGCGACAGCCGCGAGAGGGTCTTCACCTTCCCCATCCCCACTTACAACATCTCCAAGGGCTTCGACTGGGACAACCCGACCCTGGACCCCGTCTGGAAGATGGCCGGCCACTACGGCATCCCCTACTTCTCGAACTTCGTCAACTCCGACATGTCCCCCGAGGACGCGAGGAGCATGTGTTGCCGGCTCCGCATCGACAACCGGCTCCTGAAGCGCAGGGGCGGCGGCCTTTTCGGCGCCAACCCCCTCACCGGCTCCGTCGGCGTGGTGACCCTGAACCTCCCGCGGCTGGGCAAGCTCTCCTCCGACGAGGGCGACTTCTTCGCCCGACTCGACCGCCTGCTGGAGCTCTCCCGCGAGAGCCTCACCGTCAAGCGCAAGGAGCTGGAGCGCTTCACCTCCGCCGGCCTGTACCCCTACACCCGCTTCTACCTGAGGAGCGTGGCCGCCTGCTCGGGGAGCTACTGGTCCAACCACTTCTCCACCATAGGCGTGGTCGGCGCCAACGAGGCCTCCCTGAACCTCTTCGGCGAGGGCGTCGCCACCCAGAAGGGCCGGGACTTCTCCCTGAAGGTCCTCTCCCACATCCGGAGCCGCCTCTCCGACATCCAGGAGGAGACCGGCGACCTCTTCAACCTGGAGGCCACCCCGGCCGAGGGATGCTCCTACCGCCTGGCCCGCCTCGACATGAAGCTCCCCGGCATGATCTTCGCCAACGGCCGGAGCGAGGACTGGAAGGGCCCGGACGGCGGATTCAAGCCCTTCTACACCAACTCGACCCACCTGCCGGTCGACCACTCCGACGACCTCTTCGGGGTGCTCGAGCACCAAGATCCCCTCCAGGCCCTCTACACGGGCGGCACCGTGCTCCACTCCTTCCTGGGCGAGGAGATAAGGGACGTGAACGTGGTGAAGTCGCTGGTCAGGAAGATCACCGAGAACTTCCGCATCCCCTACTTCACGCTGACCCCCACGTTCTCGATCTGCCCCGAGCACGGCTACATCAGGGGCGAGGAGGCCGCCTGCCCGAAGTGCGGGGCCGAGACGGACGTCTACTCCAGGGTGGTGGGCTACCTGAGGCCCGTGAACCGCTGGAACGACGGCAAGAAGGCGGAGTTCGCCATGAGGACGGCCTACGCCGGCCTCGACGGGCCCGCCGCCCTGCCCGGGGGCGCCGACGCGGCGGAGGCCGAGGCCCCCCGCCCGCAGGTCCTGCCCTTCACCGCCCCGGCAGTCGCGGCCCAGGAGACGGAGGAGGAGGAGCCGAGGCTCGCCGCCGCGGGGGCCGGGAACGGAATCCCGGCCGGAAGCCCGGACGCCGGGCTCGCGCCCCCCGCGAACGGCAACGGGACCTTCAGGGGAAAGGAGAACGGCACGGGTGCGGGTCGGAGGCCTGGAAAAGGTTTCAACGGCGGACTACCCGGGACGCCTGAGCGCGGTGGTGTTCACCCAGGGGTGTAACTTCCGCTGCCCCTACTGCCACAACCCCGAACTCGTCCGTCCCTTCGGGGAGCTCATGGACGAGGGAGGGGTTTTGGCGTTCCTGAAGACCCGGACGCGCTACCTGGACGGCGTGGTCATCTCCGGAGGGGAGCCCACCCTGGTCCCCGACCTGGACGAGTACGCCCGGAAGCTGAAGGGCCTGGGCTACCTGGTCAAGCTCGACACCAACGGCTCCAGCCCCGAGACGGTGAAGTCCCTGGTCGAGCGTCACCTTGTCGACTACGTTGCGCTGGACCTGAAGGCCGACCCGGCGGCCTACCCCCCGGAACTGGCAGACCCGAAGGAGAGCGCCTCCGTCCCCGAGACCGTGGACCTCCTGAAAAGCCTGCCCTGCCCCCACGAGTTCCGGACCACCTGCGCGGCCCCCTTCGTAAACGACGAGTCGATAGAGGCCATCGCCCGCGCCGCCGCCGGCGACTCCCCGCTGTACCTCCAGGAGGCCAGATCGGAGCGGGTCTTCAACCCGGCCTTCATGGGGAGGTACCCGGACCAGCCCGGGACGGAGGATCTCGCCCGCTTCCGGAAGATCGCCCGCCGCTGGCTCCCCTGCCACATCCGCTGAATCTCCGCAGGATGCCACTGCCCTTGGCGGTCGCGCCTGACACGAATTGTCACGCACACGCCGCCTCCCGCCCGCAGACGGCCCGCCGACGGGACAGCCCCGTGACAGCGGCCTCTCCGGGACGGCTCCGGCCGCCGCGTCAGGCCGCCCGAGACAGTGCCTCTCTCATCTCCCTGACCGCCCCCCCGGGCTCCAGAGCCTGCCGCTCCCTTGACGACGCGGCTCCGGCGCCAAATCGCCGTGCCAAGGCACAGATCCTGCCCGCCGGTCCCGAACGCCCGTGCAAGGAAACATGAGGCGCAGGAATAGTCATGCCGTGGGCCCCGTATCTTTCGGAGCCCTGAAAGTCACGCTGGATCCTGGAGTTCACGGATACCGGGGTCACGGAAGATCTTGGCCGCCTCTCCCCTGCACGCAGGAGCCTCAGGACCCGAAATGCCGAAGCTCGCGGGGCCCCGTCTTCCCGGGGCCCGGCCCGTGCCTCAGAGGCGCCATAAGTCATGCGCAACTGGCACGTCATGTCTGAATGGCCTGAGAGTCACCGAGTCCCTGTTCATGGCTGGCCCGGCCAAAACGCCGTCAGGCGCCTGAATGCCTGCGCGGCAGCTGCCTTAGCTCCAAAGTCCCCAATGGCGCCGAGCCCGGACTCATGAGGCCGTCAGCCGCCCGGATCCCCCGGGCACCGTGGTCTCCGGAGCGCCGTTCCGGAGGCATAGGAAACAAGGCCCGTTGCCCCGGACCCCGCCAGCCTCCGCCCCCGGACGGCGCAAGTCTCCCTCGGGCGCCGCAAACATCTTGCATCACCAGACTTATGCCTGGAAATCCTTCAGGTCACGGAATTACTGATGCAGGCGGCCCGGCCCCAGGGGCACGGGCAACCCTGCCGCGGGGGAGCGCCCTTCCCGAGCCGCGGCGGAGCGTCCAGCCCGACCCGCAGGTAAACTTCCGGCGTATCTGTTCGCAGACCAAAACTGGCGAACCTCTAGCAGGACCCAGATCGTCCTCTTAACCTGTTGCAGGGCGGCCCGGCTCAGATGCCAGGACGGCTTTCCTTCTGTGTCAGGACGGCCTTCCTCCGGGGTCAAAGTGGCCTCCCTCCAGGCCAGAGCGGCCTTCTTCCAGCTCCAGGACAGGCCGCCTCCGTGGTCAAGGCTACCTGCCCGTGGACGGATACCTTCCGGCATGTTTCCGGCTCCCGCGTTCAGCGGCCAGAAACCCGTCCCCCGCGAGACACGCGCGGGAAACCGGCCCGCCGTGTTCCCGCCAACCCCTTGGCACGCTCCCCCGGAAGCTCTAAGCCTGTTATGTAACCATTCACGTGGGTGAACGAGAGCAGCCTGCGTTTAGGCTAGTCGACGCTGCATCTCTTTTGTTGGCAACGGCCGGCCTTGGAGGCTGGCCGCCGCCCGGGGCGCTTCCCGCCT
>JAISFP010000256.1 GCA_031263525.1 Deltaproteobacteria bacterium | reverse complement strand
AGGCGGGACACGCCAGCCCGGACGGCGACCTGTTACAGGGCCGCCGCCAGTTAAAAGGGGGTACGGCGTAAACTAGCCTAAACGCCTGCTGTGTCCCCGTTCAGTACCTGAATAGTTACGAGTCAGCTAGACAGTCCCTGATGTTGCCCGAAAGCCCGAAAGCCCGAAAGCCCGAAAACCCGGAAGGCGAAAGGGCGTAAAATTGCCAGATACCAGCCAGAACCGCAGATTTGTGCTCAAGATACGTTTATGTCAATTTTACGGCTTCCCGGATCAAAAAATTTGCTAACTGCCTCATAATACTGTAATATTCATTTTCATCTGGCGTCAGCCAACAGCCCGAAAGGTCCGCAAAAGTTCCTGGCGTCAACCGGCAGCCAGAATGGTCCGAAAAAACACCAGCTGTCAGCTGACTGCCCGAATGGGATGCCCCGGACACGTTCGGTTTCGGATCTCCTGGACTTGCGACAAGCGCAAGCCGTTTCGGGACAAACTTCCTGCTGACCTTCTTTTTTCCCTTTCTTGCCTTCGCCTTGCCATTTCTTGCCTTCGCCTTGCCCTTTCTTGCCTTCGCCTTGCCCTTTCTTGCCTTCGCCTTGCCCTTTCTTGCCTTCATCTTGCCCTCGTCTGAACCTTCCTCTGAAGCTATGTCAGAACTGCTCGCGTCCACCTGGAGCCTCACTCGGGACACCTTCCCAGGTCTGCCGCATGCCACTCGCGACCCCTTCCCCGCCTCCCGGGTCGCTTTCAGGGCACTAGACCGTTTCAGGCTTTACCGGGCTCAACTCCCGGCCTCCCGCCCGCAAGGGACTTCCGGGCACCCGCGAGGCCCGCGCCAGCTTCCGAGACCACCTGGCATGGGCCGTTCCGGCCCATCTGGGCCGTCTCCGCTTGCCCGGCACTGTTCTTGCTTAAGGCCCTCGGCTTAATCCCTTCTCGGCCCTGTTTTCCCGAGAAAGCCGGGCCGAAGGTCCGCCGGCACCGACCTTCCGCCCAGGCCGAATGCCGAAAGTCATTGACGGACGCGGCTTTCATGGCTGCTGCCGGCCTGCGGGGGAGCCGCCAGAGGTGAGGCACCCCCGGGAGGACCCGTGACTTTCGAGAAGGGTCAGATTTTTTTTTACCTGTTATTTCGGCAACTTAGCCCTCCCGGGCCCCCTGTGCCGATTTCGTAGCATTTAGGAGAATTATAGAGATTTTCTGATATTGTGTCCCGGGAGCGGCGAAGCGGGCCATTCTCAATAACCCGGGCCTCCCCCGTCTTTGTCCGGCCCGGTGGCCCGCGGGCGGGGCATTCCCGGGACGGCTTTCTCCCGCCCCTCCCCGCAGCCGTGTCTAGGCCCTGAGCGGGGTTGCGGGTACCAGCGGCCGTTTCAACAAGCCGGTCGGGTCCGCCCCCTTTCCTCCGGGACCGGGGGGGCTTGTCAAAGCCTCCCGAATCGATTATCTTGACCAAGGGAGCCCGGGAGCGGTCATTTTTTCCGCAAGCTCCGGCCGTCAGGGCCAGGCCCCCCCGAAACCCCCAGCATATCCCCCAAAAAACAAGCCAGTTCTTAGGTGACTTTCGTTATGGAAATCCAGCATGGTAGCGAGGTAGAAGTGTCTCCAAACCGCGGCCCGGCATGGCCCGAGGCAAAAAGCATCCTCGCAGAGAAGCTCATGGATGTGGTACTCTCTCCCAAGCTGTTCAACGCCTGGATCACGCCGCTCGGCATCTTCCGGGCCGGCGAGACCGGTGTGGAGATAGTGTCCCCCAACGAATTCTTCCACAGGTACATTACCGGCCACTACCGCTCGGCCATTGAGGAGGCGCTCAAGGAGGGGGCCTCCAGGGAGGGCATGCCCTCCCTGCAGGTAGGCTTCACCTACCACATTACTCCCGCGATTCCATTAATCCCGAAGGACATTATGAACGACGAGTTCAGCATCAGGCCCTTCAGCCACTCCTCCGTCCAGGGACCCGGTCGGGGCCTGCTCCCGGGCGAGGTTCTCGCCGGCCACTACATGAGCCTCAACAGGAGCTTCACCTTCCCGAACTTCGTGGTGGGCAACCCCAACCGCCTCGCCCACACCTCCGCCAGGGCCTTCTCCGAGGACCCCGACACCGGGACCGGCATACTCTTCCTCCTGTCCGAGAACGGGCTGGGCAAGAGCCACCTCTCCCAGGCGCTGGCCCAGCACGTCCTGGAGAGGACCCCCGCGAGGAGGGTGCTCTACGTGACGGCCGAGCACTTTACGAACCTCATGACCATGTCCATCATCCGCAAGGCGATGGACGAGTTCAAGCGCCGCTTCCGCGAGCAGTGCGACATCCTCCTGGTCGAGGACGTGACCTTCCTCTCCGGCAAGGAGCAGATCCAGAACGAGCTCAGGATGACCCTGGACTCCCTCCTGGACCGGGGCAAGAAGATAGTGCTCACCTCCACCCAGTCGCCCAAGCAGATCCCGGGCCTGGACAAGTCGCTCCGGTCGCGCATGAACTCGAGCCTCATAGCCCCCATCGGCCCGCCCGACTTCGACACCAGGCTGAAGATCCTGGACCGCAAGGCGAGCTCCGAGGGCCTGCACCTCGACCGCAAGGTGCTGGAGCACGTTGCCGACAGGGTGACCACCGACGTGCGCCTCCTGGAGGCGGCCGTGGCGTCGCTCAAAGCCACCGTCATGGCCTCGGGCAGGGCCGCAGACATCAGCCTGGCCGACGAGTGCGTCTCCTCGCTCCCCTCCTCCTCCGACCCCTCGGGCGTGGACCTGGACGAGATCAAGAGCTTCGTCAGCCGCGCCTTCAACGTGGACGCCTCCGACATGAGCGGGAAGAGCAGGCTCAAGCGCCACTCCGACGCGAGGAAGATGGGCATCTACCTCTCCAGGCGCCTGACCAGCAAGACCCTGGTCGAGATAGGGAAGTTCTACGGCCGCAGGCACTCCTCCGCCCTCTACACCTGCAACAAGATGGACGACGAGTACCGCAAAGACGCGAAGACCACGAGGCAGGTGGACTTCTACATCGGCGAGCTCACCCGCCCAAGGTAGCGGCCCGGCCTGGTTCCGGACTGCGGGGACGCCTTCCGCCCCCCGACCTTCCCGCATCCTTGCCTCAGGGGCCACCTGGCCTTCCCGGTCCATCTGCATTCACGGCACCATCGCGGCACCCCCCCGCGCCTTTCCTCGCCTTACTTCCCCCTTTCCGGCCTTCCCGCCCTGGTTCCCGACCCCGGAAGAAGCTCCTCCAAGGACCCTCGAGCCTGCAAAGGCCTTTCTCACTGAAGGCCTTTCCAGGCTCGATGGCATTCTGGCCCTGGAACTTGCGGGAGTCCCGGCCAGCCCGTGGCAAGCCCTGGTGCCTGACGTATGCGGAGCAACCGGCAGCCTGCCCTCCTGACGGATGCGGGGGTTACCGGCTGCCTGCCCTCCCCGCTGGACGTATGCGTGGGGTACCGGCAGCCTGCCCTCCCTCCTGACGTTATGCGGGGTTACCGGAAGCCAGCCCTCCCCCCTGACGTTTGCGGGGGTTGCCGGCAGTCTGCCCTCCCTCCTGACGTATGGGGGGGTACCGGCAGCCTGCCCTCCCCCCTGACGTATGGGGGGGTACCGGCAGCCTGCCCTCCCCCCTCACGCCTGCTGAGGGTTACCGCGCACCTGCCCTCCCCCTGACGGATGCGGGTAAAGCCGGTTGTCTTCCCTGCCATTTTGGCGCATGAATGGAGGCACCCGTCGCCTAGCACTGCCGCCTCACCTGAGCTGAGGTCCCATCCGACCGCCTTCCCTGACTCCCTTGCCGGCAGCCTGCCCCAGACCTTGACGGCTGACCCAGCCGCCCTGCCCTTCGCCTCAGGAGCCGCACCCATGACCAGGCCCGCCCCCCCCGTCCCGGAACACATCCGCAAGCTTTCCCCCTACGTGCCAGGAAGATCCATAGAGGAGGCCATGGAGGAGCTGGGGCTTCCCGGTGCCGTGAAACTCGCCTCCAACGAGAACTGCCTGGGCCCTTCGCCCAGGGCCCTGGACGCCATGCGGCAGGCGCTGGAAGGCGTCGCCCGCTACGCGGACGCCGGTGCCACCAAGCTCAGGAAGGCAATCTCGTTGCGCTGGGACATTCCCCCCGAGTCGATAGTCTGCGGGAACGGCTCCTCCGAGTTTATCCTGGTACTTGCCCACGCCCTCCTGAGGCCGGGCCTGAACGCCGTCATGTCGCGCCCGAGCTTCACCCTCTACGCGAAGAACGCCCTGGCGACCGGAGCCGAGGCCCGCGAGGCCCCCCTGGACGCCGACCACGGCCACGACCTGAAGGCTATCCTCGGACGCTGCGACTCACGCACCAGGCTTGTCTTCATGGACAACCCCCTGAACCCCACGGGAGCGTTCCTGACCCGCGCCGAAATCAACGATCTCGAGAAGGCCCTCCCCGACAAGGCCGTGCTGGTCCTGGACGAGGCCTACGCGGACTTCTCCCGCCAGCGCCTCCCGGACATGAAGGCCCTGGTCGGCCTGGGGAGGACCGTGGTCCTGCGCACCTTCTCCAAGCTCTACGGCCTGGCTGGCGTTCGCGCTGCATGGATGGCGGCACCGGAAGTGATAGCCGACTGCGTGAACCGCGTCCGGCAGCCCTTCAACATGAATACCCTGGCCCAGGTAGGGGCTCTCGCTGCGCTGGAAGACATCGAGCACGTGAGGAGGACCGAGAAGGCCGTCTGGGACGGCCTGGACTTCCTCGCCGGTGCCCTCCCGCCCCTCGGCCTCGAGACCTTCCCCACCCAGGCGAACTTCCTCATGGCCTGCTCGGGTCCGTGGACCGCAGACGAGCTAGCCGGGGAACTCTTCAGGAAGGGCCTGATCGTCCGGTCCCTGAGCTCCTTCGGGTACACTGACAAGATCAGGATCACCGCCGGCTTGCCCGAAGAGAACGAGGCGCTCGTGGGAGGGATACGGGAGCTACTTGACCTTAGAGGCAGGACGGCACCAGAGGTCTGACGTCAGGGCAGGCATCCGCCGGAGACTGCCGGAGTTCCGTATCCTTCCGTACAACGCCCACGGGAACGGCCTTCCGGTGACGCTCCCGGCGCGGCCTGGCACGGATAAGCTCCGAGCCGTAACAGAACTCGGTCGGCAACTGGCCATCGGGGACAGATGCTCCGGCCACAGCGTTCTTGCCGGACTGTGCCGGGCGGTTCAGACAATTTTTTTGCCATTTCCTGCTGGTCCCAGACGTCAAGAAACGATGTGCCGGAGACGCGTTTAATGACCGCATTGCCGTCAGCAAACGATGATCCAGCTACGCATTCCAGCATGAATTGACCGTCAGCAAACGATGAGCCTGCTACGCATTCCGGCATGAATTGACAGTCAGCAAACTATGAGCCAATGGCACAATAAAATTTAATATCCCAAAGCATGTGAGATAAGTTAGTGAAGTATTATATTTGGACATTGACACCATAATCAGATGAACAAGCAACGTATTCAGTCTGGACTGTTCTATCAATTTTTGATGGACATGCTGATCAATTAAATTAAATTATCCTGATCATGTCATATGAGCCAGAAACTAATTAGAATGCTGGCAAAAAAATACGTTATAAGATTTCTTAAATGCACTAATGAAATTATTCGATTGCTAATCAAAAGTTGCATATTCAATATTCAATTTATCATCGCTACCATAGTGTCGGACCAGCCAGTTAGGAAACGAGGAGCGAGCGTCTCTGTCTTAACTGAAACACAAATACTGATCTATCAATTAACATTCTGTTTCAAATTTTTAACGAAAACACTAGAAAATCTACGCTTTCTGAAACCGACATTTTATCAATCCCGGATATTCTCATTAAACATTAGAAAATTACTGAGCTTTCAAGAGATTGTCTTTGCTCAGCATATGAAAATATAGTAAAAATTTATCATTAGCTCATTATTAAATGTGAATAGGTCGATATATACAATTCAAATATTTGAAAATATTTGTTTAATTTCTAAATATTATTGTCATTAAAATTGTCTTAAGTTCAATAGCGTTTATATAATTTTCTCCAGCCACAACTCCATTTTCCGCACCTCTCCAGAAGAGCCTGCAGGGGTATCAGCTCCGTCCCTACCGTCAGACGACAGCAGCGGCGTCACCACAGGGGACGCATCCTTTCCACCTCGCTCACCTTGAACACGAAGGCGTACCTGGCAAGCTCCTCCAGTCCCCCTTCCTGACACATGACCGGCTCGACCCACAGGCACTCATCCAGGTCCATGCCGAGGGCCTGGTGCGGCTCCATCCCGCGCGAGAGAGCCCAGGCATGGAAATGGTCCAGCGGGAAACTGTCACTGCGCCCGGGCATCAGCTGGAGCTGGACCTCGCATGCCTTGGCCCCCCTGTCGGTGTACGGCGGGATCTTCTCCTGGGGATCCAGGGCCCGCGCCGTGTCCAGCAGCGCGGCCTGCTCCAGGGCCTGGGCGTCCAGTCCCGCGATGAGGCCGCCAGCCTTCGCGAGACCCTCCATGCCGCACGCGACGAGGAGCGATACCCGGTCGTCCTGACGGCGGCCCGACCCGCCTCCCGGCCGCGGCACCCTCACGGTACGGGAACTGACTGCTGTCAGCCCCAGCGACCGGAAAAGATCGTTGGGTGCATCGTCAGGGTCGCAGCACCCGGCCGTGAGCACGAAGTCCACGAGCGCAAGTCCCTCCGGCATGTTCTCCGAACCCACGAGCCCGAGCTGCCGTGCGGCATCACCCAGCACGCGCTCCAGCAGAGCCCCGGCGTCTCCCGAGCCGGTTCCCGGTCCGCCCGACGGTCCATTCCCGAAGTCGTCAGCCATACGTCACCTCGCAGGGGCCTCCAGGTTACCCGGCCCCAACAGTTCTCAAGTCCAAAAATTTGATATCCATTGTGGCCGATGACCCAATGGGCAGGAAGACCAGAAACGGAAGCCGGCTGTCTCAATAATCCTTCAGTCCTGGAGCTTTCACGGTCTTTCATGGTCTTTCCGTGGAATTCCAGAACTTTCCCGGTCTTTCCGGCCTCCAGCAACCGGGCCACTCGCGCTCACGCGCCTCCCGGCTCCGCCGCTGCGCCACGCCATCCCCCTTCTCCGGCACGTGCCTCTCCTTGAGAAGGAGATGAAGATTGGCGGCCCGCCTGGCGTCGCAGTGATCGAATCCAACCTTATCCGCGAGCTTGAAGTCCAGTCCCTTCACGAGCTCCAACGCACCCGAAAAGACCCCAAAATCCGCGAAGCTCACCTCGACGCGGTAGGCGTCTGCGGAGTCAGTCCCGCGAGCCTCCCAGGCCATCCAGAGAGCCGCACGGCGCATGTCGCAGGCCTCGCGCCCCCTGCCCTGGGCTGTCAGGGCCTGGCCGAGGCAGTACCTGGAAAAGACGATGTCTTCGAGACAGGGGCCGAGGGCGGCCTACCGACCCTTCAGGGCCTTAAGCAGGAGCAACTCGGAATTCTCGAGATCCCTCGTGATATGGCATGTCATTCCCAGATCGTTCTGCAGAGCCTGGACCTCCGGAATGCCCCGACCAGGATCATTTTTCGCTGCGGCTATCTCGTTTGCGAGGCAATCCTTTCCCCCTGCGGGTTCCTGTCAAAGATGAAATCCCAGGGCTCGCGTGTTCAAGAAACCCCGGATATTGCCCTTCTCGCCCTTTTCCAACATTTAAGCGATGAATCATAGCTTTCTCCCCATGCCGTCTCTCTCCCTCCATGCAGTGACGGACGGCGGTGGACGGTTCCTGACGCCAAGAGGTACTACGGTCAATGCAGTGACGGGCGGGCCGGGGCGCAAAGGAGACAGTGCCCAGGACACGCCGAGGGTGCCGGAGATGATGTGCGTTATGGGGGAGTGAGTATCGGCTGCCAGAATAGTATCAGTTAATTATACACTTGTCCCAGACCTTGTCAACTGTTTTTTAGGCGGCTGGTCCAGGGGGACTGGCCAGAGGTCGGGGCTCCAGAAAGCTGAAACCCAAGCGCCCTGCCAGGCCAGACCGCACTGCCCTGGCCAAGGCCGCAGGTGCCCTCTGACGCCTTGCCGACACGCCTCTCCTGAAACGGGAGGACGCCGCCTGAACCCTCAGGCTGAGCGACTTGGCGCCAACGCCTGACACCTTTACATACACGGGAGTCAGCAACCGTCCAGCCATGGTGGCATCAACCAGACAGATATCGCTATGTTGAGCAAACTTTCAACAACGCCCTCCTTCAGGACAAGGCGGGGCTCTGCGACCTTGCACGCCCCCCTGCCGGAGCACACGGAGCACTGAGGCCGTGGCCGACAACGCGCCCCTGCCGGAGCACACGGGCCCCTTCTTCGCCGCCGTCTCCATCATAGCTCAGGAAGCGGGAGAGGTCGTCCCGGAACTCCTGATGCGCAACATCGATACCGCATGACCGATTCGGGGAAGACCGACTGGATTTCAAGCAGTAGTCAATCAGGAAAACGCGCCCCGAAGACACGGTCGGACGCGGGGATCAGGATGGGAGCCGCAGGCACGGCCTGACGCGGGGCTCAGGAGGAGAGCCTCCGGAAAGTCCCCGGCCCCGGCCTCACGCGTCGCCGCCCCTGCCCAGGGTCTCCAGGGCTTTAGAAATCTCCCGGACGTCGGGATGCCCGGTGGCCAGGGCCTCCACCCCAGAGGCGAGCGCCTGCTGGAGGATCTCGCGGGCGGCGGCAGGCTCGTGCAGGGCCGCGAGCATCAGCCCCAGCCTGTGCGATGCCCTGAGCGTGTCCCAGTGCCCGTGGCCCAGGATCCTCCGGAGCCCGGCGACGGCCCGTTCCGCAGTCTCCCGCGCCGGGGCCGGGCCGGTGATCTGCTCCAGGAATCCGGCCAGGTTGGCGAGGTGCCTGTAGCCGTCCGGGCTGTCCGGGCCGTTCTTGGCCAGAATGGCGTCCGACTCCCGGGCTATGAGCCGCTCGGCACCCTCCCCGTCCCCCATGTCCCTCAGCGTCTGGGTGTGGAAGGCCAGGGCGGCCATGGTCTGGGGGTGCTCGCGCCCGAGCCGGCTCACGAGCTCCTCGTAGCCCGCCCTGCCGCTGAAGGCCGTCTCCCCGATGGAGTCCTTGCGGCTGTCGTGGCCGTGAGCGAAGACCTTCCCGGAGCCCTCCCCCGGGCCGCCCGACATGTCTTCCAGGGTGAAGTCGCCCAGGTCGGCGGGCCGGTTCAGCATCGCCTCTACGTCCCATTCATCGGCCCCGGGCCTGTCGGGATCCCCGGGGCCGCCTATGACGTAGTCCCCCAGGCCGCCGGGGGCGATGCCGCCTATGGCGGGCAGATCGTCCGGGCCGCCGGAGGCGTCCTGCCAGGGGTGCCCCAGTTCACCTCTGAAGGCGCCCGCGAGACTCCTGAATCCGGCAAAGTCTCTCGGGTCCCCCAGGCCCCAGAAACCGCCGGGGTCCCCGAATCCTCCGCCCGGACCCGACTCGCCGGAGCAGCCGGACACTAGGCCGGGGCCGGGGATGGCATCCCAGTGTCCAGAGCCCTCATACGGCCCGGTCCAGCTCCCCTGGCTTTCCAGGCAGTCGCGGAGGCGTTCCCGGATCTTGACGGTCTCCCTGTGGTCGGGCCCCAGGTGGTCGGTCATGACGTCCAGGCATCTAGTCAGGAGGCCAGCCGCCGTGTCCGGGCCGAAGACGGGGGCTATGGCGATCCCGAGATTTCCGGCGGAGAGGGCGGTCCAAAGGTGGTCCGGGCCCAGCGCCTTGAGGCGCACCCGGTACGCTTCCCAGATCATGTCCAGGGCAAGGCCGCTGAAGCCCGCCTCCACGAGAGCCCTGCCCAGCCCGTCCGCGGCCTCCGCCACGCGGAGATGGTCGGGCCCGAACTCCCGCCTGATCTCCAGGTAGGGGACGGAGAGCACCTCCATGATCCGCGCCCCGCCGCCGGAGTCGCGGATGGCCTCGGCGAGCCTGGCCGCCGCGATGACAGTGTTGGCGTCCATGTGCCCGCGCGACCTGGCCATGCCCCGGTGGGCGGTCCCGAGCATCTCTGCCGCCTCGTCCGGGCGGAGGAGCGCAAGGAGCGTCTGCCCCAGCGTCAGGGCGCACCTCAGGGCGTCGGGATTGTCCGCGCCCCGCGTCCGGACGGATCTCCCGTACGCGTCCGACAGGAGGGACAGCGCCTGCTCCAGCTCCGACTCCAGCATGAGGCTCTCCCCCAGGTGTATCTGGGAGGCCACGGCCCTGGGGTGGTCCGGCCCCAGGCAGCTGCGGCGGGCCCTCAGGGATTTCAGGAAAAGTTCCGCCGCTTCGACATGGCGGCCGGACATCACTAAAACTGCGCCGGTCACGTCAGCGGCGTTCATCGTGAGAGAGTCCTCGGGCCCCAGCACCCTCTCCAGGACGTCGAGCGCCCGCTGCGAGTGCTCGAGGGCGCCGGCCGGGTCTCCGGCCATGCCCATGGCCCCTCCGAGCTCCACTTCAAGAGCCAACGTGTCAGGATGGTCCGGCCCCTTCTCCCTGAAGGACTTCTCCAGGAGACGAAGGAGCTCAGCCGCGACCGCCTCGGGCCCGTCCCCTCCGGGGCGGACCGAGAGGTCCCCCTGAAGGCCCTTCATGCGGGACTCGGCGTAAGATATGGAGCTGTCGTCGTCCATGTCCTCTCCTTAATTTTCCCGATTACCGGCAGGTCCGGCTTCATCCCCTCTCCCGCGTCGGAGGGCCCCGGGCAAGGCCCGGGGTCTCTTCGCTTCCGTGCCCCCTGGCTCCGGGCAGGGCCGGTTGCCTCTTTCTCTTCAGAGGCGCAGGGCCACAGCAAAGGCCACGGCAAGGGCCAGGGCCGAGAGACTCGCCCCGCCGAACCCACGGCAGGGGGAAGACTCGCCCCGCCGAACCACGGGCAGGGCTGGTGGAATCGCCCGCCGGGCCCCGGGCTAGGCCGGGGGACTCGCCCGCCAGGCACTTGGCAGGGCCGTGGGACTCGCACCTCCGAACCCCGGGCAGGGCCGGGAACTCGCCCAGAATCTGCAGAAACTGCAGGTTTTCTAACCTTTTGCAGTTCGCGGCACCCCGAGGCCAACGGCATCAATGAGATAAGTTACACGCCGCAGCCGGCGGCGTCAAATGCAGAGCGAGCCGCCACGCCGGCCTCTTGAGGAAGGCCTGATACTACGAGCAGGTGGACAGCCTGCTGGCTCTCCATCTGAGGCAGAATCTTCGAGACAGCGCCCCGCCGGACCAGGTTCCGTCAGGAACGGCCAAGATCCGCCCGAAACCTGACGGATCCAGCCTAGTCAGGCACCACGGGGAGCCGCCGCAGACACGCCCGTGCCGGGCCCCCCGCCGCCGTCAGCCTCCGCACACCCTCGTGCCTGTTTCTCACCGGGTTCCCAGGCGCCTTTGCACGCAGGACCCTTCTGTTCCGAAGCCGGGCTTGCCTGCACCTGCCATGCCGTATCTGGGCATACATCCCTGAGGTGGCCGCCAGCCAACGCAGGGAGGCCTGAGCCGGCTTGGAGGAGCTGGGTAGCCAGGAGACCAAGCAGTCCAAAGGATCGGAAACCAAAGCACCAGAAGCCGCCAGACCTGGAGACCTTGATGCGGTGGCCAGGAGGACGGAGGGCGGAGGCCCACGAGGAGCCATTACATTTCGGTATCCGTTCACGGGTAGGCCGCCCTGGCCATGGAGGCAGCCTGTTCTGGAGCTGGAGTAAGGCCGCCCAGGGCACGGAGGCAGCCTGTTCTGGAGCTGGAGGAAGGCCGCCCAGGGCACGGAGGCAGCCTGTCCTGGAACTGGAGGAAAGCCGCTCTGGCCACGGAGGCAGCCTGTCCTGGAGGTGGAGGATGGGCGCTCTGGCCACGGAGGCAGCCTGTCTTGGAACTGGAGGACGGCCGCTCTAACTCTGGAGGAAAGCCGTCCAGGCCCCGAAGGAAGGCCGTCCGTGCCACGGAGGAAGGCCGTCCAGGCCCCGGAGGAAAGCCGCCCTGCACCAGGAATGTGGAAGAGCTGGGTCCCACTGAAGGTTCCCCCGCTTT
>JAISFP010000158.1 GCA_031263525.1 Deltaproteobacteria bacterium | reverse complement strand
CCACCCCTGGCCGTCACCCCGGCCTTGTCAGCCCACCCCAGGCCATCCCCCGGTCCTCGCCGGCACTCCCAGGGCGTCTTCCGGTCCTCGCCGGCACTCCCAGGGCGTCTTCCGGTCCTTGCCGACCCTCCACGGGCCGTCTTCAGGCCCTCGTCGGCCCACATCCTCGGCAAACCAGGGCCAGCCCGGGCCGTCTACAGGCCAACACATGGTCCTCTTCCGGATCCTGGCCGGCCCCTGCCCTGCCCTGCCCCGGCCTAGTCCTCCCAGATCTTGGGGGCGATGTCCGTCTCGATCTTGACCGCCTTCTGGCCCCTGGAGCTGCCAATGAAGACCTTGAACTTCGGGACCCCCTCCACCTTGACCTCCAGGGGCTCCCGGACGTCGTGGTTCAGCTTGATGCAGTCGCCGGGGGAGAGGTTCAGGAGCTCCTCGGCGGTTATCTGGGAGCGGCCCAGCTCCACGGTAAGCGTCACCTCCGCCTCCCTGACCCTCTCGATGAAGCGGTTTATCCAGGCCGTGTCCACCTCGAGCTGGTCGCTCTGGAAGCCGGCGTAGAGCTTGGAGCGGATGGGCTCTATGGTGGAGTACGGTAGGCAGATGATGAGGGTGCCCACGGTCTGCTCGAGCTCGACCTCGAACTTCACCACCAGCACCACCTCGGTGGGGGCCACGACGGAGGCGAACTGGGGGTTCGTCTCCCCGCGGACGTAGCTGAAGGACAGGGGATGCACGGGGTTCCAGGCCCGCTCCAGGTCGGCCAGGGCCATCTTTATGACGTTGGTTATCCTCCTGGACTCTATGGGTGTGAAGTCCCGGCCCTCCACCTTGATGTAGCCCCTACCGGAACCCCCGAAGAAGCTGTCAATGAGGTTGAAGACCAGCTTGGTCTCGATGACCATGATGGCGTGCCCCCGGAGGGGCTCGGCCTTGAAGATGTGGAGGGAGGTGGGCACGGGGAGCGCCCTCATGAACTCCCCGAACTTTATCATGTCGATGGAGAACGCCGAGATGTCTATCATCTTCCTGAGGGACGTGGACATCGTCTGCCTGAAGAAGCGGGCGAAGCGGTCGTTTATGATTTCCAGGGTCGGCATGCGGCCGCGGATGATGCGGTCCTGGTTGGTGAGATCGTAGCGGGTGATCCCCTCCTGATCGGCGGGATCGTCCTGCTCGGGCTCGACGTCCCCGCCCCCCATGCCTTTCAGGAGCGCGTCCACCTCGTCCTGGGTCAGGATCTTGGCCGCCATGATGTCCTCCTGGGGCGGAGAGCCGAAGGTGCCGCCGGCTCGGGCGGGTCACGGGTCAACAGCTCGGGCGGTCGCCGTATCGGGCGGATTGCCGGCTCGGGCAGATCGCCCCGACCAGTGCGGGTGAAGCCCGCCGGCGGACCGGGCTCCGTCGCGGCGGCGGCCAGGGGCCGCGCAGTGCGGCGCGACGAAGTCAAAGGGGATGAACGGGAAGAATGCGCCGCTGTCGGGCGCTGAAAAGCTTGCAGAGAATGCCGGCAAAGCCGGAAGAGGGTACAGGCCAGGCAGGAATCCGGACGCCGGACAGGGCCGATGCCCAGTCCGGCTGAGGATCATGCGACAGAGCCCCGGACACGGACAGGCGAATAGATGAAGCGGACCGGCCAGGCGGCAGGGGGACCGTCCATGGCCGGAGCCGGACTTCACGGGCCGGGAGTGCCAGGCGGCCGGAGAGCCGGGATGGCCGGGCCGGAAAGCCAGAAGGACCGGACTTCGCGGGCCGGGAGGACCTGGCGGCCGGAGAGCCGGGATGGCCGGGCCGGAAAGCCAGGAGGACCGGACTTCTCCAGGACAGGGGGCCTGGCCGGAGAGGCTGCGGTCCTGGCGGCGGACGGCCCGGACGGCTCGGACGGATGCCGGCAGGCGGCCCCCGGCCTGCTTACTGGATCAGGAACTCCAGGTACTTGACCTTGCGCACCTTGCTCGCCTTCATGAAGTTGTTGGTGCGGTTGAGTATCTGGCTCCGGAGGCGCTCCTTGCCGTCCGCCGACGACACGTCGTCCGCAGACTGGCTCGAGAGGAGTATCAGGATGGTGTCCGTGATGTCGGGGAGGGCCTTCTGGAGCTCGTCCGCGGCGGTCTGGTCGTCCACCTCCATGCTCAGGGTGACCTTCAGGAACCTCCTGGAGGAGGAGTCGTTCAGGTTGGTGGTGAAGGGGTCGAGCTTCACGGACACGGGCCCCGTGGCCGCTGCCGCGGCCTCGCCCTCGGCGCCGCCCCCGTGGCCGCCAGAGGCGGCGGGCGCGGCGGCGCCGTGCTCGCCCGCCTTGGAGGGGGCGACTATGGGCTCCTCGGACCCGGAGGCCGCGGCCGGGGCGGCCTCGCCTCCCTCGGGAGAGGCCTCCCCGGACACGGCGGGCTCGGAGGGCGGCGCCGAGGGGCCGCCCAGGAACTTCATCGCGGCCACGGCCCCGCCGCCGCCTATGACGGCCGCCACCGCGGCAATCGCTAATATCTTGACGATGCCGGACCCGCCCCCCGAGGTGCCCTTCTCGGAATCCTTGTCACGGGGCGTCGCCTTGGGGGGATCGGGCTCCTGCGGGGCCTTGGGGGGTTGTTTGGGCTTGTCTGCCATGTTTTACCTCGTCGTCGTCAGCCTTTCCAGGAACTTTTGGGGGGCTTGTAGAAGACCAGCTCGAGCCGGCTGTTCTCGAAGGACCTGGCCGGGTCGCGGGTCACGGGCCGGGATCCGCCGTATGCCCCCAGGCGGAACCGCGAAGGGTTTATGCCGAGATCCGCGAACACGTTCATGACGGTCTTGGCCCGCTCGGCGGAGAGAGAGTAGGAGAGCTCGCCGTCCCCACCCTCGAAGTCGGAGAGGGGGTCGGTGTGGCACTCGAGGCTCACGGGAAGGTCGAGCTTCGCCATGAGCTCGGCGATGCGGACCAGGAGGACCAGCATCTCCTCACGTACCAGGGTGCCGCCCTCGGGGAAGAGCACGCGACCGTCCCAGCGGATGACCATGCCGCGCTCGTCGCGGGAGAACGAGACGCCCTCGGTCACCGCCCGGGCCGCCTCCCGGAACTCCGGGGCCGCCGAGTCCGGGTCCAGCTGGAAGACCGCCGACCTTATCTCGTCCTGGTTGAGCGGCGTCTCCGGGGGCACCGAGTCCATGTCCTCGATGAAGTTGGCCACGGGGTCCACCAGGCTCGGGTTCGCGAAGTTCAGGACCCCCGGCCCCAGGATCCGGGCCATCCTGGCCTCGGTCACCTCGTCGGCCCCGTCCGGGACTATGCTCTTCGGGTCGATGCTGGTGATGGCGATGATGAGGACGAAAAAGGTCAGGAGCAGGGTCACCATGTCGGAGAAGGTGACAAGCCAGCCCGCGGGGGGCACCGCCGCCTCGGTGTCGGCGTCAAGCCTTCTCACTGCCATGTCGGAGCTCCTCCCTGACGCCCGGCCTCAAGGAAAGCCGGGACCAGGACCATGGGGCGGCAGCCCGCCGGGAGCGCGCAAGCCCCCGCGCCGGCGTCCGGCCTCATGCCGGCGCTCCTCCCAGCCGGTCGCCCGGCCTTCCGGAACCCGGAGAGGGCGGCCTCCGGCCGGCCTGCCAGGGGTCCGGCCTTCCGGAACCCGGAGAGGGCGGCCTCCGACCGGCCTGCCAGGGGCGCGGCCTCACGGAAACCGGAGAGGGCGGCCTCCGGCCGGCCCGCAAGGGGCGCGGCCTTCCGGAACTCGGAGAGGGCGGCCGCAGGCCGGCCCACCCGGAACCTAGAGATGGAGGCTTGCGTCCGGCCTGCACGGAACCCGCAGAGAACGATCGCCGACAGGCCTGCCCGGAACCCGGAGAGGACGGCCTCCGACCGGGCCGCCAGGGGCGCAACCTTCCGGAACCCGGAGAGGACGGTCGCTGACCGACCTGCCAGGGGATCGGCCTCACGGAACCGGGAGAGGGCTACATCCGACCGGCCCGCCAGGGGCACGGCCTCACGAAATCCGGAGAGGGCGACCGCCGGTCGGTCGACCAGGGACGCGACCTCCCGGAACCCGGAGCTGGCTACATCCGGCCGGACCGCCAGGGGCTCGGCCCCGCGGTC
>JAISFP010000343.1 GCA_031263525.1 Deltaproteobacteria bacterium | reverse complement strand
TTGATACTATTTACCCCTACATGAAGTATCAATAGTTGACTCTTTAACTTCAAAGGTTCCTCATCATGGCTCTCTTCCCCCGAAAAATGTCTTCTATAGAGGGGTACCTGAATGGTTACGCATTTGAGAAAATTGCCTTCAATACTCTGCCAGTAAGCCTGAACCAGGCGGAAGACCTCCTTGGTCCTGGAGGAAGGGCATCATGTACCAGCAGGAAGGCCGATCCGGACCATGAGGAAGGCCACCGTGGATCCCGAGGAAGTGTGCCATGCACCAGAAGAAAGACCGCCACGGACTCGGAAGAAGGACGGCCCGAGCCCGGAGAATGGCCGACCCGACCTGGCCGCAGGGCTTCGTTCCTGTCCATGTACCGTGGCGACCTGGCCCCCTGGCTACCGGGCTCCGGTCCTGTCCGGCTTCAGGGGAGTTCTGGCTCCCTGGACATGAGCCTCCGGTCCCTTCCGGCTTCCGGGTGACCTGGACGCGGCGCTCCGGTCCCTTCCGACTTCCGGGGGGACCTGGCTCCCTGGCACCAACGCTACGGGGATCCGGTCCCGTCCGGCTTCAGGGGCTATCGGCTCCCTGGCCTCCAGGCTGCGGGGAACCGGTCCCGTCCGGCTTCAGGGGCGACCTGGCTCCCTGGCCTCCAGGCTGCGGGGTACCGGTCCCGTCCGGCTTCAGGGGCGGCCTGGTTCCCTGGCCTCCTGGGTGCGGGGAACCGGTCCCGTCCGGCTTCAGGGGCGGCCTGGCTCCTTGGCCTTCAGGCTGCGGGGAACCGGTCCCGTCCGGCTTCAGGGGCGACCTGGCTCCCTGGCCTCCTGGGCTCCGGTCCCGCTGGACCCGCTACGGCACACGTCAGCTCCGGCACGGCCTGTTCCGGGGAATCGCGGCCCGCCGCGGAGGGCATTGGGCGGCACAGCCCGGGCCCTCTCAGAGTTCCTTCAGCACCGCTACCAGGCGGTCCCTGATGGATTCGTACTCGAGGTTCTCGGCCTGGTCCTTCAGCCAGGTGACCAGCTCGCCGTCCTGCTCGTAGAGGTAACGGTCCAGCTCCCTGATGTCGCGCCGGATCTGGGAGGTCTTGAAGACGGCGCAGGCGTCCAAGATGCTCCGGAGAACGGCGGGGTCGGGGGAGGGGAGAATCTCCTTCTGCTGATCCTGGCCCTTGGGCTTCAGGTCGGTCAGGAGGGTGTCGATGTCGGAGATGAGGGCGCAGGCCAGCACCACGAAGCCGGGGTTCGCGGTCCGGACGAAGTCCATGTCCCCCCGGCGGGCGGCCAGCTCCAGCTCGGAGGCGTACTCGCCCACCTTGTGGGCGCAGATGCCGTAGCTCGCGCCCTTAAGGCCGTGGACCTTGATGACGTAGTCGCCCGGCTCCAGGGTGTCCAGGGCGGATATCTCCTCCAGGACCTTCCTGGTATGGCGGGACCAGGACTCCAGGAGCGGCAGGTACTGCTCCTCGCGGTCCCCGCAGCGCATGAGGCCCTCGTTTATGTCCAGGCCGGGGATGTAGCGGGAGAGTAGGCGCGACCCGCCCCGGTCCTCACGCTCGGCCCGGGCCCTGCGGCGGGAGACCAGCTCCTGGTACTCCTCGTCGGCGCGGGCCAGGGTCTCCTCGTCCTGGCGGTCGCGGATCCAGTGGTTCAGGACCGCGTCCAGCTGCTTCACGTCTATGGGCTTGGAGATGAAGCCCTGGAAGCCGTTCTTTATGAACATGTCCTCTATGCCCACCAGCGCGTTCGCGGTGAGCGCTATGATGGGCACGTTCACGGCGTAGTCCGTGCCTATCTCGGTGCGGATTATCCGGGCCGCCTCGATGCCGTCCATGCGCGGCATCATCTGGTCCATGAAGATGACGTCGTAGCGGACCTTGTCGGCGCGGACCAGGCCCACGGCCTCCTCCCCTGAGGTGGCGCAGTGGCAGGTGAGCCCGTAGGGCTCCATGAGCGCCTTCGCGACGTCCAGGTTCGGGGCCACGTCGTCGACCAGGAGCACCTTGCCGTAGGGCATGTAGCTCCTGGCGAGGGTCTTGGACTGGGTGAGCTTGTTCTCGGTGAAGCGGAAGCTCTTGATGTTCTCTACGGTCTGGGATCCTATGGGGGAGGGGTCCATGATCTCCTGCAGCATGGTCGCCGTGAAGGTGGAGCCCTTGCCGTACTCGCTCTGGACGCTCACCGCCCCGTTCATGAGCTCGACCAGGGTCTTCGTGATGGAGAGTCCCAGGCCCGTGCCCTCGATGTAGCGGTTGGCGCTGCGGTCGAGCTGGACGTAGTTGCCGAAGATGCGGTCCAGGTCCTTCGCGCGGATGCCCCGGCCAGTGTCGCTCACGCTGAAGGTGAGGAAGCAGTTCTTGTTGTCCGGGCTCCTCGTGACGGAGCTCTTCAGCTTCACCATGCCCCGGTCGGTGTACTTGAAGGCGTTGGAGAGGATGTTGTTCAGGATCTGCTTGATGCGCACCTCGTCGCCCTTGAGGGTGACCGGGGTGTCGGGGTCGATGTCCAGCTCGAGGGCTATGGACTTGTTGGCGATCCTGGACGCGTTCATGTTTATGGCGTCGGAGATGAGGCTGGGGAAGCTGTAGGGTGCCAGGAGGAGCTGGAACTTCCCGGACTCGACCTTCGATATGTCCAGGATGTCGTTTATTATGGAGAGCAGGTTGGCCCCGGCGGAGTAGATCTTCTCCAGGTTCGCCTGGGTCTTGCCGGGCAGGTCGTTCTGGAGCTCCACGTCCGAGAGGCCCATGATGGTGTTCAGGGGCGTCCTTATCTCGTGGGACATGTTGGCCAGGAATACGCTCTTGGCCCTGTTGGCCTCCTCGGCCTGCCTGGCCTGGAGCACGTCGGTCTGGTCGTGGAACAGGAGGAGCGTCCCCGAGAGGGTCACGTCGGGGTCCATGAGCGGGGTCACGTTGATGGAGTAGGTCCTGGGCCTGTCGCTCCTCTTGAAGGGTATGACCGCCGTGTACTTGATGAGCTGCTTGTTGTGGACCGCCTGGAAGAAGATCTGCTCGAGGCTCGTCAGGTCCGGCTCGCTTATGTAGCGGCGGAAGATCTCGCGCAGGGTGCGGCCTATCACGAGCCCGGAATGGGAGAGCTCCGCCAGGTGCAGGAAGAAGTTCGTGCAGTACAGTAGCCTGTTGCGCCCGTCGAACACCATGATGATGTTCTGGCTGTTCTGCATCACCAGGTTGAAGAAGATCTCCTTGGTGCTCCGCTCCGCCGCCAGCACCGCCGAGAGGTTCATGTTGCCCGCAGTGGCCGCCTTCGTCCTCTGCATCAGCTCCTGGAGGAAGGTGTACTGGCGGATGACGGTCTTGGTCTCCCGGCGCTGGCGCCGGAGCTCCAGCTCGAGATTCTGGTAGTCCTCCAGAGTGGGGGCTAGCGGGGAGCCCAGGAGCACCTGGGAGGGCGGGGTCTGGCCGGACGGCGGGAGCTGCCCGGGGGGCGGCGCGGGAGGAGGTGCCGGCGGGGCCAGCGGCGGGGGCGCCGCCGGGGCGGACGCCAGCCGGGAGCGGTCTCCGTCCGCCGGGCCCGGGGGCGCGGAGGGGCCGGACGGAGGCGGTGTGGAGGGAGGCTTGGGCAAACGGAAGTCCTGCGGGCGCCACTCGAAGCAGTCAGGCTGGAACGGCGACGGCACTTGATGGCGGAAAGTCAGGGGGGAGCCGTGCGGGACGCTCCCTGCATCTATAGATTTTAGCATGATGGGACACCGGAATTAAAGGGCAGCGCCCGGACGGGCAGTCCGGGGCGGGCCTCGGAACCCGCATTGTGCGTCGCGGCACCTGGCCGCCCGCTTCCAGCAAGACCTAAGGAGCCCTGGCGGTCCCCTGGCGAGGGGTGCCGGCGGCTCCGGCCACGGACATCCGGCCACGGATGCCGTGGGGCGGAAGGCCTCGGGCCCCTTCCTTCGGGTCCCCTCCGGACCTCCGGACCCGGCAGGGTCCTCGGGATCTTCCGGGTCCGACAGGCGCTTCCGGACCTCCGGATCACCCGGACCCGTCTGGGGCCTCTGGGATCTTCCTGGTCCGACAGGCGCTTCCGGACCTCCGGGACCCGTCAGGAGCTCACGGAGCTCTGGCCGTTCCGGAAGTTCCGGAAAGGCTGTGGAGCACCGGGGCCCGGTTCAGGCAGGGGAAGAAAGGCGCCTGGGGTCGGGGCTGGCGGCGAGCGCGTGCTCGGTGCGGCCTGGGCGGCAGGAGCGCTGCCCAGGCCTGGGTTGCGGTTTCCTGTGGTGAGGGGGCGTGGCCGGCCACCCCGGCCGGCACTGCCAGGGCGGCCTCCTCGGCCGGCCCTGTTGCCGGCCCCCTTGCCCGGCGCTTGCCGAGACTGCCGGAGGCCGGCTCGGAAAGTGTCGTGGCGGCACCGAGGCGCCGGGGGACGGCATGTTGACGGGCCGCCTTTTTACGGCGGCTCCGGAAGGGGCCCTCCATATTAGGGGGGGCCAGTGGAAAAGGCTTTCTGGCGGTTCAGGGTGGGGGGCCGTCCTAATTTGAAGGGAAGGCCCGGCAGGGCGTCCAGTCAGCCCCGGAAGAGGTCCGCCTTTTCAGGGAGGGGGCCAGGGAAGGGGACTGGTTGCCCTGGAAGGGGCCAGCCCACTCAGAGAGGCGGGCCCGGATGAGGGTCATGGCTGTCCAGGAGGGGGTGAGCCTTGTCAGGGCGGCAGGCCCTGAAGGGGTTCCCGGCTGCCCCGGATGTGCTCCTCCTAAATTAAGTGGAGGCTCCGGAAGAGGGGCGGCACCCCCGGAGGGGGGGCGGCCTTGTCAGGGCGGAGGGCCCGGAAGGGGTTCCTGGCTGCCCAGGATGGGGGGCAGCCTTGTCAGGGCGGGAGGCCCGGAAGGGGTTCCTGGCTGCCCTGGAGGGGTCCTCCTTGAATAGTGGAGGTCGGAGGTGGTCCTGGCTTTACGTGAAGGGGTCCGCCCTGCATGGAGGCGGTCCCCGAGGGGGGGCATGGCTACCCAGGAAAGGGGGGCAACATTTTGCAAACGGAGGCCCGGGAAAGAGGTTCCCGGCTTCCTCGGAGGGGGGTGCCTTGAGAAAGAGGCGGGCCAGGAAGAGGGTGCTGCCCAGGATGGGGGCCGCCTTCAGCTTGCGGAGGCCGAAGTGAAGGGGTTCAGGGCCGTCGCGGCCCCCGTGGCCGCCTAAGAGCGGGCGGGACCGGCGGCCCCCGAGGGGTCGTTACCGGGGGGCGGCTTACGGGAGGACCCGGCAGGGGAGGAGGTGTCACATGCCCGCCGCCACCAGGGTCATGTTGTGGAAGGCGTTGCGCCACCTCCCGCCCCGGACGGGCACGGGGCAGATCTCGCCCGTGGAGTAGGCGAACGAGTAGGGGTGGCGGCGCTGCAGGCCCGCCCTCAGCTGGTCCGCCTCTAATGTGTAGTTGAAACCCAGGACGATGTTCCTCGACAGGCACGAGTATATGAGGAGGGGCACCCCGGCGGGCCCGGCCTGCGTTGTCAGGAGCTTCGCCCCGCACAGGATGTGCTCCTGGTCCATCGCGCCTATGCCAAGCATGGCCCCCGCTGGCGCCCTCCCGCCTATCACGATGCCGCCCTCCGGGGTCTGGGAGACTATGGCGCGGAAGACCGGGTCCGTGCCGTCGCCCCTGTCTATGGAGAGGGGGATGGCGTTCACGCCCTGGATCTGGCCGTCCCGGCACAGCCCGAGGGCCTCCAGGAAGTCCAGGGCGGGCATGCCGTTCACCTGGAGGATCACGTTGTCCCGTGCGTCGGTGATGATGGCCTTCTGGCGGATGGAGCGGGCGAGGGACACGGGGAACACCCTGAAGCGGGGCACCACCGGCCCCTCGATGAGGATCATGCTCGCGCGGTCGTCGTAGGTCTCCCCGTTGTGGATGACTCTGGGCCGCCTGAGCGAGGTGGTGTAGTCGGAGGCCACGGTCCCGAAGAAGGGAACCCCGTCCGAGACCTCGTCCAGGGCTTCCACCACCGTCTCCCCGATGGCCAGGCTCCCGTGGAAGGGGGCGAATACCAGCCCCAGGGCCGGCCGGCGGTCCAGGAGGTTCTCGGTCTCCACGTAGAGCCTCGCGGCGGGTCCGGCCACGTCCAGGCCCATGGGTTCGGAGAGGCCCGTCGCGAAGCGGCAGTCGTCGGACGTGAGGACGCTCGCCGTCAGGAGCATGCTGTCGGTTATCCCCCCGGAGGAGGAGTTCAGGAAGGTGTTTATGCCTGCCGTGGGGAACGGCAGGCGCTCGCTGACCGCCTTGGCCACCCCCGATTCCATGAAGGCGTCGTTGCAGTGGACTATGCATGCGGAATTCCGGCGCAGTCCCCGGTCCAGGTCGAGCTGGGCCAGGATGTCCCTCACCGCGGCCTCGGGCTCGTCCGGCTCCAGGGTCTGCGCGACCAGCATCTCTATCAATTTCTGTCCTTTCCCCGCGTTCGTGCCGCGGTGGCGGCGGGCCGGCTCCGGGAGTTCCGCGTCCCGGACGTCAGGCGTCCCCGCCTCGGGCGGGAGGGGCCTGGGCCCCGGCCGGGCCGGGTCTTCCCGCGGCTCCGGTCCCCGCCCCCCGGCCTGGATGCAGCGTATGTGCCGCCGGGCCGGGAAAAAAGTCTTGATGTAAAAAATCGGCGAAACTTCACGGGCCCCGCGCGGTGCCCGAGGCCCGGAGGGGATCCGGTCGGTCGGGGGCGCGGCCCGCTCCGGGTCCGCGACGCATGGGGGCCAGGTGACGGTGCCCGCCAGCTGGCGGTCACCCTCGGCCACGGTACATGCGGCCCATGAGAGGGGGCAGGCACCTGCGGGACGCGAGCATGTTCCCGTGGTTCGCGGGGCTGGGGAATGGGCCCCTGACCGGGAGCTGAGGCCCGCGGTCCGGGGGCTTCGGGCCCCCGAAGGGGAGCTGACTCCCTTGGCGCTGGGTGTTGCGTCCTTCGGAAGGGGAGCTGACACCTTTGGACCTGGGGCTGGTGGCTCCCGGAGGTGAGCAGACACCTCTGGCTCTGGGTCCTGCGTCTCCTGGGCGGGAGGTGACACCACTGGTCCTGGGTTTTCGCCCCCCGGAAGGGAACTGACCCCCTGGCTGTGGATCCCGCGCCCCCCGAAGGGGAACTGACACCCCAGGCTCTGGAGTCTGTTCCCCTCGAAGGAGAACTAACACCATGGCCCTGTGTCCCGCGACTCTTGGCCGGGAGCTGACACCCCTGGCCCTGGGTTTTGTGCCCCCCGAAGGTGAGCAGACACCCGTGGCCCTGAGCCTTTCGTCTCCATGGGCGGAAGCTGCGCCCGCTGGACCTTGGTTTTGCGCCCCCTCCGAAGGGGAACTGCCCACCCTGGCCCTGGAGCCTGCGCTCATTGAAAGGGAGCAGGCACCCGTGGCCCATGGGCCGGTGGCCACCGAAGGGTAGCAGATACCCGTGGCCCTGAGTCTTGAGCCCCCTTGCGGGTGATGACACCCCTGGCCCTGGAGCCTGCGCCCCCCTAAGGGAAGCGGGCGCCCCTGGCACCGAGGCCTGCGCCCCCCGAAGGGAAGGACACCCCTGGCCCTGGATCCTGCGTCCCCCGAAGGGAAGCTGGCGCCCCTGGCACCGGAGCCTGCGCCTCCCGAAGGGAAGCAGACACCCCTGGCCCTGGAGCCTGCGCCCACTGAAGGGAAGCTGGCGCCCCTGGCCAAGGAGCCTGCTCCCCCCTGAAGGGGAGCTGACGTCTCTGGCCCTGGGCCTCTGGCCACCTGAAGGGGGGCAGACGTCTGCGGACAGGGGGGCATGCGCCCCTCGGCCCGCCTGCTGCGGTAAACGGCGTTGGTGACGGATGTCCGGACAGTGCTGGACCGGCGCGCCGCCGCGGCGAGCGTTGTCCATGTCTGTCGGCTGTCCGGGGTCTCGTTCTCTGCCGGAATGTGCAGGGTCAGCGCGCCGGGGAGGCGAGGGCGTCCCGTCGGACGGGACGGATCGCTGACCCGTGGAGGCGGCGCGCGGAATATGTTATGCCGGCTTCTTCGGCCCGCGGCAGGATCGCCCGCAAGGGCGGAATGCGGCAGGCCGGCTGCGTGCCGGGCGTGGAGGATTGCCAGTGTCTGCGGGCGGTAGCTGGCCCGTCGCAGGGACGGCGCCGGGCGCCTGTGCCGCCGCGGGTTTCTTGCGGCTGGTCCTCCCCGGAAGGGACCGGGGCCCCGGGCGGGGAGGGACTGCTTGCTGGTAGGTGTCTCGGTAACGCCTGCGGCGGATCCCCGGCGCTTGCCGGTTCCTGGCCCTAGGGGGCCGGGCGGTCCCGGCTCCCGCGGGGTGGTCGTGCCCGCGGGGGGGGATTCCAAAGGGTTGCGGCCTAGTCTGGCCGGTGCGGAGGCGTTCCGCAGCCCGCGCGCGGGGGCGGGCCGGTTGCAAAAATGATTGATCCTTGCCGGAGGGCCGCGCGTGACGTCTCGGGGAGCTCGGCTCAGCCCCCCGGACGGTAGCCCGGCCGGGTCGGAATCTTGCGGCGTCTCCAGGCGCGGAAGGGCGTCGCGCCTCGGGCAGCCGTGCCGCAGAACCGGGCATGCGTCCCAGGGGGCGGCATGCTGGCCCGCGTATGTTTCCAAGAGGCGGTGGGGGCCGTTGGGCCGTGGACTGAAGCTGTGGCTGAGGCAAAGGCAAGATGAGGCTCTGTGGACGCCGCCCTGGCCCGGCTGGCCGGAGACATCTGAAAGGGGGTTGCCCGGGAGGGACGGCGAAAGTTGAAGCGATGGTCAAGTTATTTTACCACGGTCGCCGCCCCTGGCAAAAGATTTTCCCGGAAAAATCAAGGCGCCCGCCCCCCGGAAAGCCGCCCGGGCATCCCCCGGGGCCGTCCGGCTTTCTGTCGGACACGCAGTCTCTTTTCGGACAGCTTGGCCATCAGCCCCGCCTTCCAGGCGGACCGGAGCGCCGGTCATAAATTTGTCGCCATCCGCTTTCTTGCCGGCCGGCGGGTTCCGAGAGGGCGGCAGAACTTCCCC
>JAISFP010000022.1 GCA_031263525.1 Deltaproteobacteria bacterium | reverse complement strand
CATGGGCCACGGTAAGCCCGCCAAGGGCACGGCAAGCCCGCCAAGGGCACGGCAAGCCCGCCAAGGGCACGGCAAGCCCGCCAAGGGCACGGTAAGCCCGCCGGGCCACGGGAAGTTGGTCATGGACAGTGAGAAAGGTCACCGAGGCACCTTGGCCAGGCCGGCCGTTCAGTGGTGATCTTCCCCTGAGCCTTCACCGGGCCGCCGGTCGTGCTTGGACCTGGCAGGCGTGACCTCGCCGGTCTACCACTCGGGCACGGGCTTTGCCCTCACGGTTCCCCCGGGCCGTCATTCGAGCGTGCGGCTAGCGGACTTGCTTTCTCCGGACCACCTTCCAGTCAGGGCCAATGTTAGTCCCGGCTTCTCCACCCCGTGAATCGCGGCCAAGACTCGCCGGGCCGCCCTTCTTGGCTTGGGGCTAGAGGCCCGACTTCGCCTGGAAGGCCTTCAGGGTCTACTCCTCGCGGAACGTTTCCGCGAACTGGCACTCCAGAACGTCATAGCCATGGGAAGGTGGGATTTCTTCTGTTCGGCGCTCGGCCTCTTCAAGAGGGTATCGGCATCCCGCTACTTCTTCTGACTGACTTCCTCCCCGGCCAGCTCGATATACTTCCGGTGCGCTGTTTTGTTTGGATCCAAGGGTGAGGCCAATGGCTCGCCCTTGACAGCGGCATACAATGATGACGGCGTTGCAACTAATCGGTGCGAAGGAGACCCTGGCCAGGTGGGGGAGAGCACACATCTCGGAGGAGCTCTCTTGGCCCTGAAACAATGCTAATCTGAGCCCTGATGCAGTCAGTCCCTGCTAGCGGCTGTTAACTGCTTGTTGCATCACTAACAATTACTCGTCCATTTAAATGTCGGAGTTTTCTTTAATATTTTAGTAGCGAATCATAACGAATAGATGCCAGGGCTTTGGCTTTACCCGACCTTTTATCCATGGACGGATAGCCAAATTCCGACATTTTACTCAACATGTAATAGTATAAATCTCACAATATAGAGATATGTTAAATATTACCCCGGAAATTAAATCTGGCCCTTTGGGACCTCTTCACTTAGAGCTAGTCCGTAAAACTAGCCCTGTCCTCCCCATCCGCCCCTAACCCTTCCCCCAAAGCTCTCACTCATTCAGCACTCGCCCCTGCCCTAAGCCCTCTCGCCTCTTGCCCCTGCCAGAGAGCCAGATTTAATTTTCGGTATAATAATATTTTAATATTTATGAATATTTATCGAATTTATTAGGGATAATTTATTTTAAGCAAAAATGAGAAGTATTACTGACGTCTAATGTCGTGTGATTTTCTAGAATTTTTAAAGAACCAATAAAAAAACATTAGATAATTTTTTTATACATTTTTACAATAATATCATACAGCAGTAGATATGAGTAAATAATCAATTGATTATTTTAATATAATTATGTATAATTGTTAACTAAATCTTTAAAAAATATTTATATGATGTAGTATTATTCGGATAGTTTTCGATGCTTTCGTTTCGTATGTCGAGGAAACGGCGTAAGCTGTTTAAATATTTTAGATATTTTCCCTAAAATTATATAATTATATTTAATATTCTTAAAATTAAATATTGCATAAGTGTGATATTTTTTATGAAGAAAGACCTCAAATGCCTAGTATGACTGATATTTATTGGTATCATTAGACATATACAATTCAATTTGTAAAGACATGTTGAAATTGCGATCCGCAAAATGTGAAGAAATTCTGATCTTTGTTTTAAAACTGTCGATAATTCTTAAACATGTGTTGAGTTTTTTGACAAGAGACGTTCAGCCTGCCAATACAGATATCAAGCTTAGATTTGATGCCGTCTAGGGATCTGCCGGAAGTGTCAAGCGGTGCCGAAATCATTTCTAGCCAGGCGCGTCAGTCTTATAAGCTTGCAGGAACAAGTTCTAGCAAGACGTCGCCGGGTCCGAATGTTTCAAGAATTGGCTGGAACCCTGGCCGCGAGGCGGCGGGAGCAATACGCATTCTGATTTCAAGGAAAACGTCCGGGGTTCCGGAGGAAAAACGCACTGGTAGTTAAAAAAAATTCGTCCGCCGCAAAAAAAAATGCGGCAGCCTGTCCAGGCAAACCGAACGCAGAGGTCCGGCGAACCGGTTCCTCATGATGCGGAAAGTTCGGCATCGGCTTCATATAATGTCGGAGCCTGTCTAAACATGCCACTAAATACTGTATGATTCAGAGAGAAAATATATCCTAATGGATAAAACGGCATCCGTCATCCGGGGGGGACGTGCCGGTCGCCTTCAGGCAGGCGACCGGTCCCCGGTCGGGGAGCGGCACAAAAAAAATTAGGATCCCATAAAAAAATTGACTTCAACCTCGAATTTTTGCCCCGGATCGTTAAAGTTCAAACCTGGCACTCCGATAAGAGAGATGGAAAAGCCGAAGTATACGGTCTTCCGGCTCGACCTTTCTGACCACCATACCGTACCCCCGATGCCGGCGACAGGGCGCCGGGAAGGAGGGCTCATCCGCCCGGGAAGCGCGCAGGCCGTCCCCGGCGGTTCCGAACGGAAACCTGCAAGGATGCAGGTCATTCTCTCCCCCTGCGGGGACATGTCTTCACGGAGGAACACATGGGCATGCTAATAGACAACGAGCTGACGGCCAGCTGTTTGGCCGGCGGCTTGGGCGGAACGAGGGAGCGCCTGGACAAGACACTCAGGCGGCTCTTCCGGGATTCGCCCCTGGATGCCCAGGGCGAACCGGTCGGGCCTCTCGGTCTTGCCGGGGGCTGCCGCAGCCCGTCCCACGCCGCGGCGGTAACCCAGGCTTTTCGGGATCTCACGGACTACTGGCAGGGCACCCTTTCACGCCCTGTCCGGTTCAGGGAGACCGAGAGGCTCTTCGGGGTCCTGAAGGACAGGATCCTGACCGTCCTCGACCACGGCCCCGCGCTGTGGCTGGAGTATCACAGGCTCGCCCAGAGCCTGAACGAGCTCGCGCTGGACAGCACTAACCCGGGAGATCCGGAGCTCCCCTTCTGAAAGGGCGCCGGATTTCCCCGGAGGCCATCGGCTTTGACCTATAAAGGCCCCTAAGGCTTCTGTCAACCTTAAACCCCCTGCCGGAGGTCACACCTCCGCTCGCCGGAAGGCGTCCGGGCCCCCCCGCGGGCCCGCCCGAGGACGAAGGGAGCCGCATCCCCGAGCCCGGAGGCGGGCCTGCGGGGGGGCTCTCGTTTTCGGGGTTCCGGCGGATTCCGGGTCCCTCGCTGAGGGGAGGAGGGCAGGACACGCCGTCCTGCAGGAGGGACTCTGGTCTTGCGGCCTGGAAGGCTCCCTGCCGGACTTTCGTGACTTCCGGTATCCTGGCTCCGGTGCGGGGGGCTTCTCGGGATCCAGGCCGTGCTTCCCCGCTTCCTGGCCTGCCGGCTCCGGCGCGGGGGGCTGCTCGGCATCCCGGCCGAGCTTCCCCGCTTCCTGGCCTGCCGGCTCCGGCGCGGGGGGCTTCTCGGGCTTCAGGCCGTGCTTCCCCGCTTCCTTGCCTGCCGGCTCTTGGGCGGACCGGCTTCGGGAATCATGGCCGTGTTTCCCGGTCGTCCGGTATCCCGGCTCAGGGGCGGGCCTGGGTTCTGGTTTCTGGGGCGGGCTTCCCTGCCGTCCGGAGGCCGGTCTCATGCGGGGTGATTCCCGCTCCAGGGCTCCAAGCCCGGCGGAAGGCGGGTTACGGGTTCGGGGGAGGTAAGATGGGGGCCCTCAGCCCCTCGCGAGGGGGGCCAGGGCCAGCCTCATGGCCTCCGCCTCGGGAGGCCAGGGCCTCGTGGGCGGATCGGTAGCGAGCATTTCCTCCAGGTGGGGCAGCAAGTAGGTGGCGAAGTCCATCTCCTTCAGGCACCTGGACACCAGCCCGTTTTCCAGGCAGCCTCCTTTGACGCAGGAGCGGCAGTCCAGCTCCATGCGGGCGCACCTCACCCAGGGTCCTTTCGGGGCCCAGTTCCTCTCCCGGCTGGGCCCGAAGATGCCTATGACCGGGACCCCGAATGCCCCGGCCACGTGCATGACCAGGCTGTCCAGGCCGACCGCACCCCTGGCCCCGGCGACCAGGGCCATGAGGCCGGACAGGCTCACCCCGGCCGTGGACACGGCCTGGCCGCCGGAAATCTCGATGATCCTCTCCACGAACCTGGCCTCCCCGCCCTCCCCGGAGGTGGCCAGGAACACGGGCCCCACCCTCTCCCGGAGGAAGGCCACGCAGTCAGCGCAACGTTCCGCGGGCCAGAGGCGGAAGGGGTCACGGGCCGTGAAGTGGCAGACGGCGTAGGGGAGGCCGTCCGGGTCGTGGAGATGGAGGAAGCCCTCCGCCTCCGCCTTCCCCTCCTGGGAGAGGCCCAGCGAGGCATAGGGGGCGACCGGGCCGTCGCATCCGGCCATCCTGGCCAGGTCGGCGTGGCACTCGGCAACTGCCCTTTCGGGGTTGTCCTTCCAGGAGGGGGCCTGCTTCCCCGAGATGAGGTTTCTGAGGACGTAGCCCCTGCCGGTGAAGTAGGCGAACCGTCTCCGCGCCCCGGAAAGGAAGCTTATCAGCGCCGAGCGGTCGCCCTCGGAGAAGTCGAAGGCGAAGTCGTAGCGCTCGGCCCTGAGCTCCCGGACGAGGCCCCAGAAGGCCCCCGGCCCGGCCTTCCTCGGCGCGACCCTCACCCTGGACACGTCCGGGTGCGGCTCGACCAGGGCCCGCGACTCCGGATTCACCAGGTAGTGGATCTCCATCCCCGGGTAGCGCCTCTTCAGCATGGGGATGACCACGGTGGTGGTGACCGTGTCCCCCAGGTGCTTCAGGGTTATGAGGAGGCTCTTCTTCGTGCTCATGGCTCATCATAGCTGCCGCCCCTGCCCCGCGCAAGGCCGGGAGGAGCGCCAGGGCGCGAGGCGTGCGGGGCGGTCCGCGGGATGCCCGGGCGGTCCGGAAATGCCGGAGCGAGGTGGGGCCGGGGGATGCCCGGGCGGCCCGGGAAGGTTCGGACCGAACTTCCGCAGAGCCGTCCTGAACCGGCTGTCCATGGTTTCCGGACTTCGCCTGGAGCACCAGCCCTTCCTGCCTCTCTCGCCCTCCGGTCGTCCTGCCTTTCCAAACGGGAGCGCTGGTGCTAAACTAGCGTCAACGCCGTGATCCGGCCCGCCTGCCGGGCCTAACATTGCCAGCGAGGAGGGTTGCCCATGCCTCAGGAAGGGGAATCGCCGCTCGTAAGCGACCGGGGGCTTCAGAAGGAGGTCCTGGACTGGTGCCGGGAGATCCTGAGGTGCGCCCTGAAGTCCGCCCCCGAACCCCCGGGTCCGGACGTCCCGGGCCTGGGCGGGGTCTTCGTGACCCTCAAGAACTCCGGGGGCCTCCGCGGCTGCATCGGCAGGTTCAGCTGGGAGATGCCCCTGAAGTCCACCATAGCCGACCTCACACGTGCCTCCGCCTTCGAGGACTACCGCTTCCCCCCGCTCACCGCGCCCGAACTCGCGGATCTGGAGATAACGGTCTCGGTGCTCTCACCCCCGGAGCCCCTGGACAGCCTGGATTCCCTGGTCATAGGCCGGGACGGGCTCATCCTTCTCCACCCCCGGGGCAAGGGGGTGCTTCTGCCCGTGGTGGCCGAGGAGTACGGGTGGGGTCCCAGGGAGTTCGCGGAGCACACCTCCAGGAAGGCGGGCCTGAATCCCGACGCCTACCTGGATCCCGCCGCTCAGCTCCTGGTCTTCAGGGCGCCTGCGTTCTCCACCTCGGACTTCCAGGCCGATACCGAGGCCGGGAGCCCGCCCGCCGGCTGAGGCCCGGAGCCCGGACGGGTCCGGGGTCTCGCGTCACTGCCACCGGCCTTCATGGCCCGGAACTCATTTTTCTGACCTTTGCCTCTGTTTTCTGACATCTGTTCTCTGTTCTCTGTTCTCTGTTCTCTGTTCTCTGTTCTCTGTGCTCTGTGCTCTGTCCTCTGTCCCCACTGGCCTCTGACCTCCGTCCTCCTGGCCTCGGGCTCCTGACCCCTGTCCTCCTTGCCTCAGGCCTTTGGCACATGAGCTCAGCCCTCTGTCCCCCTGGCCTCTGACCTCCGTCCTCCTGGCCTCGGCCTCCTGACCCCTGTCCTCCTGGCCTCAGGCCCCTGGCACATGATCTCTGCCCTCTGCCTTCTGTCCCACTGGCCTCTGACCTCTGACCTCTGACCTCTGACCTCTGTTCCATGGTCCCTGCTCTGCCCTCTGTTCTCTGCCCCATGGTCTCGGCCCGTCTCTCGGGAATTGTGCTCCTGTCCTCTTTCCCCTGGTGGCCAGGAATCTTTGTCTCAGTTCGGCTGTCTTAAGGCACTGCTGGCCTCCCAGGCCCCGCAGTTCTCCGGAGACCGGTCATGCCGCCCGGTCCCGGACGTCCGGTTCCGTCCAGTCTCCTCCGGCCAAGTCTTTCTAGAGGCCCCCGTAACGCGGAGGCCTCTAAAAGGACTTCCTTTCGGGACATGCGGGAGGGTCGGGGCGGGTAATTTCCCGTCCGGATCCGAACTCCCGTGGCGTCCGCCTGGAATCTGGGCACATAACCTTGTGAAGGGTTTGAACATCCATGCAAAACAGGCCTATGGGCAGGACCGGCGACCGGGCGTCCCTGCTGGGGTTCGGGTGCATGCGCCTGCCCCTGGACGGCCCCAGGCCGAACAACATCGACTACGATCTGGCGACCAGGATGCTCCGGAGCGCTGTCGACCGGGGAGTCAACTACGTCGACACGGCCTTCGCCTACCATTCCGCCGGCACCCGGGAGCAGCCCGGCGAGAGCGAGCCCTTCCTGGCCCACGCCCTGAAGGGCGGGTACAGGGAGAAGGTCAGGCTGGCCACCAAGCTCCCGACCTGGCTCGTCACCTCGCACGCCGACATGCACAGGTACCTGGACATGCAGCTCCGGCAGCTGGACGTGAGCCGGATAGACTACTACCTGGCGCACAACCTTAACTCCGCCGTGTGGCCGGTCATGCTCGAGCACAACCTGTTCGGCTTCTTCGAGGAGGCCGTGAAGGACGGCAGGATCACCTACCCGTCCTTCTCCTTCCACGACGAGTATCCCCTCTACGAGACCATCCTCAAGAGCTACGACTGGGCCATGGTCCAGGTGCAGTACAACTACCTGGACCAGGAGTACCAGGCCGGCAGTGCCGGTGTGAGGCTCGCGCATTCCCGCGGGGCGGCGGTGGTGGTGATGGAGCCCCTCCGCGGAGGGTTCCTGGTCAGGTACCTCCCCGACGGGCCCAGGGAGGCCTTCGCGAGGATCCGCCCGGACTGGTCCCTGGCCGCCTGGTGCCTCAACTGGCTCTGGAGCCAGCCCGAGGTGTCGGTGGTCCTGAGCGGCATGAGCGACATGGCCCAGACCGACGACAACGTCAGGACCGCCCTGGCCTGGGAGGACGGGGTCTTCGGCAAGGAGGAGGCCGCGGCCGTGGAGGGCGCGGTGAGCTTCTTCCGCGACAGGCTGAAGGTGGACTGCACCGCCTGCGGGTACTGCATGCCCTGCTCCGAGGGCATAGACATTCCCAAGAACCTGAATTTCTATAACCAGTACCACCTGTTCGATGCCGGCGAGGCCAGGGACCGCTGCCGGTTCTTCTACGGCATCCAGGTCTCCCCTCCCGAGCGGGCCGAGCGATGCACCTCCTGCGGCAAGTGCGTGGAGAAGTGTCCCCAGCACATCTCCGTCCCGGACGTGATGAAGCGCGTCGAGGAGACCTTCAGAGCTCTCTGACGGCGCAGGGGGGCCTGTGTCTCCGGCCTGGCGGATTTCAGGCATCTCCTCCTCCCCTCCTCCCGGCTTTCGGGCCTCCCCGTCCTGCCGGTTTCCGGGCCTTTCAGTCCTCCCGGCTTCCAGGTCTCTCAGTTCTTCCGGCTTCTAGGCATCCCTGTCCTGCCGGCTTCCGGGCCTTTCAGTCCTTCCGGTTTCCTGGCACCTCCGGCCTGCCTGCCGGCTCCCAGGCATCTCCGGCCTGCCTTCCGGCTTCCAGGTCTCTCCGTCCTTCCGGCTTTCAGGCCTCCTCCGGCCTGCCTTACGGCTTCCAGGCCTCTCCGTCCTTCCGGCTTCCAGCTATCCGGGTCTTCTCGGCGGCGACCGCCCTCCCGGCGGCGGTCTACCTTCCCGGAGGCGCCCGTTCTTCCCGGCGGCGACCTCACTTCACGACGTCGCCCGGCAGTTCAAGTCCACGACTTTAATTTCGGCTTCCCGCGTCACGGGTCGCGGGAGCCTTCCGCCAGGCCGAAGCCCGGACCCGGTCAGCCGGGACGGGCGCCGTAAAGCCCTCTGATAAAGGAGCGCCCCTAATGATAGAAAAGCGAGCGATGGGGAGGACGGGCGACAGCGCGTCCATCCTGGGGTTCGGGTGCATGCGTCTGCCGCTCAGCGGCCCGAAGCCCTCGGACATCGACATGGAACTGGCCACCCGCATGCTCCGGAGCGCCATAGACCGGGGCGTCACCTTCGTGGACACGGCCTACGTCTACCACTCCCCCGGTTCCATGGATACCCCAGGCGAGAGCGAGGCCTTCCTGGCCGCCGCCCTGAAGGACGGCTACCGGGAGAAAGTGAGCGTCTCCACGAAGCTCCCCCTGTGGAACGTTAAGTCCCGCGCGGACATGGACAGGTACCTGGACTTCCAGCTGAAGAGGCTGGACGTCGGGCAGATAGACTACTACCTGGCCCACGGGCTGGGCGCCACGTCCTGGCCCAGGATGAAGGAGATGGGGCTTCTGAAGTTCTTCGACGACGCGGTGAAGGACGGCAGGATCCGGCACCCCTCCTTCTCCTTCCACGACGAGCTCTCCGCCTTCGAGGAGATAGTGAAGGGCTACGAGTGGCACCTGGCCCTGGTCCAGTACAACTACCTGGACCGGAACTATCAGGCCGGCACCGCCGGCGTCAGGCTCGCCCACGAGAGGGGCGTGGCCGTGGCCGTCATGGAGCCCCTCCGGGGCGGCTTCCTGGTCAGGCACCTGCCGGAGGAGGCGAAGGCCAGGTTCCGGGCGATCCGCCCTGAATGGTCCATGGCCGCCTGGGCCTTCAACTGGCTGTGGAGCCAGCCGGAGGTGTCGGTGGTCCTGAGCGGCATGAGCGAGCAGGGCCAGGTGGACGACAACGTCCTGGCCGCGGAGGCCTACAGGCCCGGCGCCTTCGGCGAGGCCGAGCGGAAGGCCGTGGACGAGGTGACCGCCTTCTTCGAGAGCCGGATCAAGGTGGACTGCACGGCCTGCGGCTACTGCATGCCCTGCGAGGAGGGGGTGGACATCCCCCTGAACCTCAGCTTCTACAACCAGTA
>JAISFP010000494.1 GCA_031263525.1 Deltaproteobacteria bacterium | reverse complement strand
CTGGCCGCGGCCCCGGCCCGGACCGCAGGACCCGCCTTGGACGCGGACCCGGCCTTGGGTCCGGGCCCGGCCCGGACCGCAGGACCCGCCTTGGACGCGGACCCGGCCCGGACCGCAGGACCCGCCTTGGACGCGGACCCGGCCTTGGCTCCGGACCCGGCCCGGACCGCAGGACCCGCCTTGGACGCGGACCCGGCACGGACCGCAGGACCCGCCTTGGACGCGGACCCGGCCTTGGTGCCAGCCCCTGCCCAGACCGCAGGAACCGCCCCCGCGCGCCTCACCGTCAACGTGGACAAGGCCTCCGACGCGGCCATGCGCCGCAACTCGGCCAGGTCCTCCGGGCCCCGCGCCGCCAGGATCCTGTCCGCCGGAGTCGGCCTGCCTAGAAGTTTCCCCTCGCAGGCGAGTGCCTCTCTGGCCAGCCCGGGGTCCATCCCCAGCTCCACGGCAATGAGGTCAGCGGTCCAGCGGTCCCGTCCTTCCGGGGGCGGGCCGCCCACGAGATCCCTCACCCGCTGGAGCACCTCCGGGGGGATCCGGCCCCAGTCCTCCGAAAGGAGCTGATCCCAGTCCTCCGAAAGGAGCTGGTCCCAGTCCTCCGGGAGGAGCTGGCCACCGTCCTCCAGGTGGAGCTGGCCCCAGTCCTCCGGGAGGGGCTGGCCCCCGTCCTCCAGGTGGAGCTGGCCCCCGTCCTCCGGGAGAGGCTGGCCCCCGCCCGCCGGGACGGGCTGGCCACCGTCCTCAGGGAAGGGCTGGCCACCGTCCTCCAGGTGGAGCAGGCCCCAGCCCTCCTGGAGGGGCTGGCCCCAGTCCTCAGGGAGGGGCTGGCCCATGTCCTCCAGGTGGAGCTCGCCCCAGTCCTCCGGGCAGGGCTGGCCCCCGTCCTTCTGGACGACACCGCTCCCCTCCTTCTCCCGGTCCTGCCGGCTCACGGGACTCCCCGCTGCCGAGCCGGCGCCCGCAGCGGCCGGCGTCCTCCCCTGCGGCGGGGACCCGTGACGGGAGCCGCAGGCTGCCCCTCCCCCTCCGCCGGCGTCGCGGCTTCCGGACAGGGCGCGGCGAAAGTCCTTCACGAGCCCGAGGGGACCGAAGCGCTCGTACCGCATGACCCACTCCGAAACAGCAGCGTCGGTGACCCCCGCCCCGTCGGCGGCCGCGGCCAGGGTGGCCCCGCGGAGGACCGCCGCCACCGCCCCCGCGCACCTCGCGAACTCGGGGGAGGCCGCGCCGTCTCCGGCCATGCGCTCCAGCTCGGCCAGGTCCTCCGCGGCCCTCGCAACCTGGAGCCTGTCCGCGACGCTCCCCCTGCCGAGACTTATCCCCTCGGCAAGGAGGGCCTTCCTGACCTGCCAGGGGGAGAGCCCCGCCTCCCGAACAAGGAGGTTCACGGTCCAGCGGTCCAGGCCCTCCGGGGGCGGGCCGCCCAGGAGGACGCTCACCCTCAGGCGGTCCTTGCGGTTGATCCATTCGCGCTCCGGCCCCCCCTTGCCCAGGATCCCCTCGGGGCCGGACCGGACGAACCTGTCGACCAGCCGGCTGAGCAGGATCCCGTCAATGGAGAAACGCTCCAGGACCGACTTCTTCCTCTCCCCGTCGAGGAGCGCCGCGACCGCCCCCGCGCGCCTCGCCACCTTCGGGAACGAGGCCCCCGACGCGGCCATGAGCCGCAGCTCGGCCAGGTCCTCCGGGCCCCGCGCTCCCCGGATCCTGTCCGCATGGGTCGGCCTGCCGAGAAGTATCCCCTGGCAGGCGAGGACCTTGCTGACCAGGCCGGGCGGCATCCCCAGCTCCGCGGCCATGAGGTCCGCAGTCCAGCGGTCCCGGCCCTCCGGGGGCGGGCTGCCCACGAGCTCCCTCACCCGCTGGAACACCTCCGGGGGGAGCTGGCCCACGTCCTCCGGGACGACACCGCGCCCCTCCTTCTCCCAGTCCTGCAGGCTCGCGGGACTCCCCGCTGCCGAGCCGCCGCCCGCAGCGGCCGATATCCTCCCGCTCGGCGGGGACCCGTGGCGGGAGCCGCGGGTAGCCCCCCCGCCGCCGGCGTCGCGGCGGCGAGTCTCGTCATGGCGGGGACCGGTCGGGGCGCGGTGCGAGCTCTCCAAGAGCCCTGGGGGTCCGTCGAACTCGTACCATTTTACCCAGCTAGATAGGGTAACCGCGGAGATCCCCGCCTCGCCGGCGGCCTCTGCCAGGGTGGCCCCGCGGAGGACCGCCGCCACCGCCCCCGCGCGCCTCGCGCACTCCGGGGAGGCCGCGCCGTCTCCGGCCATGCGCTCCAGCTCGGCCAGGTCCTCCGCGCCCCTCGCAGCCTGGAGCCTGTCCGCGACGCTCACCCTGCCGAGACTCATCCCCTCGACAAGGCGGCGAGCCTCGTTATTGAGGAGACCGGTCATGGCACGGTGCGAGCTCTCCAAGAGCCCTGGGGGACCGGCGCGCTCGTACCATCTGACCCAGCTTGAAACGGTAACATTGGTGACCCCCGCCCTGTCGGCGGCCTCGGCCAGGGTGGCCCCGCGGAGGACCTCCGCCACCGCCCCCGCGCGCCTCGCGCACTCCGGGGAGGCCGCGCCGTCTCCGGCCATGCGCTCCAGCTCGGCCAGGTCCTCCGCGCCCCTCGCAGCCAGGAGCCTGTCCGCGACGCTCACCTTGCCGATACTTATGCCCTCGGCAAGGAGGGCCTTCCTGACCTGCCATACGGAGATCCCCGCCTCCCCGGCAATGAGCTTCAAGGTCCAGCGGCCCCGGCCGTCCGGGGGCGGCCCCCCAGCGAGCTCCCTCACCCGCGCGAGCACCTCCGGAGGGATCCGGCCCTCGTCCTCCGGGGGGCTCTGGCCATCGTCCTCCAGGGGGAGCTGGCCCACGTCCCCGGGGAGGAGCCGGCCCGCGTCTTCCGAGAGGAGCCGGCCAGCGTCTTCCGAGAGGAGCCGGCCAGCGTCATCCGAGAGGAGCCGGCCAGCGTCTTCCGAGAGGAGCGGTCCCCCTTCCTCCGGGGGGAGCTGGCCCGCGTCCGGCGTCATGCGCGCGAGCCCGACCGGCCCGGACCGGACAAACGACCCGACCCACCCGTCGACCAGGTCGCCGCTCATGCCGAAGCGCTCCCCGGCGGCGCTCTCGCTCTCCCCGCCTAGGACCGCGGAGACCGCGCCCGCGCGCGCCGCTATCTCAGGGGTCGGGGCGCCGCCCGAGGCCAGGCGCTCCAGCTCGGCCAGGTCCTCCGGCTCCCTCGATTCCGAGAGGCTCAGGACGAGCGAGGATTTCTCGTAACTTATCCCCAAGGCCGCGAAGGCCCCTTCGACGGTCTTCCCCGGGATCTTCAGCCTCTTCCTGACGTGCCAGACGGTCCAGGCCCCCATTCCCGCGGGAGGCGGCCCCGAGACGACGCGGCCCACCGCCTCCACGATCTCCGGATCGACGGCGACCTCCGGCGCGACGTCCGGGAGAACCCCGCCGGAGCCGCCCGTGCCGGCCCCCGCGGGCCCGCTGCCGAGAGCGGCCTTCCCGCCGGAACCCGCCGCGGCCGAACGGGGCCCCGTGGCCTCCGGAGCCCGGGCGGGCGTCCCGCCCCCGCCCGGCTCCCGGCCCGCCAGGCCGCTGGCGGAGTCCTCGCTCCTTTCCGGGACGGCCGCCGGACCCCCCTTGCGGAGGGAGGGGGGAGGGATGTAGGGCTTCGGGCACGCGAGCCCGGCAGGCCCGAGGTGGATATACGTCTGGGCCCACCTTTGGACCTCAGATTTCCCCTTCAGGCCGAAGCGCTCCCCGGCGGACCTCCAGCTCTCCCCGTCGATTACCGCCAGGAGCGCCCCGGCACGCGCCGCGGTCTGCGGGGAGGCGGTGCCGCCAGAAGCCAGGAGCCGAAGCTCGGCCAGGCCCGCCGGGCCCCTCGACTCCGTGAGTCTCCGGACCTTCGCGAATTGGCCGCCGGACGGCCCCTCGGCCGCGAAGGCATTGGCGGCGTCCTTCTGCGAGATCTCCAGCTCCCCCGCGACGAGCCCGCTGCTCCAGGCCTTCTTTCCCTCGGGAGGCGGCCCCGAGACGACGCGGGCCACGGCCTCCGCGATCTCCGGCGCGACGTCCGGGACAGCCGCGCCTTCCTCGCCAGTCTCGGCCCGTCTCGGCCCCGGGGCCTCCGGGGTCGGGACCTCCCGGATTCTCCAGATCCTGCCGGGCTCACGGCCCGCCAGGGTCCGGGCGGCGTCCGCTCGCCCTTCCGGGAGGGCCGCCAGGAGCCCCTCCGGCCCCGCCGTCACGAAGGCGTCCCTCCACCGCCAGACCGTCTCCCGCACCGAGCGGGTCCTCATGGCGATGTCGTCGGTCCCCTCGCCGCCGAGGAACATGAGAACGATCCGCGCACGGAGCGCCAGCTCGGGGTCCGGGGCGCCGGCCGCGGCCCAGATCTCGAGCGTCTCCCGCTCCTCGGGCGGGCACTGCGGCGGCACGGTCTTCCCTGGCATGCTCTGCCTTTCGCTCCTTCTCCGCGGCCCCTCGCGGCCGCTCGGCCCGTTCCCCGCCCGCCGGCGCGGACCCCTGACGCGTCCCCGGCCCGGATCCCGCGGGCGGCCCCCGGCCCCCGCGGCACCTGCCCTGTCGCCGGTCCCCCGCGGAGAGCCGGACCTCTCCCATTCCCCGGCGCCCGGTCCCTAGTCCGGCGTCCTGCCCCGTGCCCCGGACCGGCTCCCGCCGCTCACGGGCTCGCTTCCGGCCTTGCCCTTGCCCTTGGTCCCGGAGCCGCTCCCGGACCGGCTGCCGCCCGGGGCCTTGTCCCCAGCCTTGACCTTGGTCCCGGAGCCGCTTCCGGCCTTGCCCCCGGCCCGGCTCCCGCCCGGGGCCCTGTCCCGGCCCTCGGCCCTGGTCCCGGAGCCGCTTCCGGCCTTGCCCCCGGCCCGGCTCCCGCCCGGGGCCCTGGTCCCGGAGCCGCTTCCGGCGCCGGCCGCAGACACGGCTGAGGACGCAGGCGCAACCCCGGGGCCGGCACCGTCGGCAGGGGCGCTCCCCGCGCGCGACGGCCTGAGACTCCTGAGCCCCGCCGGACCGGCCTCGATGAACGCGCGGGACCATCTGGAAGTCCAGCCGGCCAGCCGCCCCATCGCGCGGTCCGTCCCCAGGGCGCTCCCGCCGCGGAACACGGCGAGAACCGCCCTGGCACGGTCCCGGACCCGGTCGCCGAAGCTCCGGACAGCCCCGTGCGGGTCGCCCTCGGCGGCCAGCCGCTCCAGCTCGGCCAGATCCTCCCCGCTCCTGGCGGCCAGCATCCTTTCCGGCCAGGTCGGGAAGAACCCCTTGTCAAGACCCTCGGCCTCCATCGCGGCCCTGACCTTGACGGGCGTGATCCCCAGCTCCCTGGCCAGGGCCAGCACGCTCCAGCGCGCGGCGCCCCCGGGGGGCGGGCCCGAAAGGAGACGCGCCACGCCACGCCGGGCCTCCGCTAACGCGGGCCTGGCGGGCGCCCCCTGGACCTTGAGAAGCCCTGCCGGCCCTTCCGCGCCGAAAATCCGGCACCACCGCCAGACCCAGTCGGCCTTCTTCGAGAGGCGTCCGGCCACTTCCGGAGCCCCCTCCCCGCTGATGCAGGCGAGCACCGCCCCGGCGCGCTCCCTGACGGCCGCGTTCGGCGCGCCCTCCCCCGCCAGGCTCTCCAGCCCGGCCAGATCCCCCGCGCTCCTGGCGGCCAGGATCCTGGCCGGAAAGCCGCCCTCCGGCCGGTTCGTCAGGCCCTCCGCAGCCATCGCCTTCCTGACCGTGCCGGACGAGATCCCCAGCGCCCCGGCCATGGCCCGCACGGTCCAGCGCCCGGCGCCCGGCGGGACCGGGCCCGAGAGGAGCCGCGCCACGCCCTTGCGCACCTCCCCGAACACGAGGCTGACTGGCGCCCGCAGGTACTTGCGCAGCCCGGCCGGACCCTCCTTGAAGAAGTTCCGGCACCACCGGTTGACCCACTCGGTGGTCTTCCCGTGGCGAATGGCCAGTTCCGACGCGCCCTCCCCGCGGACTGCGGCGAGCACGACCGCGGCGCGCTCACGTACCGTCCCGGACAGAGCGTCCTCCCCCGCCATGCGTTCCAGCTCGGCCAGCTCCTCCCGTGTCCTGACGGACAGGATCGCCTGCGGGCTGATCACGCGCGGGGCCCCCAGGACCCCGGACTTCCGGCTCCCGGGCTTCCGGCCCCGGACCGCCGGCACCTTCCCAGCCCAGCCTGGCGGGGCCTCAGGCTCCCCGGACAGGGCCTCCGCGGCCCGGCTCCCGGAGCCCTCCGGCGGACGGCCGGAAAGAAGAGGCTGCGCGGGCTGCCGCGCCGTCTCCGGACCGGGACCGCCGGCGGACTGGCAGGGCTCCGCGCCGGGGCCGTCCGGGGACACGCGGAGAAAGGCCCGCCTGCGGGCCGCGGCAGCCCGCTTTTGGGGGAAGCCCTCCAGAAGCCCTTCCGGGCCCCTCGTCAAAAAGGCGCGCTTCCACCGCGCCGCCATGGCCGGCACCGAGCCGAACTTCAGGGAGGCCGCTCCGGACTCGTCCAAGGCCGTCAGGGCAAGCACGGCCCTCAGCGCGAGCTCGGTGTCCGGGGCGTCGGCCTGGGACCACACATGGAGGATCTCGAACTCCACGCGCAGGCGTTCCGGCGGATCGGGTTTCGGCGTCATCTCGACCTTTTCCTCCTTCCCAGCGGCCCTTGAACGGCCGCCCCGCCCAGTGCCAGGCCCTGGAGCGCGGGAGTCCGGGAGCCCTCTCCCGGCCCTACCCCGGTGCCCGAGGGCGGCCCGGCACCCGGTCTCGGGGCCTCGCCCGGCCCGGACCCCGGCGCAGCGCCCTTCCCGGACCCCTGCCCTGACCAAAAAGTCGTGCCCGAGCCCGGCTCAGCCCCCGATCCGGAACTCGGCCCCGGCCGGGCACCCGGGTCCGGGTCCCGGCACGGGAGGTCCGACGCCCAGGCCACCGGACACCTCCGGCAGCGGCCCTTCTCCCGTCCGGGACACATGGCCTGCTTCCGGCCTCGGAAACATTCTTGCTGTCTCAGATTACTATCCCGCCCCGCCGCACGTCAAGGGGAGCATCTTTCATCTCCCGGCCCGTGAGTGGATGCGGCTGCCCCGTCCGCGCGGCGCCTTGCCCATGAAGGTCCGGGCCTGCCGCAGACGCTTGCCGGGTGGGTCAGCGGGCCACTCCTGGACGGGGCCGGTCCGGATCTTCCTTCCGTCCCGCAGGCCAATCACGGGAACGCCGGGGCGTCCGGCAGGGCTGGCGGGGCCGGAGACGGGGAGTCAGGAGCGTCCGGCCGGGCTGGCGGGGCCGGAGACGGGGAGCCCGGAGCGTCCGGCCGGGCTGACGGGGCCGGAGACGGGGAGCCCGGAGCGTCCGGACGGGCTGACGGGGCCGGCGACGGGGAGCCAGGAGCGTCCGGACGGGCTGACGGGGCCGGAGACGGGGAGACAGGAGCGTCCGGCCGGGCTGACGGGGCCAGGCCACTTCAGGAAGGCCAGTCATCCCCCGGTGCCCCGGCAAGACACCCAGGGTGCCCGCCTCCGGGAGAGACTCCCGCGGAGGCCGGGGCAAGGCCCGGT
>JAISFP010000480.1 GCA_031263525.1 Deltaproteobacteria bacterium | reverse complement strand
TCCCGCCGTCCGGGTGTCGGCTCCCGCCGTCCGGGTGTCGGCTCCCGCCGTCCGGGTGTCGGCTCCCGCCGTCCGGGTGTCGGCTCCCGCCGTCCGGGTGTCGGCTCCCGCCGTCCGGATGTCGGCTCCCGCCGTCCGGGTGTCGGCTCCCGCCGTCCGGGTGTCGGCTCCCGCCGTCCGGGTGTCGGCTCCCGCCGTCCGGGTGTCGGCTCCCGACCTCAGATTTCCACCCTCTGGGGAGCGTCAGCAGAGATTCGAATCGACTTTGTGGCTTTTTAAATTTCTGAAGAATAGCATATCCCGGCAATTATCAATTCAATCATTTAATTCTAAGAATATTAAACAGCATGATCTAGTAAGCATATGACTTTTCATGGAGTCATTCATTACGGTATTTGATTCATGGCCTTTGCCAGACGATATCCCTTAAATGACTGTACCGGTCCCTGTTGCTTAGGGTTCCGGACATCGTTTGAGCCGGCCTAACTGGCCGGAAAGGAGCGAGACGTGACACTCGGGAGATGGAAGGGCCTTGAGCCCGGGGACTGGAGAGAGCGCAAGCTGCTCGTCCGGGACGTGCGGACGCATTCGGAGCGGGCGGCTGGCTTGGTAAGGGACAGGGGCTGGGTGCTGAGGGCCATGATCTTTCTTGCCGCCGTCGGGACGTATTTCCCGGCATGGGCGTTCGCGGGCTTCGCGGCGTGTCTCGTCCTGTTCGTCGCCTACATGTCGGCCTCCTACGGAGCGAGGCTCCCGTTCAGGCTGCCGGCCGTGTGCGGCAGAAAGGATCCTGGCTCGCCCTCCCCCGGCCGGAAGGGGTTCAGGAAGGCCGGGGGGATCTTCTTCATGGGGAACGAGCAGGGCACGGCCAGGGAGCTGTGGCTCGACAAGAGGGACGTGCTTACCCACATGCTCCTCATGGGCTCCACGGGTTCCGGGAAGACCTCGGCGCTGGTGTCGCTTGCCTACAACGCCCTCGCCACCGGGGCGGGCCTCTTCTACATCGACCCCAAGGCCGAGGCCCAGCTGGGGCTGGAGATCTGGCAGCTGGCCCGCTACCTGGGCCGCGACGACGACTTCAGGGTCTTGAACTACTCCACCGCGCAGCCGCCCAGGCCGGGGAGGATCTCCAACACCAACAACCCCTTCTCCTCGGGGAGCGCGGACGCGCTCACCCAGGTGCTGGGGTCGCTCATTCCGCCTTCCGCCGGAGGGGCCAACTCCATCTTCGCCGACAAGGCGCTGGCTCTCATATCGGGGCTCATGTACGCTCTCACCGACCTGAGGGACCAGGGGGCGCTTCTCCTGTCCGCCAAGATGATAAGGGGGTACCTCTCCTCCGACAACTGCCTGGCGCTCCTGCGCGACGAGCGCCTCTCGGACAGGTCCAGGGAGGCGCTCCTCGCGGCGCTCCGGAACTGCAACTACGTGCCCAGGATGGGCGACAGCCAGCCCACCGCGTTCCACGAGCAGTACGGCTACGCCCAGAGCTATTTCGGGAAGGCGCTCTCGAGCCTGACCGACACCTACGAGCACATCTACGGCGCCGAGTCCGGGGAGGTGGACTTCCAGGACGTGGTCCTGAACAGGCGGATCCTCCTCACCCTGCTCCCCTCCATGGAGAAGAGCCCGGCCGAGCTCTCGGGGCTTGGCAAAATCACACTCTCCTCGGTGAGGGCCGCCGCCTCGGTGGGGCTCGGCCTCGAGACGGAGGGGCGGGTGAGCGACGTGCTGGGCTCGCTCCCGGTCCACTACCGGGGCACGGGCCCGTTCCTCAGCATAGTGGACGAGTACGCGGCCATAGTCACCCCCGGCTTCGAGTTCCTGCTCACCCAGGGCAGAGGCCTGGGCATGGCGACGGTGGTCGCCAGCCAGGACTACGCCGGCATCGCCGAGGCCGACCGCAAGGGGGCCCAGCAGATAGTGGCCAACACCTCCGTCAAGGTCTTCATGCGCCTGGCCGAGGCTGACAGGACCTGGGAGATGCTGAGGAAGCTCGCCGGCGAGGAGCCCGTTCTGGAGGCCCAGGGGTTTTCGCTCAGTCCCGGCGAGCTGACGGCCGGCACCTGGAGGGATGACATGAAGGCACGCTCCGTCCGCAGGGACATTGTCCACTTAAACGATCTCATGGAGCAGACCGAGGGCGAGGCCCACTGTCTCCTGGGAGGCCTGTTCTCCCGGGCGAGGCTCTTCCGCGCCGGCCCGGAGCTGTCCGGGGCGGTCATGCGGGTTCCGAGGCTCCTGGAGATGAGTCCCATGGACGGGGGAGGTCCCGGAAAAGGGGCGAAGTATCCGGAAACCGGCGGCGACCGGCCTGCCCATGAGGTCCGGGAGATCCAGGGGGGGGCAGGCTGCCCATGAGGTCCGGGAGGGCCAGCTGGGGCAGGCTGCACATGAGGTCCGGGGGGGTCAGGTTGGGCAGGCTGCCCATGAGGTCCGGGCGCGCCAGTTGGGGCAGGCTGCCCATGAGATCCGGGAGGTCCAGGGCGGGCAGGCTGACCATGAGGTACGGGAGATCCAGGGCGGGCAGGCTGTCCATGAGGTCCTGGAGGTCCAGGACGGGCAGGCTGCCCATGAGGTCCGGGCGCTCCAGGGCGGTCAGGCTGCCCATGAGGTCCTGTCTGTCCCGGCAGGCCGGGAAGCCCAGGCTGGGCATGTGGGTCAGGCTGTCAGGAAGTTATCTGGAGGCTGGGAGGTTCAGGCGGGCCAGGCGATACGTGTTGCGCCTTCGGGGGCTGTCCGGGAAGTTTGCCCGTCGGACGCGGGGGACATGGCGGGACTTGCGGAAGTCGTGTTGGCCGGATGAGCCTCGGAGGGTCCCGGCGGAAGCGGGGGGTGACTGAGTTCGGCAGTGTGCCGGCTGACCGGAGCGGAAGAGGGCATGAAGGGACAGTCGAATGAAATTTAGATGTTGCCGCAGCATAAGGATGACCGTGACGGACAATCCGAAAAAAATCGCCGCGATTCTTACGGCGGAGGGTCTCTCCGGGAGCTCCGTGAGTGCCGAGATTCTCGGGAGCTCCGTGAGTGCCGAGATTGGCGGGAGTGCCGGGATTGCCGGCAACTCCGGCGGCAGGGGCCGTGACCGGCTCGTCCAGGTGACAGTGACCCCCGATCCCGAGCTCAGGAAGACTCTCTCGGGCGTGGGCATCGTTCCGGAGGCGCAGGCCCTGGACATATTGCGGGCCATGTCCAGGAGGTTTCTCGAGAGGGAATGCGGGGGCCGGCTTCTGTGGGCGATCCCGGATCCGGACGGACCGGGGCTCCGCGCCGGGTTCTGGGGCTCGGCGCTGGACGGTTTCGACGAGGTCGCGAAGGCGGGGAAGGCGAAGGAGCTCAGGGCGGGCCTTGACGCTCGGTACGCGGAGTATCTCTCCAGCCGCGGGCTCGCCTGCCAGGCAAGGAGCCCCAGACCCTCGGAAACGGAGGTCAGGCGGTACGGCAGGCTTTCCGCGCCCCGCACGGGGCCGGAAACGGATCTCTCGGAGTCCGGGGACCTGAGCCTGGACGAAGACAGGGCCGGAGACAGTGACATAAGTGGGGGCGGGAAAGGCAGAGGGGACAGGGGCAGGGCAGGGGTCGGAGGCGCTTGCCTGGTCATGCCAGGGTGCGCGAGTGCGGATCGGGAGGGACCTGGGTGCGCGAGGTCGGATCGGCGAGAAACAGGGGACGCGGATTCGGGCAGGGGCGGAGGATGGTTCAGGAAGAGGAAGGCCGGGAGCAGCCGTGACCATGAGGAGTTCATGGCGCTCATGGAGAGGCTGTCCGTCTTCGAGGTGGAGAATGAGAGGCTCCGTGACGCTCTGGAAAGGCGCATGAGAATCCTGGCAAGCGCCGACCGCTACGGGACGCTTGTCCGGAACAGGGCGGGACAGATCCTGGAGCCTGGACCGGGGAGGGTGCTGGAGGAGCTTTTCGGGGCGGATCCCGTGAATTCACCTGATGATTGCCCGGCGGATTTACGTGGAGCCTCTTCCGGAGCCGTCATCAGGACCTCTCCGGGATCTCCGTCCGAGACCGGCCCTGCTTCCGCCCTTCAGCATCGATCCGTCTCCGGAGGCAGGGCGTGTCAGGGTGAGCGTTTCTGGAAGCTCCCCGGAGGGCGGGTGATAAGGGTCTCGGGGCACTGCTGGTCCGAGCCACGTACGGGCGTCTCGGACACGGGGTCCCTGTCGCTCGTGGCTGAGCTGTCCGGGCACGGCTCCGTCTGGTCGGCCCTATCGGAGCTCTGCGGGGCTTTCGGGGAGGTGGAGGCGTCCAGGGCGCTGGCCTTCTCGTATGCCGTCGGGGGGGAGGGCGTGCTTGACCGCGCGTCGGGGGAGCCGCCCATGAGGCCGGCCGTCTGCGAGGGTGCCTGGGGCTGGGCAAGGGACTTCCTCACGTCAGCCATCGGAGCCGGGGCGGAGCTCTGCGACGCGCTCCACGGGGAGGGGGTTCTCGCCTCTGACAGGCACGGGTCGGCCCTGTTCGTGTGCGAGGGCGGGCGCGGGGCGTTCCGCATGGGCTTTCCCGGGGCGTCCGGCCCCTGGCATGTCCGGCATCCCCGCGCCTCGGCCATGCCGTTCGTGATAGAGGGCGACGGTCCCAGGGCCGTAGTTACGGGATGCCCCGGCAGGGCGCTCCTGGCCAAGGCCGAGGACACGGGCGCCAGGGTGCTGGTCCTGGGAGAGCGCTCCGATCCGGTCTTTCTGCTGCCCCACATGGTGGCGAGGGACGTGATTCTTACGGGCGACCTCCGCCTGAAGCCGCTCGCGAGGGTGGCGGATTTCCTGGCTGGCAAGATGCTGGCGTTCACTCACGTGAAGAGCGTGGCTACGGCGGCGGTGCCCCCGGCGGCGCGGGGGAAGGGCACCGCCCCGGCGTGCGGGAAGGTTGGCGCCTCGGCGTACGGGAATGGTGCCGCCCCGGCATGCGTGAAGTCCGCCGCCCCGGCATGAGTGAAGTCCGCCGACCCGGCGTGCGGGAAGTCTGCCGACCCGGCGTGCGGGAATGGCGCAGCCCCGGCGAGCAGGAATGGTGCCGCCCCTGCGTGCGGGAAGTCTGGCGCCCCGGCGTGTGGTAAGGGAGGCTCTGGGCGGGGGAAGGCCGGCGGAAGGCGCGGCAGGTCCGATGCGGCGGGAGTGGGCGGTCAGCGAGATGTGGGCCACGACTCCGATGCGGAAGTGATTCAGATAGATAATCATTGATTCAGTTGTGAGAAGGGCGACAAGGCGGCCTTGGAGGGGGAAAACGGAGGGAATGGGGGGGGCGGAGGATGTTGGAAGCAGCCGAGCCTCTCGCCCAAAGTGGCTAACGGCATTATGAACGAAGAAACTGCCGCATATTGGTTGCGTATCAGCTTAAGGGCCAAAATGTAAGCAGTTCCTGACAAGGTCTGGGCCGTAGCCGCGCAGGAGAGGAGTCGGCTGGAATGGGGGCCGGAGCCGTTCGGAAGGGCGTCCGGCGTCCGCCCGTCACGGGGCGAGGACGCCGGAAAAGGCGTGCAGGCCGTTCGGAATGACGGAAGAGGCGGCAGCGGTCGGCGATGGAGGCCGGCAGAGGAGATTTAGACGATGGCCAACGATACGTTCGGCAGGCCCGGGCATGTTGCCGCCGAGGAGAAGGCGCTCTGGCGCACGATCCTGTCTTCTGAGACCTTCAAGACCTGGGGGTCGGTGGGGCGGGTGTTCTCCCACAACCACAGGCTCCACGAGGTGGTCAACGCGGACGGCCGGCGGAGCGGCATGAACGTCGTCTTCAAGGGCGGGCCGGGCGACGATCTCCCCGCTATGTGCCTCGCGAGGGTGACGGGGGGCGCCCCCAGGCCCGGGACGAACCTCATGGTGGGGATAGTGCTCTCCGCGAGCCCGGGCTTCTTCCGGCCCGGGGCAGAGGGAGAGGCCGGCGCTCTCGACATGGACCGGACCCTCGCGTGGTCGGCCCTGGCCCAGGGCTGGGCAGAGGCCCGTTTCGGTGACAGGCTGGTGAGCTCCGTCATGCACCTGGACGAGGGCACCCCGCACATCCACCTGCTGGTTCTGCCCCTGGACACGGACGGGAGGCTAAGGACAAGCTCCGTCCTTCAGGGCAGGCGGGCGCTAGCCGATCTCCACACGGGCTACGCCATGGCGCTGGAGGGCCTCGGCATAGCTAGGTCCCTTTCCGGATGTTTTGCAAGAGGCAAGGGCACGGAGCTGGACTGGTACCCGTACGTCAGCAGGGCTTACGGCGTCCTGGCCTGCCTTGACGGACGGGGGCCGCTCCCTGACGAGGGGGTGCCGGGACCGGGCTGTGCTGCAGGTCCGGGATCTGGCGGTGCGGCAAGTCCGGGACACGGCTGTGCTGCAGGTCCGGGTTCAGGAGCTGCTTCAGGTCCGAGAACAGGGGGAGCGGGAGGTCAGGGACTCGGTGCCGGGGCAGCGGGCGGGGGTTCGGGATGTCTGAGGCTCAGGACGCAGCCGGGCGGCGGGTCGCTGACGGACGATGTCCTCGGAGAGATTTCCAAGGCACGGAGACGGCTCCGCGAGCTGAAGGAGCAGAACGCCCAGCTGAGGGCTTCCGTGGCAGTGGCCTGGGAGAGGGAGCTGATCCTTGCCCGAGAGAAGGAGCTGCTCCTCCCGCTGGCCAAGCTTGTCTACGCGCCGAGGCCCTCCGCCCTACTGGAGGCGGCAGGGTACCGTCCCGGGGGCGTCGAGCCGAGGGTGCCCCGTCCCTCTTCTGACGCCGACATGGGGGCAGATGTCGTCCGTGAGCCTGATCCGGACAGGAGCATGCGCCCTGGACATGCTGGTGAGGCGGAAACAGGCGCGGGTCCGGAGAGGGAGGGGGGCAGGGGGATGTCTTCCGGTCCTCGCGTGGGGCGGGAACCCGGTATGGAGGCGGAAGCCGGGCTGGACGGGGAGGGGGCCAGGGTGAGGGCCTCCAGCCGACATGCGGGCCCAGAACTCGGTCGGGAGGCGGAAGCCGGACAGGGCGGGGAGAGGGCCTCAGTCCGGCATGCGGGCCCAGAGCCCGGTCGGGAGGCGGAAGCCGGCCAGGTCGGGGAGGAGGGCAGGGAGAGGGTCTCCAGCCGACATGCGGGTCCAGAATTCGGACGGGAGGCAGAAGCCGGCCCGAAAAGGGAGGGGGGCAGGGGACGGGACAGGGCTCCGGCAGCCGTCCCGGAACCTGAAGCTGAACTGGACCCGGAGTCCGGCCTGGACCAGCTCATGTGCCTGGAACCGCGGCAGGATCCGGACCGGTCCGTGGAGCTCGCGGACGGCACGGCCCTGAGGTGCAGGGGCGACTTCTGGCTGGCGCTGAAGGACGGTTCTAATGTGGCGGGCGGAAACGGCCCGCTGAGCCTCATGATGTACCTGGAAGGCGAGGAGCCTGGCTGCGCAGGGGCGCGCGGCTTCCTGGAGGCGGCCTGCGGGCTGGCGGAACTCATGGGGAAGCCCCGGGCGGTAAGGGCCCTTTCCCTGCACCTGGCCGAGGCGAGCCCCGCCGAGACGGCGAGGCGTCTCCGGGGGAACGACTGGCCCGGCCCTCCCCCGTCAGAAAGGGACTGGCCCTCGGCCAGGGCGAGGCTTTGTGCCGCCGCCGGGCTTTCCGGAGACCAGGTGGACCGGCTCATGCGTCGGGGCGTGGTCTATGCCGACCGCACGGGTTCCGTCATATTCGCGAACATGTGTCGGGCTGCCTGTCAGAGAAGCGACGGCTCCGCAGCTTCCGGAGACTGCAGGGTAAGCATGGCTGAAAAGCTGGGACTGGACAATCTCCGTCATGCAGCCGTTTCACTGGAACACGGGGGTACCTTGACCGATGCGGAGCCTGGTGCCGCAGGGCCTTGTTCTTCCGAAGCCCTTCTGAGCTCTCCGGTTGCTCATCGGCGGTCCTTCGCTACTCCGCCGGCAGAATCCATAGGCAGGTCCGGGACGAAATCCGTTGCAGGCCCCGAATCTGAAGAGGCAGCTCATGCCGTGACCGGCAAGCCTCATTCTCAGGCAACTCACGTCATGAGCTCTTCTGTTCCGGCAGAATTCCATGTCAGGGCTCCGGCTCCCAGCTCTGCTCCCTCTCCCGGCTCTGCTCCCTCTCCCGGCTCTGCTCCGCCTGCCGGCTCTGCTCCCTCTACCTGCCCGGCTCCGGCCCCTGGCTCTGCTCCCTCTACCTGCCCGGTTCCGGCTCCCGGCTCTGCTCCCTCTGCCGGCCCGGTTCCGGTTCCCTCTCATGACTCATTTCAGGTGCGATTTTCTGATCTTGATTCAAAAATAGGTCATTTTCCAGCCTTGGCTCCGGCTCCGGCTCCTGATGTTGTCTCAGCGCCGGAGCCTGTCATTGCTCGAGATCCTGGGTCGGCCTCAGCCACCGTCTCGGTCCCCGCTCCGGCCCGGACAACAGCTCCGTCTTCAGGCGCGCCACGCGGGGAGACGGAGTCCGCTGGCAAGTCATCGGACCTTATGTCGTCCGGGCCGGAACGGACCGGAGGTTCCAGGGCAGCTCAAACGGCTTTTGTTGCGACGGTGTCTGCTGCAGATTCTCCGGCAAAGGTTCAGGTTCCGCCTGGATTTGCGATATCGGGTCAGCCCGCCGGTCCCGATCCGTCTCCGCCTCCGGCATCAGTGCCGGCGCGGGTTTCCGGGCCGGCGCGGGACGCGGCGCCGTGCCGGGGTCATCTTCATGACCATGGTGTCAGGGACCGGGGTGACGGGCCGGAGACACGGCCGCTTCGTCCGGGGCCGGGCTCCGGTCGCCTGACAGTGGCGAGGGGGACGACGGCAGAAAGGCAGCCTGCGGCTCGTGACTGCTTCAGGATAGTGAGGAGGGCGGGCCGCTGGGTCCTGGTGCGGCTAGGGCCGGGCCCCGGGGCACTGAGGCTCCATGGGGACTCGGACGTGACGGTCGTTACCAGGGATCCCATGGCCGCGGTCAGGAGGAAGGGTGAGGGGGCGAAGGCCGTGGTGCTCGTGCTTCCTGCCGGCAGGGCTGCGGAGAGCCTCGGCGGGACCAGGCTGAGGACCGGGAGGCTGTTCATGGACAGCACTCTTGACGCGGTTGACCGCGAGACGGTGATGGGGCTGGCGGATTTCCCGCCGCCCGGGAGTGCGGGGGGAGCCGGGGAGGGACAGGCGCCCTGCCGCGAGGTCCCTCAGGCGGCACGGGTGCCCGGCGGCGAGGTCTGCAGGTCGGGACAGGCGCCCGGCGTCTAGGAAAGAGGGCATGGACATCCGCCAGGCGGCGGAGTCCGAGGGGCGGTGGCCCCCGGTGTGGATTTTCGAGAGCAGGAACTGGGCACAGGCGTCGATGTCCGAGGGCCGGGGCAGGCTGCCGGTTGCGAAATCCGATGCCGATGCCTTGAGCCCATATATGTTGATAGTAGCAAAGGGGAAGAGTAGCCCAGGTGTAGTAAAGCAAAGGTGAACAAGTATCCTGTTAGGCATAGAGATCAATATATATAGACCAACCTAATAAATTCGAAATGGTTAAACTCATTTAGTAATTATAAGTATAGACCGTATAACCATATTTAATATTCGTTCATTTTAGATTTTGGTAAAAAAATATTCGATCATCGGAATTTATGATTGAAATTAAATCTATACGTTTGTATTTAATTAGGACAGTCGTCAATTATATCCTCTTCTTTGTAACAGTATTCATAGTCAGCTTAGCCCTGAGTAAAGAATTTTAAAAATTTGTAGATGTCAAGACTACTTTATTGGTTTTACACTCTTAATACAGAGTGGATATAACTTCAGAGCTAGTTGTCAACACATATAAATGACTGTTATATCGTAGATAATGACATGAAGAATAAAAATAAATAATTAAATATTAAGCTTGAGAAATAATTGTATAATATAAAATGATTGAATTTGTAAGGTAATAATTTGTATGTTTAAAGAAATAATGATAAATAAAAAATATGATTATGCGCGAGAAAAAATATATCCATTACGAAATTATATTATTCCTTAGTGTATTAAATAATTAACAGGTTAGCTAAACATATGACAAATTAAAATGATCAACAAAATAGAGTTTGCTACAATTCCGAAATTATGCAATAATCTCATAGATTTGCTAATTGGTTATTTGTCGTAGCATTCCGTTTCTGTCATGACATGTGTAGGTTGCTCATGCCAAAGCATGACTGAGGGTGTCCCTGATGGCTGGAGAAAAATTGGATACGGACGGTCAGCGCTAAAGCTCAATACCGGTCCTTAAAATCTCGTTTACGAAGGGATTGTCGCTATCCAGGTCAGAGATAGAGAACCCAAGCGGTTCAATACCCACTTTAAAACCTTGAGTCAAAAGGATAAGTTGCGTTCCGCACTCGAAGATTTCATCATCCGACAAGCCGTAGAAAAAGAATGCGATGTCAACATCGCTCAATTCATGCGCGGTACCTTTAGCGTATGAGCCGAATAAATATGCCCGTTCGATCGGCATTACGGCCTTGGCTGCGGCGGCGTATCTTCTGGCTTTGCCTCTGACGGCTTCAATGTCTGCAACCATGTGAATGCCTCCTTGCTCCGGTTTAAAAATCTCAACGCTTCAGGTCTAGTTGCCTTTTGGGCTATTGATGATTTATAATCAGGATACCGTTTGTTAACGGCATATTTTGACAGATCTGCGAAAAATTCAATTGTCTCTTGGGGAAAATGCGTGTGTATCTTGTCTTCAATGAGCTCGATAAGCACACGGATATTATGGGTAAACAGAATGTTGTTGAAGCCAAGATATAAGCCGACCAAACCTTTTACCAACTTTTCGATCGACTGCTGGCACATGAAGAGAACGTAAAACCAACGGCCTGTCGCGAACATGTGTTCAGCAGTTTACAGATCGTATTGGACATCGGTCAGCCAATACTGATATTTTTCTTCTGGTTCCATGAAACCTACTTGTTTGATTCGCACCTTGGTCCGGAAGGACGGGAAAAAAACTCTTACTTGACCATCATAAACCTAAGCAAGGATGTTTGCAAGGATAATCGGCATAGTCATGTCCGAGATCGCCATTTCGGGGAGCGTGCCGCTGTTGACCGGATTATTTGGCACTTTTATGCGCAAAAACTCGCGGGGGGGCGTAGGGGTATCATGGCCTTTCTGTCGAGGGCCCTCGGGATCTGGAGGCCGAGCAGGGATGTAGCTCAGTTGGTAGAGCGCAACATTCGCAATACCGAAACCTGGGGGCCAAGTCCCCTCATTTCACCATTTTTCGGTCCCGCCGCAACGCACGACGGGTCCTGTTACGGGTTCAAGGGCTGAAGCCTCACGGGATTTCCGGCCTTTCTCGTTTCTGGCCCAACGAACTGCCTCGTCCGGGGGTCCAGCGGGACCGCCTGGCCAGTAACTTCCGGCAAGGACGGGAGGATACCGGGCCATTCCGTATATCGGAGGCGGGTCGGACATTGGCGATATTCGGTCCAGCTTGGCCAGGCCAGGGCAGGACAGGCCAGACGGGAGGAGTGCCACAAGGAGTCAGTTGCACAAAGGACTTTGATGAAGTCAACAAGAAGATATGTGATAGATAAAGAATATTTATACCACAACATACAGATTCGTGGCAATGTTGTAGCGATTGTCAACAGGTTCTGAGGAAGGAGGGCATGGACATCCACCAGGCGGCGAAGTCCGAGGCAGGCTCCCTGCGTGGGTTTCCGAGAGCCGAAGCTGGCTCCACAGGCGTCGATGTCCGAGGACTGGGCCGGCTGCGATGTCCGAAGCCGATATCTTGAGCCCAACTTCCGCAACCAAATCACAGGAGGCGCATTCCTGTCTGGGCAACAGGGCCACTGGCCCGAGACTCCGGCTCAGCCCATCAACGGAAGTGGCAGGCGGAGAGCCTTCCGGGAGGTCCTTCCTTGAGGGGGGGAGCCTGGACATGGCACTCCTCCCGGGCTTCCGGGCACCTGGGGTGGAAGGGGCATCCGTCCGGTGGGTTCTGGGGATCGGGGGGCTCTCCCTCCAGGATCAGGCTCTTGTCCGAGTCCCTTGAGTACTCCGCCGAGGCCCAGAGGGCCCTTACGTAGGGGTGGTGGTCCACCCTGCCCAGGAGAGCCCGGGGGATGACCTCCATAAGGAGCCCGCCGTACATGATGGCTATCCTGCCCGCTATGAGCGAAACCAGGGCCAGGTCGTGGCTTATGATGACGAGCGTGAGCCCCCTTCCTGTCTTGGCGGAGAGGAGGAGGTTAACTATCTGGGCCTGGACCGAGACGTCCAGGGCCGAGGATGGCTCGTCGGCTATGAGGAGCTCCGGGTCCAGGGAGAGGGCCCTCGCCAGGCAGAGCCTCTGCCTCTGGCCTCCCGAGAACTGGTGGGGGTAGCGCGTGAGGAATGAGGGGTCCAGCCCCACCTCCTCCATGAGGCCCGCCACCCTCTCCTTCCTGGAGGCCCTGGTCCCCATGCCGTGTATCGCAAGTCCCTCCGAGAGGGTCCTGAAGGCAGTGAGCCGGGGGTTCAGGGACGACGCGGGGTCCTGGAACATGAACTGGACCCTCCGGCAGAAGGCGGAGCGCTCCGGCCTGCCGAAACCCCTCATGTCCTTCCCCTCGTACAGCACCGTTCCCCTGTCCGGGAGATACAGGGCGCTCAGGATCCTTCCCATGGTAGACTTCCCGGACCCGCTCTCGCCCACCAGGCCAAGGATCTCGCCCCGCCGGACGGCGAGGTCCACGCCGCGCACGGCCTTGACGCCTCCCCCGTCGTCCCTGCGCCTGAAAAGGTTCCTGATCTCCCCGGCCAGGCTCGACGAGGGCCGGAATGTCTTGTGGACCCCCCTGGCCTCCATCATGAACTCGCCTGGGGCGCTTGAGCCGTCCTTGGCCTTGTCCAGGCTGGCGGCAGTGACCAGTCCGGAAGTTTCGGAAGGCCCGGAAGTCCGGGGAGTCCTGGAAGCCTCGGAAGTCCTGGAAGTTCCGGAATTCCATGTGGTTGGGTTTCCGGCGCCCGGGGCCATTTCAGGGGAGTCCGGATCCAATGGTTCTGTGGAGACGGGGGATGAGGTGCCTGAAGCGGTCGCAGTTGCCCGGTCCTGATCTCCGCCGGTCGGGGCTTCGGATGTGAAGTAATGGGGGGCTGAAGCGGACGTGGAGGTCCGGTCCATGTTCCTGGCGTCCGGGGCTTCGGGGGAGAGGAAGGAGGAGGGGCCGGAAGTCAGGTTTCGGGCCGGAGGGCTGGTCGCCCCGGGCCCGTCCGGTGTCGGCGAGGCCTTAAGCGGCACCGTTGGCCTCCCTCTTAAAGCAGCGCACCTTGCCTCCTCCCGCAACGGGCAGGAGCTCCGGCAGGCTGCCGGAGCAGCGGGGCTCGCCCTCCGGGCAGCGCGGAGCGAAGGGGCAGCCAGGGAGGATGTCCCTGGGGCCCGGAGCCTGGCCGGGGATGGGGACCAGGGTCTTGCCCTCGTTCTGGGAAGGGTTGGGGGGCAGGGCGGCGACAAGGCCCCGGGTGTAGGGATGCACGGGGTCCGTCATGCCCCTCTCCCCCGTCTCTTCCATGATGAGGCCGGCGTACATGACGAAGATCCTGCAGGCCAGCCCGTGGAGGATCCTCAGGTTGTGGGTGATGAAGAGCACCCCGGTGCCTCTCTGGGAGGTCATGTCGGCCAGGAGTCTTATGATCTGGAGGGCAATGGTGGGATCCAGGGCGGTGGTGGGCTCGTCGGCTATCACCAGGTCCGGGTTGAGGGCGAGCGCCATGGCTATGACCACCCTCTGGCGCATGCCCCCGGAGAAGCGGTGGGGGTAGCTGGAGTACGCGGCCCGGGGGTTGGGAAGTCCCACCTGGGATAGGAGGGCGCAAGCCGACTCCCTGGCCTGCCTGCGGTCATGGCCGAGCTTGATCCTGAAGATCTCCGCCACCTGCTCGCCCACTGTGATGACCGGGTTAAGGGCGGTCAGGGGCTCCTGGAAGATCATGCCCATGGACGAGCCGGCAAGCGAACGCCTTTCCCTGGGAGGGAGGGCCAGGATGTCACTTCCCTTGAAGATGATCTGGCCCCGCCTGAAACTTGCCCCGTAGGGCAGGAGCCCCATGAGGCCGTAGGCAGTGAGCGACTTCCCTGACCCGCTCTCGCCCACGAGTCCCGCCACCTCTCCTTTCCTGAGGATGAAGTCCAGGCCCTTGACCGGGAGATACCCCCCGCTCCCGAACCCTATGGCTAGATCCTTTATCTCCAGAAGAGGAGGAACGGGTGTCTGGGGGGAGGTGTTCGTCATGAGTCTCCGGGCTTATATCTGGTGTTCCCGGACATTCTGTACACGACGGCCGGGAGGGGAAGCGGGCAGCGGCAGCGGGTTTGCGAGTGTCAGCCGTGGTGGGTTCTTGAGCGCCGGTCTTGCGCTCCATGGTGCCGGCAGTGGGTTCCAGAGTGCCGGACGAGGATTCGCGAGCGGCGGTCCTGGGTTCCTGAGTGTAGGCAGTTGGTTCCAGGGTGCCGGTCCTGGGTTCCCGAGTGCCGGCAGTGGATTTGCGAGCGCCTGTCTGGGGCTCACGAGGGTTTTGAAGCCGGTGAGCGTGAGCGCCCGGTCAATTGGGAGGTGAGGCAGACCTGAGGCACGGGAGAGCAGACGAGCGGCCTGGCCGTCAGGCAGGCAGTCAAGGCCTAAGGCTGCGGACCGAGGAAGATCCTTGCAGGTTCCTCGGCCGGATGGCCGGAAGGGGAAGGGCATGCTTCCAGTTGGGCGATCTGCGTCCGGCTGATCCGATGGCTATCTGCTTCGGGCAGGTACGTTAGAAGGCGGAACACGACCGCAACAAAGTGGAGGGCTTGTTACAAAACCCAGTCAGTCTACCCTGAAACGGTTTTATCTTCCACAAAAAAAGCTGGATCTCACGGGCGGCGCGCTTGCAATTACCTGAAGCGAATCAATCAGCCGCTGCCTTTGGGCCTGCTCGCTGTTCCGGCTTTCAGGCTTGATTACGCCTTATGTGAAGTTGTACATAAGGAGTAGTCTCGCTTAAATGCATGCCGCCCCCCCTGCTTGCAGGGTGAACAGATACGAGGCAGTCCGGACGGAGGCAGGATTTCTTTTGGCAGCTTATACAAAAAATAGGTTAAAGATGCACGATATGATCTGGTACTCATACCTGACAACCACATTATTTGTGGCTTTCATGCATTATTAATTTATAATCGGTATTAGGGCACCCCAGGATATCTCATGATGTCTCGGGATATCTCATGATGTCTCATGATATATAATGATATCTCAAGATTTTTACTGAAATTTCGGTCAACTGCCATCGGGTCCCCAGGGTCCTCGTGGAGCCAACTGCCGGGCACCTTCCGACGGGGGGATGTCCAAAGCGGTTCCCCTCCCTCCCGGACCTCGCCAGATCCGGCGGGCATGTACAAAAATCGTTTCTTTGTTCAAATTTTTGAACGAGGGTTGTCGAAAATTTGAACGGGCCGGGGGTCGGAAAAGGGACGGATCAGGTTCCCGGAGGAACAAGTCCAGCAGGAACAGGGCCTTGGGGGGTGTTAGCTGGGTTGGCACCGTAATTGCTTTACCAATAAGTCACAGGTCGGGGACATACCTCCAGGCCGATGCAAGCTAAACTAACTCTTTCTCCTTGTTTCTAAGCTTTCAAGAAACCGCGACCCGCCCAAGTCGCGGTTTCTTGCTTTCGAACTCATTCTTTCGTGCTCTGTCTGTCATATCCTCCAGTCACGTCCCGCCGCCCGAGCCCCTTCCCGGCCAGATCCCCGCAGAATTTCCGCCATTTCAGGCCGAATTCGGCCCGAGCATGACGTCTGAGGCGGAACCGGTCCCTCTCCTTCCCCTGCCATGTCCCATTTAAGCTCATTTCATGCCTCAATAACGCTGTTGTCTGCTTGAATATACCTTTCTTGGATGATATCCCTGACTACATATACAATATTTTGGATGTAGATTAGTCTAACTCATAAATCTTCTCTTGAGTGAGCTTTCCTGCGAACTCAGTTTCGGGGCCGATTTTCCGAGGCCCATCCATGGCCAACAGCGGCTGGCGGGGTTGGCACGTAGATTGCTTGATAGCTTGGCACAGGTCGGGGACATACCTCCAGGCCGATGCAAGCTAAACTAACTCTTCTCCTTGTTCTAATTTTTGAGAGACCGCGGCCCGCCCAAGCCGCGGTTTCTTGTTTTCGAAGACAGTTTTGGCTGAAGCCCGTTAGTCTTTCATCCCTCCTCCCGTCAGGCTGTTCTCAGCGCCTCTGCTCTGTCCCTCCTTTTCCACCTTTAGGCCGCCTCCCTTCTTACTGGCATCTCCCCCCGTATTGCTGACTCCCTCCTCACTGGCATCTCCCTCCGTACCGCTGCCTCCCTCCTAACTGATATCTCCCTCCGTATCGCTGACTCCCTGCTCTCCGCCGATACCTTCCCCTCCGCCGTTTCTCCTCGCCTGCCAAGGTTTCCATAATGACGCAAGTCGCTCAGTGCAGTATCACGGGATTCTCCAGGTACCGGCCACTATCAAGATAGGGCCTTCTCATGTCGTGTTGGGAACAGTAAAAAAATAACTAGGTGAAATCTGATGCGGTAATTTAAAATCAACTGAAGTTTCACATGTCAAGGCGCGAAACTATATATAGCAAAAGCAATTTTATTGAATATCCAATTCATAATGGCACTTAAACATTATTTCGTTTCGTCTTATAAAGGCGTTTTATGCCTTGCAAAATCTGACAAAGTTTTATGCCTTGTAAAATCTGACAAAGGTTTATGCCTTGCAAAATCTGACAAACTTGAATAGAACTAACTGTATTATTTTACAGATATACCAACTCAGTGAAAGAGGCTTTGCGGCATGGAAGATTCGAGGGATTTGAAAAAATTTTTAGGTTCGTTTGGTTTGTTTGAGTTACGGGTACCTTTGGTGTTGAATGAGCCTGTGATATTAAGGATACCCTTGGAATTGAAGGATCTTTCGGGAGCGAAGGATCTTTCGGGATCGAATGAGTTCTTGGAGCTGTATATTCCTTTAAAGTCGATAGTTCCTTTCATTTGTAAATTGTATTATTGGAATTTCTTTAAATTCCCTATCTTCAGGTTCAAAAGAACTCCTTGAAGAAATTGATGATAACGAAGGTAGAATCGGGAAACATGGAGGTGGGACAAAACACATTGAGTTTCATTATCCTGATATCAAAGAAAAAATTTGTTTCATTAATTGACGATAAATCATATGGTGATCCAAATAAAATTCTCTCTTGGACAACCATGTCATTTCGTAAAAGTTCAGACAAGCTGGAATCAGAATATCAGATTAAAGCAAGTCATATGACTATAAAACATTTATTAAAGGATATGGGGTATAGTTCTCAATCAAATGCTAAAATGCTTCAAGTTGATAAGCCACATCCTGATATGAATGAACAATTTCTATTTATTAACTCTAAGGCAACACAGTTAATTAATGAAGGGATACAATCAATTTATAAACAAAAACATAACATAGTGTAACTTAGAGGCCTATTAATTACCTAGTAACATCTTAGTACTCATTAGCAATATTAAAAGATAGATGTATAACCTCATTAAGAGATAATTTAGTAATTTTTTATCATATTAGAATATTTGTAGTAGCCGGGCAGAGTATCTGTCCACAGACGAAAGCGGGGGTACCTTCAGCTGGACCAAGATCTTCATCATTCCTGGTGCAGGACGGCCTTCCTCCGGGGCCTGGACGGCTTTCCTCCAGAGTCAGAGGTATCTGTTCACTGGCTATCTGATAAAAACACGGCTACGGTTGCAAAACGGGCTAATGCACTACTCCTTAGTTTTAAGGTATCCATTCACAGACCGAATCTTTGTCAGGTTGCTTGCGCGATTAGGCAAGCACAAAAGTTGGCTGACCAAGAGGCTTATGTAGTTTGGCTAGGCACGGGTGTGGCCTGGCCAGCCGGATTGAGCGGGCCGTTTAAGCTCGGGTGTGGCCTGGCCAGGCGGATTGAGCGGAGCGGCAGGGTATCGTGAACAAATATGAAAATTCTATACAAAAATTGCTATGATTCTGCGACAGGCTCCTAGGAGGGCGTGGCGGGCCTTTTCGGGTTGGAGGCGGGGGGAGTTATCAGTCGAGCGGCGGAGAGGGCTCTCGGGGCGCTGGCGGAACTGGAGGCACGAGCGTCGGGGACGGACTGTATTTTTCATTTTTTGAAGCACGGCCGAAAATTGATATGAACACTCCGAAAGCGACCGATGCAAGCACAAAGACCAGGCCAGAGGTGCCGTTGTGCTCCGGTGGAAAGAACCATACGGGTTTTTCAGTTCCGGCAAGGTACGTGCCGGCAGCGGTGAGAAGCGAGCAGCCGATACACGTTATTCTGAGATACCCGGCCGAGGTCTTGTAACTGCCCAAGTCACTGAGATCTGCTTTTTGTATCCTTAGTTCTGCTTTGTGTATAGAGTCTTCGGATTCGAGTGTGGTAATCCTGTTGCGCATCATGTTGAATTCTCTGACCGACATATGCATTATTACCAGATCTTCTTGCAACTGTAATGTCACAGTTTTGCTGGCAGATTCTTGAAAATTTACATCTGGAGGAGGATCAGGCGATAAAAATTTCTTCTTGTTCATGTCAGAATTCCTTGGGAAGAAGCGACTTAA
>JAISFP010000471.1 GCA_031263525.1 Deltaproteobacteria bacterium | reverse complement strand
CGGACCCGGGCGCGGCTCCCGACGACTGGCCGGAACCGGGCGCGGCGCCCGTCGCCCGGGCGTAACCGGGCGCGGCGCCCGTCGCCCGGGCGTAACCGGGCGCGATGCCAGTCGCCTGGACGGTCCCGGGCGCGGCGCCCGTCGCCAGGGCGGAACCGGGCGCGGCGCCCGTCGCCTGGACGTAACCGGGCACGGCGGCATCTGCAGAAGATGGATAAGAAGAAGCTGAGGCGCCGGAAGAAGAGGTTGAAGAAGAAGATGCAACGGAAGCCGACCGGGCGGCCTGCCACATCCTCTCGGAGGCCGGGGGCCCCTCGAGCCGGACGGGCCTGGCGCCGGCCGCGCCCCGCTGCCGGGTCCCGTGCTGCTCGCGGAACGGGGCGGCCGGCCCGGGCTGGACGCCCGCCTGACCGGGCTTCGCGCCTTCCTGACCGGTCCGCGCGACGCCGGCGAAGATCCTTCCGGGGACCGTGATCCCGGGAGGCAGATCGCCACGCTCTGCCGCGACCTCAGCAACTGTCAGGCCGTCGTCGCGGGCTATCCCCCAGCGGTCGAAGCCTGCGGGGAGCTTTCCGCTCCTGGCCGCCTCGTGGGCGACGCTCCAGCCGTTGCCGCCGGTTATCTCCCAGCGGTCGAAATCGGGGGGGAGCAGGCCCTTGCGGGCCGTCAGGTGCGCCACCGAGAACCCGTCAGGCCGGGCTATGTCCCAGCGGTCGAACCCCAGGGGCAGTCGGCCCTGGAGGGCCAACTCGTGGGCCACGGACCAGCCCGAGCGGGAGAAGATCTCCCAGCCGGAGAAGCCCGGGGGGAGCGACCCGCGCCTCGCGGCCGTGTGGGCCACGGAAATGCCCTCGGAGTCGCTTATCTCCCACCTGTCGAAGCCGGGGGGCAGGCAGTGGCTGTGCGCCGCCTCGTGGGCCACGCTCCAGCCCCGCTTGTCGGCGAGCTCCCAGCTGTCGTAGCCCTGGGGGAGCCGGGCGGCCCTGGCCGCCATGTGGCCGACCGTGGTCCCGTCCTCCATCGCCAGCCCCCAGTCCGAGAAGTCCGGGGAAAGCCTCCCCTCGTAGGCCGCCTTGTGGAAGCCGGTGAGCCGCCTCTCCTCGGAGACCGCGTTCACCGCGAACCCGGAGGCGGAACGGCCCCCGCGGGGCCGGGACGCCCACTCCTGCCGCTGCCCGCCGGCGGTTCCGCCGGATGCCCCGGACCTGTCGCCCGCGCGCTCTGTTCCGCCGGGCGACTGGGGCGCCCATGTGCGCGGCGCCGGCCCGGAGATCCCGGGACGGCGCGCGCCCGGCCAGGAGGTCCCGCCGGGGGAAGGCCGGCCCGACGCGGGCGCGCCCGGCTTCGACCAGGAGGGCGCAATCGACCGGGACAGCCCGCCGAGGCTCTCGCGGGACGCGGGGACGGGCCTCTCCCTTTCCGGCGCACCCTTCCCGGCCGGAGCCGGCGATCCGGGCACCCGGGAGAAGGCCTCCGCCACCGGGGCGAAATCGTCGTCAGGCATCGCCATGACGGCACCGGGCGAGGCCTGGGCCGCCGGGACAGGAGCTGCGGGCCGGGCTGGAGAGGGGGCCGGGGCAGGGGCTACGGGCCGGGCTGGAGCCGGGGCAGGGGCGATGACCGGATCCGAGGTGACGGCCGCCCCGGAGAGGGCCTCGGCCACCGGCGCGAAGTCGTCGGCGGAGCCGGCCTTATCGATCGGGGCGGACTGGGCGGGCCCCAGCATGACGGCCTCCGCCACCGGCGCGAAGTCGCCGGCGGGGGCGGCCTTCTCGATCGGGGCGGACTGGGCGGATCCGGTCACGGCCTTCTCGGGCGGGGCGGCGGGCCGGGGGGCCTGGACGGGCTCCCGCATGACGGCCTCCGCCACAGGCGCGAAGTCGTCGGCGGGGGCGGCCTTCTCGATCGGGGCGGACTGGGCGGACCCGGTCACGGCCTTCTCGGGCGGGGCGGCGGGCCGGGGGGGCTGGACGGGCCCCAGCATGACGGCCTCCGCCACAGGCGGGAAGTCGTCGGCGGGGGCGGCCTTCTCGATCGGGGCGGACTGGGCGGACCCGGTCACGGCCTTATCGGGCGGGGCGGCGGGCCGGGGGGCCTGGACGGGCTCCCGCATGACGGCCTCCGCCACAGGCGCGAAGTCGCCGGCGGGGGCGGCCTTCTCGATCGGGGCGGACTGGGCGGACCCGGTCACGGCCTTCTCGGGCGGGGCGGCCTGTCCGGCCTCATCCGCCGGCTCGGAGTCAGTAACAGCCATGGTCATGGCGGCCTGGGACTCATCCTCCGGAGCGGATTCGTTCGCGGCCAGAGACTGAGATGTTTCCTCCGCCGGTGCGGAGTCGGCGATGGACTGGATGGCCTCTGGCGAGAACTTCTTGTCCGGTGCTGCCAGAAAGTCATCATCCGCCGTTGCGGAATAGACGGCGGGCATGGCCTGCTCAGCCGGTGCGGCCTGGGAGACTTCCTCCGGTCTGACTGAGTCGGCGTCGTGCGCGGACTGGACGAACTTGGAGGTGGCCTGTTCGGCCTGGACGGAACCCCCCACCTGACCGGAGTCGGCAGCGGGCACGGGCTGAGCTGCCTCGTGGGCAACCCCTTCCCCCTGGGCGGAGTCGCCGGAGGGCACGGCCTGGGGCGCCTCGGAGGCGGGCAACTCGACCGAGGTGACCTGGGCTGCCTCCTCAACCGGGGCGAAGTCGTCGGAGGACGCGGCCTGGGCGGCCTCCGTCGC
>JAISFP010000424.1 GCA_031263525.1 Deltaproteobacteria bacterium | reverse complement strand
GCCAGGAGCTCGCCCATGAAGGCCGAGACCTTGGAGACGTTCATCATCTCCACGAGCGCCCTCTGGACGTTGCGGTTCACCAGCTGCCTGGTCTGGGTGAGGATGGCCGACATCTGCTTCATGTCGCCGCGGAGCTCCCTTACGGAGGGCCTGGGGAGCTGGCTCATCATGTCGGCTACGGTCCAGGTGGGCGGCTGGGCAGGGATGCGGTCCATGACGATCTCCAGGGGGATCTCGTCGAACCCGCGGACCGCCGCGCCCTGGGCGGAGGAGTTTATGAGCCTGGGGCCCTTGCCCTTGGAGCGGATGAGCGCCGCCGCCTCCTCGAGCCAGTTCACCGAGGCCGCGAGGCCCGTGTTGGACTCGACCACGGTGCCGCCTATGCCGGGGATGCGGATGCTGTCGAAGCGGTCCGGCTCCATGACGGAGTCGGCGGTCCCCTCTGCGTGGAGCTGTGGGCCGAGGTATGCCTGGTCCTGGCCGACCAGCACCACCGGGGAGAGGCCCCAGACGTAGGCGAAGGCGAAGCATGCCGTGCCGGCGTTCCCGCCCTGGGGCAGAAAGTATCCCTGGCTCAGGAGCTGGGCCTCACCGCCGGAGAGGTGGAAGAGGGCCTTCTCGAAGCCCTCGGCCCTGAAGTGGGCCGGGTGGCCCCCCGCCGCCGCGGCCAGGACCGTGCCTGGCTTCAGGGCCTTCCTCTCCTCGTCCGTGAGCTTCAGGAACCTTGAGGTGTCGGAGGACTCTATCACCACCACCACGTCCGGGGAGACGCCCAGGCGAAGGAGCGGCTTCAGGGCCGCCGCCGCGGCTATGATCAGGCCCCGGTCCCCAACGTCTTTGAGGAGCGCCCCGTTCTGGGTGAGGCTCGGGCCCGCGCCCACCGCGAAGGCCGGGCGGGGCATGAAGCGGCCCTTCAGGAGCATGAGGTCCGGGAGCCTCGGGGCGAGCCAGGCGTTCTCCACCAGGTTGTCCATGAAGGCGCTCATGGTGGCCTTCCGGGTCTTGACGATGACCTTCAGGCGGTTCACCTCGCCGCCCACGTGGTCCATGAAGCGCCTGGCCTCGGGCTGGAAGGCCACGTGGTAGCCGGGGGTCACCATGAGGAGCGGGAAGGCCCCCTCCCCGTAGACGACCTCCCTGGACACGAAGCGGTCGAACTCGGCCACGTCGGTGAACACGGTCGGGGCGTCCCCCTGCCCCAGCACGTTGTACCTCTCGAAGGTCCCCAGGAAGCCGCGGTCCGGCTCGAAGACCGCCACCCTCATCTTCGGGAAGAGCTCCCTGAGCCTCCTCACGTGCCATCCCAGCCCCAGCCCGAAGATCAGGGCCAGCTCGGGCGTCCCGCACCCGCCCTGCCAGCGGCCCACCACCTCCTTCACCCAGGTGGCGGCCTCCGCCGCCGGGTCGTCCGGCGAGTGAACCGTCACCCCTCTCAGGAGGAGCCCGGGGCCCTGAGGCCCCGGCACGACCCGGGCCGGCCCGGCCAGGGTATCGGATGGCGGTGTCGTTCCGGTGTAGGAGGCTTCTGTGTCGTGCATTGGCGGTCTCCCTGTGGGGTGATGGCTCCCGGCGCAGAAGCGCGCGGAACGGGGCCGGGACAGGCCGGAGATCGGAGGGCGATGGCCGGAGGCAGAGGGCAGAGGGCAGAGGGCAGAGGACGACTTGGGAAAGGCTGAGGTACCGCTTCTGCGGACTGCGGATCGTCTGGCGGCAGTCCAGGGGCGAGTGAAGGTCGGCCCCGGGAATTTTCCGGAGGTTGCCGACCGGGAGCTCACGGCGTGACGTATTTCAGAAGGTGACGGTGAGAACTTCCGGAAAGTCAGGGTGGGTTGCCGGGCTTCCCGTGCGGGGAAGCCGCCTGTCGGGGAGGCATGACGTCAGGTCTTTCATGAAGGTCCTGGCCTGGCTGCGAGGGGGGCATGGTTTGCCCGGGCGCTCAGAATTTCGTCTGTCCGTCAGAAGATGCGTCCAGGGCATGATGTGCGGATCTGGCGTAGCTGATCATGCCAATTCGCTCGTGAACTGCCGGATGCGGAAGAACGGACGCCGTCACGCGGACGGCCAGCCGCCGTGACGCGGAAGAAAGGACTCCGGCACGCGGACTGACAGCCGCCGTGACGCGGAAGAACGGACTCCGCCACGCGGACGGGCAGCCGCCGTGACGTCCGCCGCGTCCGGGCGTGGCGTCCGGACGCTGCGCGGGGGGTCAGTTCAGGCTGACGGTCAGGTAGGTGGCCTTCCCGGCCTCGGTGAACACCGCGCCCAGGACCTCGTCCTCGGGGTGGTGCTCCAGGGCCCTCTGGGCGAACTCCAGGGCCTCGGCCGCGGCGCCGCGGTTCAGGAGGATGCCGCACAGGGCGCGGGCGGTCTCGAGATCCGAGGGGTCGGACTGGAAGGCCGAGAGGTAGTACTCGAAGGCGGTCCAGACCGCAGGGTCGTGCTGGCCGCGGGAGAAGCCCGGGCAGACGTCCTCGCCGGAGTCCAGGAGCTTCCTCGCGACGAGTTTCACGGCCTGGAAGCTCAGCGTGTCCATCGTGAGGGCCGGGAAGTCCGTCACGCCGGTGAAGCGGGAGAGCCATTCGGCTGCCTCGCGGGTCTCCTGGAGGGTCAGCGACATTATCCCCATGCCCAGGGCGCCGCGGATCTCGCCGGCCTCCCAGGCGCGGGTGAGGAATACCCTGGCGTCGTCGGGCCTCTTCTTGAGCCTCTGGATGTGGCCCAGCATGAAGAGTCCCGTGGGCGAGAGCTCTCCGCGGGAGTCGGCGTCCCTGAAGAGCTTCTCGGCGCGCACGATGCGCTTCTGGCCGTCCTCGCGGGGCCAGCGGAGGGCGGTGAGGAAGAGGAACTTCCCCTCCTCGTCCGCCGCGCCCTTGCCGGACAGGGCCCGGCCGGGGTTCACGCCCTGGACGGCCGCGAGGAAGCTCTCGGCGCGGTTCACGACGTCGTGGGACGCCTGGACCTTCTCGGAGGCGCGCCTGGCGACCTTCTTCCTGAGCTTGTCGTCGTTCAGCCAGGTCTCGGCGGCATCCAGGAGCTCCGGCGGCTCGAACCAGGCGAAGTCCTCGCCGGGGGTGAACATCTCGCCCAGGTCGCCGCCGGCCTTCTCGGTGAAGAGGACCGCCCCGGAGGCCATGGCCTCCAGCATACGCATGGTGACGCCGTCGAAGAGGTTCTCGTTCAGCGCCAGCTTCGACTGGCGGTAGAGCTGGCCGGACTCGCCGGGCCCGATCCAGCCGTCCCCGCGGGCACCCGCGGTCTTGACCGAGTAGCGCTGGGAGATGAGGTTCATGAGCCTGGCCCTCTTCGGGCGGCGGTCCTCGTCCATGACCCCCACGAACCCGAAGTCGTAGATCTTGCCGGGCTCCTCGCCCGCCGCCGGCAGGTAGCTCTTGGCGTCCACGCCCACGGGGAGCCAGGAGGACCTCATGCCCATCTGGGAGAGCTCGTCCGCGCAGGGCTTCTGGTCAGCGAAGACGTAGTCGAAGAGCCTCGCGAAGTGCCTCTGCCACCAGAGGTTTATCGGGGTGTCCACGGCGTAGTAGACCCTGGGCACGCCGTGGAGGTCGCCTATGCCCTCCGGCCAGGCGTGGATGCCCAGGTGGTCGGTGTACACTATGAGGTCCGGGCGGTCGCGGAGGTTGTTGAACAGGGCGTCCACGGGGTAGCCCTCCTGGTGCGGCGGGGCGAGGACCGTGTGCCCCAGCCTCTGGAAGGCGTCGTGGAAGTACTCGCTGCCGAGGCATAGGATGAGCATGTCAGTCTCCTTGGAGATCTTGCCGCCGGGCATCGGCGTTAGCGCCGCGGCCGGCGGGGATGGCGGCCCTGGGGTAGCCCGTCCGCCCTCGCGCGAGGGCGGGATGAAACTCGTTTCGGCCCTGTGGCGGGGGGGCCGCCGGAGCGGCCTTCCGGACCCCCTGGAGGGCCGGCTGGAGGAAATTACTGCCGTAACCTCCTCCGGCGCTCTAGCCTTTGCATCTTTCGTGCCTCCCGCGCCGCCCCCTCTCCGGGGGCCGTCCGCTCCTGCCCGGGCCTGCGGGCTTTCCTGCCTTAACGCCTGCCTGGGCTCCGCGTCTTCCGCGCCTGCCCGGCCTAGCGGGGCTGTTGCGGCTGTCCGGCCAC
>JAISFP010000402.1 GCA_031263525.1 Deltaproteobacteria bacterium | reverse complement strand
TACGAACTTACGAACTTACGAACTTACGAACATACGAACGGCGAAAATTCCTCCTGAGAGATGGGGTCATGCATTGCCCATGGCCTGGGGCGTCCCGTCGGCGGTCTGATGTGCCCTGTAGCTGAAACGAGGTGGCCAGCGGACGATACGCGGCGCCTCCATGGAGAAGCGAGACTCCATGCGGTCGAATCGAGGCGCACCGCAGGCGAACCGAGGTTCCCTGCGGTCGAAAAGAGGGGTCCCACAGGCGAAACGAGGTTCCCTGCGGGCGAAAAGAGGGGTCCCGCAGGTGAACCGAGGTTCCCTGCGGGCGAACCGATGTTCCCTGCGGGCGAAAAGAGGCGTCCCGCAGGCGAAACGTCGCGCTTCCGGGCAACGATCAGGGGAGCTCCCCCGGAAGCTCCGGCTTACGCCTTCCTGAGGTTCGACCCGAACATGATGTCCCGGGGGGTGGAGAGGGCCTCGAACTTCACGCGGTATGCGCTTTCCTTGCGGTTCACCGCGAGGATCTTGCCGCGCCCGAAGGAGGCGTGCTCCACCGCATCCCCCTCGGAGAAGGCGGGCGCCAGGCCGATGGCCGGTGGCCTGCGCGAGCGGCCCTCGTCGCCTGAGGCCTCGCCCGGGGGGGCCTGGGCCAGCAGGAGTTCCAAGTCCTTCGGGCGGGCGCCGTCCAGCTCCGAGGCCATCTCGACCAGGAAACGCGAGGGCCGTCTGACAGGGGCCTGCTGGACCGCGCGTTCGGAGCCTACGAGCTTCAGGCGCCTCTTGGCGCGGGTGACCGCCACGTAGAGGATGCGGCGCTCCTCCTCCATGTCTTCAGGGGTCTCGCAGCGGCTGCTGGGGAAAAGGCCCTCGTTCAGGCCGCAGACTACCACCGAGTCGAACTCCAGGCCCTTGGCGGCATGAATGGTCATTATGGAGACCGCGTCGCTCGTGCCCTCCGCGTCCGCGTTGGTGTAGAGCGCCGCCCGGTCCAGAAAGTCCTCCAGGGTGGCCTCGGGGTCCTCGGCGAACTCGATCAGGCCCCGCTTGAGCTCGGCCAGGTTGTCCAGCCTGGTGTCGTCCCCTTGGCGCCTGAGCGATTCCTCGAATCCCGTGCGGTCCAAAAGCTCCTCGAAGAGGTCCCCGAGTTCCCTCCCCCGCAGGCCCCGGCCCGCGGCCGCGCCTCCACGAGCCCGGGCGTCCGCCCTGCCGTTATGGCCTGCGTCTCCGGTGCGGGGGAAAGCGCCTGCGATTCCCCGGACTTCAGCCCCGTTGCCCGGGACCGCGCCTCCGGGGACAGGGAGCGTGCCGCCCCGGCCCTGGCCTGCACCTCGGGAGCCCCGGACTTCCGCTCCGTTGTCCGAGACAGCCCCTGCAAGGCCCGGGAGCGAACCTCCGAAGCCCTGGACCGCGCCTCCGAGGCGCGGGGGTTCCATTCCGCCGCGGGCATCGACGAGTTTGCGCCTCAGATCCTCGATGACCTGGACGTAGCCGGGCCAGACCTTCCTCCAGAGCTGGGGGAGGGCCAGGGCCGCGTTCTTCAGGGCCTCGTAGTGGCTTATGCCTTTCCTGTCGGCCTCCTCCCGGATCATGTCGAGCGTTTTCCTGCCCAGTTGGCGGCTGGGCGAGTTCACGGTCCGCTGGAAGGCCATGTCGTCGCCGTGGACCAGCATGCGCAGGTAACTCACCGCCGTCTTCACCTCCCGCCTGCGGTAGAAGGGCATCCCGCACAGGATGCGGCAGGGGACCTTGGCGGCCATGAAGGCGCCCTCGATCGGGCGGGTCATGTGCCCGGAACGGCACAGGACGGCCACGTCGTTCAGCGGCGTCCCGGAGTCCCGGATCCTCAAGGTTTCCCCCAGGATCCACTCCGCCGCCTCCCTGTCCGTCTTGCCGTTGAAGTAGACCGGCCTCTCGCCGTCGGGTAGCGAGGCGGCAAGCGGGTTTATGAAGCGCCCCGTGTTGCGGGAGATGAGCGCCCCCGCGGCCGCGAGGACCTGGGGGGTCGATCGGTAGTTGACGGACAGGGCGAAGGTTGCGGTCCCCTTGTGGCGCTCGGGGAAGTCCATGAACATCTTCAGGTGGCTCCCGCGCCAGGAGTAGATGGTCTGGTCCGAGTCCCCCACGATGAAGAGGTTCCCGTGCCCTCCGGAGAGGATCTTGGCCAGCCGGTACTGTTTCGCCGAGACGTCCTGGAACTCGTCCACCATCACGTACTGGAGCCGTGACTGCCAGGCGTCCCTGGCCTCGGGGAACATTTCCAGCACGTACAGCCCGAAGTTCAGGAGATCGTTGAAGTCCAGCGCGTAGCAGCGCTTCTGCTCGCGCAGGTAGCTCAGGAATATCCTCCGGTCGCGCTCGAGGTCCCCCCGGGCCAGCTCGGCCTTGAGAGGGTCGATCCGGACGCCGCCTCGGGGGATATCCGGGACGGCGGGGGCGCCCGGTCCCTCCCAGGCGAGCATGTAGTCACCCACGTAGTCGAGCGTGAGCTTCTTGGCTTCGAGGATGTTGTCTATGGCGTCGTTGAAGGTGAGATCCCGCGCGGAGAGCCCCATCTCGGCGTAGATCTTCCCGAGCGCGGTCTTCTGGTCCTCCCGGTCCAGGACCGGGAAAGACGGGGGGTAGTTCAGGCGGTGGATCTCGTCCTTGAGCATCAGCCTGCAGAAGGAGTGGAAGGTGCAGACCAGTCCCAGGTCCATGTCGCCGCCCAGGACGGAGCGCACCCGGCGCCTCATCTCGTCCGCCGCCTTGTTGGTGAACGTGACGCAGAGGATGTTGCGCGGAGGGATGCCCAGGCCGTCCACCAGGTGGCAGTAGCGGGCCACTATGGCCCTGGTCTTCCCGGTCCCGGGGCCGGCCGCCACCCGTACCGGGCCCTCGGTCCTGAGCGCCGCCTCTTTCTGGCTCTCGTTCAGCCTGTCAAGGTAGTCCATAGGAGTCCTGCCGTCCCGGGGAGCGGCGAAAGGTAGCGGGCCGTGCGCCGCAGGCCGTGACAGGGAGGGGGCATAGGTGCCCGTTGGGGCAGGGCGGCATCGGGGGCAATGCGGTCACCGGGACCGGCGGCGCAGGCGGGAACGGATGGCATGGAGGATTTGACAGTTCATCCGAGTCAGGCGGCCTCGGTCTGACGGCTCTGGTCGGATGGCCCAGGGCTGACGGCCGGGCATCGGAGGCCGCAGCCAGGCGGCCCGAGCCTGCGGCTTCCGGCCGACGGCTCCGATCCGGCGGTACGGGGCATGCGGTGCATGGCCAAAGACCCCGGGTCTACGGCTCCCGGGCAAGGACTCCGGGCTGACGGATCAGGGCCGAAGACCCCGGGCATATGGTGCAGGGCCAAGACGGCGGGGAATCGACTCCGGGCCGATGACATGAGCATACGGTTCTGAACCGTGACATCCCATTGTATCATTCCGGATAGGGCCCGTCAATATGAAGATGGGAGAATAAACAATCCCCACCTGAAAATGCGGGGCATTATGGCCATTCAGCCGGGTCTGCCGCATCATGGTCGGCCTTGCGGGCCCGAACGGTCCGACTGGTTGCGGTGTCCGGTGGCTCTCCTATGCCATGGACTTAGGCTCTGCCATGGCAAGACCTTTTGACGGGAGAATCCTTTGACTGGCTTTGAACGACAAAAGGGCGGCCGAATCACGAAATTTTTGGAGGCAAGGGCTGCCCCGTTAAGGCACTGCAGCTTTCGGCCTGTTTTTGCTTCCCCTGGGACGGCCTCTTCCACGTCCGACTCCAATGTGAGATCCGTAACCCACAGAGGCATTGCCAACAGGCTGGCCTGTCTTCGGCTTGTTTTTGCTTCCCTTAGGTCGGCCTCTTTTTCGTAGCACCTCCGAAGCGGGTTTTGGGTAGTGAAACGTTGATCCCTGCGGGACATGGTCGCAAGGATCCTGGCTGCCGAGTATAGGACCGCCAATGGCAATGCCCCCGGGCGGGAAAACCTTAGGCCTGTTTTTGCTGCCTTTGGGGCGGCCTTTTCTTCGTGATCTATCCACACCTGGGGCGATGCCGCGAGGCAGTTCCGCTTTCGGAATGCTTTTCCTGCCCGCAGGTCGCCCCCGTCCCCGCCTTACCGGCTTCAATCCAGCCAACAACGAGTTTTTCTTATGTAACTTGGTTCCGCTTTCGACCTCAAAAGGAATGTCTAAACCCAGATGCCTTAAGATATCCTTTTGCTCCTTGGTCAATTCTTCCAATATCTTGACGTGATCATACACTGTCAACCGCAAATATCCCATAATGACCAGTGCTGCATTCGCAGAAAATTTTGACTCTCGTAACTTATGACTAAGCGTTGAATACACAACACTCGCTATAAACGTCACCAAAATAATACCGCGAATCGTCTCCTCGGAGTGACCTCTCAAAGGCAACCCTCCAGCGAAATTTTTGATTATATCGAAGAATTGCTCGGCATTTTGCCTTGTGTAATACAATTCGACAATCTCATCTATGGGGTACTCGTTGGAAGATAGAAGGACAAAATTTCCCGCATTGGCTTTCGCTTCCGATATTTTCTTCTCCTTGTCCTCGGCATGCGCATATTTTTGTATCGCGTCATGTTCATCGAGATAAGCCTGATGCAAGTCAAGGATTATATATGCAAATAACGAGTGGCCGTCAACAGTTATAGGAACTGGCTTTATATACAACGATCTGCCGTTATATGTCACCGAATTCAAAGGTTGATCAAGCGTTGGGCCATGCTCCTTTATCAGTTGTTTGTATTCCTTTCTGTTCTGAGGCATTCTTGTCAAGAACGGAATATTTGCGGCGCACAGCTGAGAAATATTATCTCGCGCACTGAAGCCAGCATCCATTATTATCAAATCAAGATCCAAATCATGAGCCGCCAATAAGTTAACAGTATTTATCAGCAAAGAGTTATCAATGATATTCCCAATACAGATCCTGAAATACAGGGGTAATTTTGAGTTTTTGTCAACGACAAAAATTATCCTGAGTTCTTTGCTGACAAGACCTCCGTGGTTATTTACTGCCGTAAGAAATGTTTTGATGTCATTTCGAAATCCGACACTGTCTATCAAAGCCACAAATGAAATTTGACGGGTTATATCATCCTTCTTTATAGCAATTCCGAGATATGATTCGAAAAATCTCGCATATTTTTCATCGGTGCCCAACCGAGCGAGGAAGCCGCTAATCCGTGGAGAAGGGACGTTGGCATCAGGATACAGAACACTTGCGTATGTCTTTGGGTACCAAAATTCTACAAAGCGGCTAGGTCCATCTTTTATCAACTTGTAGGCGACAAGCGTTTTGAGAGCGTCTCTCGCTTCGATCTCATCTGGAAACAATGTTTCTATGACCCTGTCCAGGCCAGTTTGTTGTAACACCTGGTCAATCAGCCAAACATCACCAAAATCGTATACCATTTTTGCAGGTATATGTTGAGTGCGAAGAGCATCTTGAGATGACACTTCTCCAAAACCGTTCGCTAAGCTGAAGGTAAACTCCCCACGCTTTCGGCTGAAGAATATGCCTTTGTCCTTATCTATGACTTTTCCCAAATACACAGAGTCATGACAGACCTTTCCGTCTTTGACAAAGGTGTTTCGTGAGTATGTGGCATAAACCCCACACACCCTAACTTCATAGCTAATGAAACCCGGAAGTACTGTAGCAATAGGTATGTTACCCGCCGTTCCCTGGCCGCCGTCAGGCGTCCCCTGTACGCCGTCTGGCGTCCCCTGTACGCCGTCTGGCGTCCCCTGTACGCCGTCTGGCGTCCCCTGTACGCCGTCTGGCGTCCCCTGTACGCCGTCAGGCGTCCCCTGGCCGCCGTCAGGCGTACCCTGTACGCCGTCAGGCGTACCCTGTACGCCGTCAGGCGTACCCTGTACGCCGTCAGGCGTCCCCTGGCCGCCGTCAGGCGTCCCTATACCATTTCCAGAATCAGCCATATCTTTGCCATTATTTTTGTTAGCTGGAAGTGAATCGAGCTTGATTAATATAACATTATGTTTTATCTAAATCAAGCTTTTTCTATAGCCTTAACCTATTTTATCAACATTATGATTATAAGCAAGTATTTATCGCAAACATCAATTTGTCAGAAAATGAGCTAATAAAAACTAGAGGTTATCGTTTAAAATCATTTTGTTTATTTAGATTTTCTATGGAATAAATAGTGCATAATCAATCTAAAAATAGCTTTGTTAGACTTAATGAGTATTCTAGCGATATATTTATTGTTGTTTCACATAATGATTCTGGATAAGTCTTGGGCGCTGAAGGATTTTTTTCCCATAAATTTATTTTATTGTTTTAGGCGTAACACACTATTATTACACATTAAATATAGTATCACAGCGCACCAAAATATTGACGCTAATGGAATAATATTCAGAGATTCAAGTATATTATGGGATATCCATGCTTTTACTCTTTCATTGTCATTATCAATCAGTTAGATCAAAAAAAATAATAGCTGGAAAACAATTGAGAATTACGGATAATCAGGATTTTGATAGCCAATCGCGGGCTCTCTCTCCACGAAGTTAACAGCGAAACTGTCCCTTATTATAGCCAATTCTCCAAAAAGCTACCGTATCCCTGCCACGGTTGATCCGACCGGGCTTGGAACCAGGATCTCCCGTGGATTAATACGCTTTGTCATTTTTAGAGACATCGGGCCCGTTGGAGTTCCGGAACGGGGAGGCGACCTCCTTCACTGTCGACTTGAGTTTCGCGTCCTATGACTCGCAGGCGTCTGCCTAAACCTTGGCCCTCGGGCACCGGCGGTCACATGGTCGACATGTCGGCGACGCACAGTTCGGGTCGGAGGGAGTCGAGGCGCAGTGGCCATTTGCGCCATTGTCAGTACGGCGTTGACAGTCCCGGTCTGTCCGGCAACTTCTGGGGCCGGATGCACCGCGTCAGAGGTTCCGGTCTGAGCGATCTTGCGTCTCTCCCGACCAAGGAGCCGGCCGGGGCATGACAGGCTCTGTCGGTGAAGATGTCTCCGAAGGGGACTCGGGGGGTAGCCAGGCAGGAGCCGCCGTCCGGGCAGGAGCCGCATGAGCTATCGCGGCCTCAGACGTCTCCGGCGGCTTCTGGGGCTGATTACCCGTTCCATTCTGCGGGTAAAGCAGGCCGTACAGGGCGATCAAGGCCGCCGCGTAAATAGTCGCAAAAATTCCGAAGAGATACGAGTGATGTTTGACGCGTTCGCTGAGGTTGCCTAACCCTAAATCCAATTTGGTATTAGTTACGTTTATTACTTCCTTGAGGGTGTTGAGCTCTTTCTTGACCTCGCCAAGGTCTTTCTTGACCTCGCCGATTTCGCCCTTCAGTTCGGCCTTGACCTCGCCGAGTTCTTGCTTGACGTTGATGACTTCCGTCTTAACCTCGGCCACTAGCCCCTTTATCTCTGTCACTGCACCCTTTAAAGCTGCATCGAGCTCAACTACCCTCAGAGACAGCGTCATCTCGAAGGCCGTGTAAGTTATCGGGGTTGACAGCTCGCCGGGGGCATGCCGTCCTTCCAGTGTATCCGGGGTTCTTTCTGACATGGGGGTACCCCTCCTGTATGTCTATTCTATGTGGAGTTTTCGAACAAGTCAAATCGAGAGAGCAAAGGCAAAGATGATGAAATTGCCATTGACATTCGTAAGGAGCGTGCCAAGCTCCCTCCTCCAGTTATCTGATACGAGCTGCCTGATACGAGCTACGAATAACGCGGTCTGGGAAAAGAGACCATCTGTTCGGGGCAGTGAGGTCGCTGCTGGCGGGGCGGAAACCGGGATCCTCCCAGCCCTGCCGCAGGGACCGATATCCAGTGCGGCAACGCCAAACAGACTCACTGCAAATGGCGTGTCGTTTACCGCTGATATGAGCGGGCACAAGAAACTGTCGGCGAACCGCGACTCCCTGGAATACCTCGCACCAACGGAAACCGTCTTCACGGTGAAGTATCGTGGGCAGGCCAACTCAGAGTCGGAGGGTCAGGCTGGCTCAAGGCCGGAGGGTCAGGCTGACTCAAAGCCGGAGGGTCAGGCTGACTCAATGCCGGAGGGTCAGGCTGACTCAATGCCGGAGGGTCAGGCTGACTCAGGGCCGGGGCGGCGGGCTGGTTCAGGGTCAGGGGGACAGGCTGGCTCATGGCCGGGGGGTGGGCTGACTCAGGGTCAGGCTGGCTCAGGGTCAGGGGTGGACAGGCTGGCTCAGGGTCAGGGGGACAGGCTGGCTCATGGCCGGGGGGTGGGCCGACTCAGGGTCGGAGGGTCAGGCTGGCTCAAGGCCGGAGGGTCAGGCTGGCTCAAGGCCGGAGGGTCAGGTTGGCTCATGGCCGAGGGGACGGGCTGGCTCATGGTCGGGGGGCCGGGCTGGCTCAGGGCCGGGGGGACGGGCTGGCTCAGGGTCGGGGGGACGGCTTGACTGAGGGGCGGGGTCAACAGCCTCCAGGAAACGCCCCCAGCAACGCCCTTAAAACATGACTTCCACGGACAAATATAAAAAAAAATTAGTGATATCAAGTATTTAGCAGTATATAATAGCATAAAACATGTCTACAAGCCCAAATTCTACCAATCATTAGTTCCATAATAAAAGCTTTGAGTCCTAACAGCAAAATTAAAATGATCAAAGAGAATAAAAGATAATAAGTATACATAACAGGATTATTAGTGCATATCTTTGATCATATCGAGCAGGCGCATAGCCCTCACTTCGAAAGGGCCGGGGCGGGTCCTCATGACACGCTCGGTTCTGTCGGGTCCACGGCCGTAAGACATGGTGACTATCGCGGACAGCTTAAGCCGATCCAGTATGGCCTGGAAGGTGCTTGCCTTAAGTCCGTCGTCGACCATGCCGGTCGCTTCCTTTCGTTTGGCGCGGTCGGATTTCTGGGCCTTGAGGGCCGGGTTGCGGCTTTCCTTGAGTTCCGGCTCGGGATCGGCCCAGGTCAGTTCCCTCCATGCCTCTTTCATATGCCAGAGGACATAGCGGGACAGCATCACTATGAACGCATGGGACCGGATCCTGTCGTCGGTATAGTGGAAAAAGGGTCGCATGCGGAGATCCTCTGTCTTCATGGATCTGAAATCCTTCTCGACGTTCCCCAGAGCCTTGTACTCCCTGACGGATTCCTCCGTGCCCATGACGATTTCCGGGAGCGATGTCCTGACGACGAATATCCCGAACAGTTTCATCGCGTCGTCGACCGCTTCCTGTTTCAGGGAATAATCAAAGTGCCCCCGGCCCCATTCGGTGAGGAAAAATTTTGAAACCCCCCGCTTGTTCTTCACGCTCCCGACCGCCTCCCCGATGGCCTTCGCCTCCGTGAGGGAGCCGGAAGCCACCCTCGCCTTGATCCGGTCGAAAAACATGGCGGTATCCCGGAGCAGCGACTCCAGCTTCCTCTCCTGCCTGTTCCTGACTTCCGGGTTCCTGCACCGCACAAGCCTGTCGCCGGGAAACTTTGCGGATGCGAACTCGAACACGTCCCTCTCTTCGGACAGGGCGGGATCCACCTGCATGTCCGGATAAACGAGGCGCACGGCGGGAGAACGGATGGCGGTCAGGAAATCGGCCCCGTCGTCCCTCTG
>JAISFP010000318.1 GCA_031263525.1 Deltaproteobacteria bacterium | reverse complement strand
CTGGGGCGACCTGCGGCATGAGTCTTCTGATATCGGGGATGGAGAGGCCTCCGGGCCTTCGGATGCCTCTTGAAAACCTGGCCGAAACCGTATAATATGGTTAGGTCAGGGATGAAGGGATTCAGGAAACGGTTCCGAGTCCTGGCCCAGCCGGCCTTCCGCAGGGTGCGGCACTGGAGAGTTAATGAGCTTGCTTCCCGTTGCCCTGTTCGGGCTGCTCCTGGCTCTAGCCGCGGTTCTGGAGCTGACTCGCTCGGTTTGCTGGGCGGCTGGCGAGGTCGGTGCGCCGGCGCCCCCGCACTCCAAGGATTATTTTCAGAAGTGGATTACTTGTAAGTATCGCGGACCCTTTCTGGCCTTGTTCGGTTTCAAAGGAAACGTCACCAAGTGTGGTGAGCTCGGCACGGAACTGCCCTGGCCGGTCCTGGAGATGAGGCGTCCCGATGTCGTGTTCCTGATGGATGACGACATTCACCATTTCGAGTTCCACTCCAAGTGGGACGATTCCGTTTTCCCCCGACATTTTGACTATTCCGCCCGGCTGGCGGTGAGACAGCTGTACCTTCAGGCGAATAGGCGCAAACCGTTCAGGCTCTTTTCCTACGGCATCTTTCCCGGCGGCATCGAGAGACATCCCCAGGAGTTCTTTCCCGACATGGCTGGCGAGGATCTGGACCTGGGCTGCCTGAAGTTCACGTTCATCCCGATCTCCCTTGAGGATGTCCTTGACGACTTCAACGATATCGTCGAGAAGTACAGGCCCAGGATCGAGGCCCTTGTGAAGGCCGGGGGGGGCGACTTCCCCTTGACGGACGCCGAGCTCTTCGAGTTGGTTTACGCCCCCTACGGGCGCATCAGGGGAAACCCCTTCGCCGTGACCAGGGAATATCTCAGGCAGGGGGCTCTGCTGGCGAAGTACTCCGGCAACTGGGACCTGTATGCCATTATGTATCTGGCTGTCAAGACGCGGGGCGGCATAGCCACCGTGGCTATGCTCAGGGCTTGCGAGAAGGAGTTCAAGAGAATGAAGAGGTACGACGACCTCGCTCAGCTGGCGGAAGACTTTATGTCTGGGGCCCTTTGGGGAGAGCCCGACCAGTTAAGGGCCATGGAGGAGGAGCTCAAGACGAGCAAGTCCCAGACGGAAGCGGCCGTCAAGGCCCTGGCGGCGGAGCGCATGGCCCGGGAGGCGGCGGAGCGCAAGGCCCGGGAGGCGGCGGAGCGCAAGGCCCGGGAGGCGGCGGAGCGTAAGGTTCTGGCGGCGGAGCGCAAGGCCCGGGAGGCGGCGGAGCGCAAGGCCCTGGCGGCGGAGCGCAAGGCCCTGGCGGCGGAGCGCAAGGTCCTGGCGGCGGAGCGCAAGGTCCTGGCGGCGGAGCGCAAGGCGAGCAAGGGTCAGGCGGAGGTGGCCAACAGGTCCCTGTAGGCGGCCGAGGCCTGAAGGTGATTGTTGCCCAAGTCCCAGTGGCCGAAGGGCTAGGCCTGATGGTCGAGACTGTAGTGGCTGGCTCGCGACCGCCATGAGCGGGCTGGAAACTGGCAAGACACCGGATCTCGGTTTGCCGGTTGCCGCCGGATCAATGAAGGTGACGGCAGTGCCAGGCGGAGCCCTCGTCTGAGGGGACCTCCGTTTCCTATCCGTCGCCCGGACGCTCTTTCCGGACATGGGGTGAGACCGGCTGGGCCTTTGGCTGGGTTCAGGACCAGGTCCCTCCTCCGGCTCGCGTGGCGGCTGTAGCACCGGACCGGTGGCAGCCCCGGCACCTCGGTCATCCGTGCGCAACCTTCTGGCTGGGAGGTGCCGGAGGGGAGGCAGGGCTGAGGACAGGACGCCTCGTTTCGGCCGAAGATTCTCCCGCGGTCCGGCCCCGGCGCCTCCGTCATACGTGTGCATCCTTGTTGTCGGGAAGAGCCGGATGGGAGTCCGGCCTGAGGGCAGGATGCCTCGTTTCGGCTGAAGACGCTCCCGCAGTCCGGCCACGGCACCCGACAAGGCCCACCTGCCGTCCCGGATTCCGGCACCGGCGGCAGCCCCCGCGCTCCTGACGCGGCGTCGTCCGCGCCGTCTGTTCCAGTTCTGGGACGTGTCGGTCTACCGTTGAGAGGCCGGCCCTTGCGGAATCTGTTCCGTAACTGTCCTTTCTGTCAGCATTCCGGATTATGGTGCGTGTCTCGGGCAAGACTTGCCTCCAGGAAGTCTTCACTACATTGCCAGGCCCGAATCCGGACGACGACAGCCCTGGCCGGACCCGTGTCCGGACGCCGGCAGCCCGGGCCGGCCCCCCGGTCCGGTTTTTCCACCAGCCCCCTCCTCCGCCAGCCGGCGCGCTGGGACTGAGCCGCCCCCTTGAAGACTCCGGCGGAGGCTACGTTCATGCCGTCCCGTCGTTACCGGGCCTTCGGGGAGCCGAGGTCGCACCGTTTCCTCCTGAAACGTCCACGGGGCGCCGCCCGTTCTCCCTATGTGCCCGGTAGCCAAGACGGTCGCCGTCCGGTGTCTGGCCGCCTACTCTCCAGCGGCCATGACGGTCGCCAAGCGGCACCCGGCCTGCTTTTCGCCGGTGGCGAGCTGGGCGGAGGCCAAGCTTCTCCCCCCGGCACAATCCTGCTCCTCCCCGGCTGTCAAGCAGGTCCCCGCCGGAGATCTGAAAGCTTCCCATCCTGAACATGGCGGTCATCCCCAGGTGCGGGCCAGTTACTCTGCGGAAGCCGTCTGCCCCGTCAGGGGCACATGCAGGCCATGTTTTGTATCCGTTCACGGGGTCGCCCTGGCCAGGGAGGGAGCCTGTCCTGGAGCAGCAGGAAAGCCGCTCTAGACCAGGCGGACGAGCGTTCTAGACCAGGAATGAGGATGATCTGGGTCCTGCCGCAGTTTCCCCTGCTTACGTCTGTGGACAGATACGTCGTGTTCGCCCCTTCCCAAGGGGGGCAGCGGCTGAAGGCGGCGGCGGGGGGGAGGGAGGCGCCGGGCCGCTCCTGAAGGGGATGCGGGCCCAGAACTCCGGACGGGCATCGGTCTGGCTACAGATGCTGTGGTCCGGGCGTTGGAGTGCCAGCCATGCGGTGTCTGTCACGG
>JAISFP010000382.1 GCA_031263525.1 Deltaproteobacteria bacterium | reverse complement strand
GCGCCAGGAGACAGCAATGCCTCCCAGTCAGGCCGCGGAGCCTGCACGGTTACCGTCCTGACAGACGATTCGGATTCTGGCTGGGCATTTTGTCCATGGGACATGGACACGCTGACAATCAGGCTTGCAACTATGCCTAGGCAAATTTTACAGATGTTGCAAACCATTTTCACTCACCTCAAAATTAATTCCCCCTCATAAATTTCGGGGTATTGAATAAGAATTCTATTACGCTTCCGGATAAATGTTAGAAAATATTGTTAGCTTTACTCACATTATGGAAGCAAGTCATGACAAAGAGATACCAGATCTGGGTTCTTACACTGATTTCTCACCCCTGGAACGATAGCCAAAATTATAACATTTAACCGAACTCGTAATAATATCTACTAATCTGACTCGCTGGCTGATCAAAATGTTCTGCAATGTTCAAATTCAGCAACATGAACCAGGTCCGACACTCGCTCTAGTCTCGCGCAAAAATTGGATTGATAATTGCTATTAATCTCAACGATATTCAATAAAATTAGCAACTATCACAAATTTTATCTCACATTAGCACGGAACGTGCTGGAGATCAGCTACTTCTCACAGAGTCTGACCGGTCTGAGCATCATGGAGATCTTCCTGTCGTGCGTCGCCACGCTGAAGCTCAACATGAAGGACCCGGCGACCTGGTTCGAGATGGCCCAGGACGCCGCCAGCTACTTGAAGCCGCTTCTTTCCCTTACTGGTGAACATGGAAAAAGGATGTCGAACCGCTGTACTCCAGGCAGGTGGACCTGGAGTGCGTGTCGCTGATGGATTTGGATGGGAAGGACATAGCGAAGGCGGAGGCCGTCCAGAAGAGGAGGAATGTCAGGAGTAAGGAGGTGGAGAAGAAAAAACAGAACCCCGGAGTCAAGCCGTTCGGTAACGCGTCAGGGGAGCTCCGACGGCTCGGACGGGAAGGGAGAGGATCCCTATAAGGCAAAGGCCCAGGACAAGAAAGAGCCGGAAGAGGAGGCCGGGATTCAATCCAGAACTGGGACAGGCCAGGGAGCCCGTTCCCGGAAAAAGAAGCTGAGGGGTCCGTTCCAGGCTGTCACGGGCCGGAGAGGGTCCCAGGAGGCCGTTCCAGGTTGTCACGGGCCGGAGGACGGCAAGGCTGACCCTGTCCGGAGAGAGCCCCAGGAGCCCGCACCAGGCTGTCCCGGCTCGGAGAAGGGGTATCTGTTCACGGACGAAAGCGGGGGAAACTACGGCAAGACCCAGCTCTTCCACATTCCTGGTGCAGGACGGCTTTCCTCCGGCCCTGGGCGGCTTTCCTCCGGCCCTGGGCGGCTTTCCTCCGGGACCTGGACGGCCTTCCGCCGGGGCCCGGACGGTTTTCCTACAGAGTCAGACCGGCCTTCCTCCAGGTCCAGAGCTGTCTTCCTCCAGCTCCAGGACAGGCTACCTCCGTGGCCAGGGCGATCTCCCCGTGAACGGATACCGATATCGCAAGGCATTTGCCGTACCCTTGCAAGCTCCAGTCTTGCTGGCTCCATTCCAAAACTCCCGAAGGACATGCCCGGGCCGGGCATGCCGACTCCCGTCTGCCTGCCGGGTCAGGGCTGCGGCGCGATAAATGTCAACGCAAATCCCATACCTCTCCAGGACATGCCCGGCAAGAATACACTTACCCATGGCTGACGGCCAATACTCCGCCCGGCCGTCAGCCGGACGCTTGCCATGTCTCGCGCTGATGCCCCAGCCGGACTCCCGCAGGACCCCATGCCGGGCTCCCGCCGCTCCCCCTACGGACTCCCGCAGGACCCCATGCCGTACTCCCGCCGTCACCTCTGCCGGACTCCAGGCCGTCTCTCAGCCTGAAGGCCCGAACTTACCCCTGCAGGCCCTGCAGGCCGCCGGCAGCCCGCCGGGATCGTCCCGGAGGACGGCCTTGCGGAGCGAGGCCATCCTTTCCCCGTTCCAGACGCCCCCGAGGCCCCCCGGCTCCCGCACGTCCCCGAGCGCCAGAGGTATCCCGGAAAGGTCGCAGCAGGGCAGGACCGAGCCGTCGTGCCTCACCATGAGCCTCTTGAACGGCTGGGCGCAGCGCCCGGACGGTGCCGGCCCGGGCGGATCGCGGGGGAAGATGGGCCTGCCCGCCCCGAAGTCCCCGTAGCGCTGGACCGAGAAGAAGTCGGCCTTGCCTTCCCAGAAGCTCAGGAACGTCCCGAGCTCCGCCTCGTTTATGGCCGTCACGCAGAAGCTCAGCCTGAGCAGGGGCAGCCGCTTCCCCGCCGCCTCGCGCTCGGCCAGGAAACCCATGACGTTATCCGTGACCCTCTCAAAATCCGATCCCGGACGCATGAGCTCGTAGGTCCTGCGGGTCGCCGCGTCCATGCTCACCATGAGCCTGGTCAGCCCCGCCCCGACGAGATCCCTCGCGACGGACCGGTTGAGAAGGAGGCCGTTGGTGTTCATCATGGCGTCCACGAGCCCGGCTGATCTCCCCCAGTCCACCAGCTGGGGGACCTCGGGCGACAGGAGCGGCTCCCACAGCCCCCCGAACCCCATGCTCGCCTGGCCGCGGGCCGCGCCTTCGCTGATCAGATCCTTCACGAGGCCAGCGGGAAGCGACTTCCCGCGTGAGACGCTCCTTTCCGAGGGTGCCGGCGAGGCACGGCTTCCTTCCCCGGCCATGCCGCCAGCTCCCGCTCCTCCCAGCCAGACCGTCCCGCCGGCTCCCGCTCCTCCCTGCCAGACCGTCCCGCCGGCTCCGAAGCTTCCCTGCCCGGCTGTCGCGCCGGCACCGTCTCCTCCCGGCCAGGCTGACCCGCCGGCTCCGAAGCCTCCCTGCCCGGCTGTCCCGCCGGCTCCGTCTCCTCCCTGCCCGAGCGTCCCGCCGGCTCCCGCTTTTCCCGGCCCGGCCATGCCGCCGGCACCGTCTCCTTCCGGCCAGGCTGTCCCGCCGGCTCCCGCCATTCCCGCCTTCCCCGGCCCCTCCGCGAACAGGCACATGGGACAGCGCAGGTTGCAGGCGCTCATGAGCTCGTAGTCCACATGGAGGGGATACGGGGGAATCTCTCTGAAGGTCTTGGCTAGCTCCCAGCGCCTTCTGTAATCCGCGAACGCCTCCCCGAGCTCGGAGGCCAGGATCTCCTCGGGTCCGGGTCCGGACAGGGGAGCCAGAAGACGCGACACAGCCCGCGAGTCCCGCCCGGTCTCCCTGAGACGACCGCCGCCCCCGTCCGTTCCTCCTAACGCCGACCCGGACAGCTCTCCCCCCCAGCCCCGGCGTCCGCCTCCCTCCCGCTCAGGACGCGCCCCTCCGAACGCCGCCCCGGGCAGCTCTTCCTCCCCGCCCCGGCGTCCGCCTCCCTCCCTCTCAGCACGCGCCCCTCCGAGCGTCGCCCCGGGCAGATCTCCCTCCCCGCCCCGGCGTCCGCCTCCCTCCATCTCAGGACGCGCCCCTCCGAGCGCCGCCCCGGGCAGATCTGCCTCCCCGCCGCGACGTCCGCCTCCGCCTCTCTCAGGACGCGCTCCTCCGAGCGCAGCTCCGGACAGATCTCCCTCCCCGCCCCAGCGTCCGCCCCCGTCCCGCTCAGGAAGGGCTCCCCCGGCCCCTCCGGGCTGTGGCCTGTCCGGACCTCCGGTCACAGGGGCTCCGCCTCCGGGATCCCCCAGGGGTTGCGGGACGGGGACAGCCGTACACGGAGAAGCCGACCGCCGGGGGCGTCGTGGCCCTCAGGCAGCAGGGCGGTCACGTAGCCGCCCGTCAGCACTCGCCTGCGCCCGGACTTGCGGTGGAGTGCGCCCTCGGCGGCCGCCAGGTGCTCCCGACCCAGGGATCCGGCTAGGTAGCGGGCCCTCAGCTCCCGGTCCGCGGCCCTGAGCCCTGCCACCCTCCTCTTCCTCTCCTCAGGAGGCACCTGTCCCGGAAGCGTCGCCGCCCGCGCCCCCGGCCTCTCCGAGAAGGGGAAGACGTGGAGGTAGGCCAGCGGGAGGGCCCTCACGAGCTCCAGGGTGCTCCGGAAGTCGTCCTCCGTCTCCCCTGGGAAGCCGGCTATCAGGTCCGCGCCGATGGAGATGCCCGGCACGGCCGCGGCGAAGCTCTCGGCGACTTCCCTGTACCCGGCCACGGTGTAGGGCCTCCTCATGAGGGAGAGGATCCTGTCGGTGCCCGCCTGGAGCGGCAGGTGCAGGTGCGGGGCCAGGAACGCCAGGCCCCTGAACGCCGGGAGGAGCGGCAGGGCCTCGCCGGGCTCGAGCGAGCTCAGCCTCAGCCGGAACCGGGCGGGATCGGGCGCGAGAGCGCGGGCGATCCCGTCCAGGAGCCCCGCCAGATCGTTTCTCGGCACGAGATCCTGCCCCCAGGCGCCCAGGTGGATTCCCGTGAGCACGGCCTCGCATGCCCCCCGGCCCATGACGGACCCGAGCCCGGCAAGCACCTCCTCCGTGCCCAGGCTCCTGGACGGGCCCCTCACGGAGGGTATGACGCAGTAGGAGCAGGACCGGGAGCAGCCGTCCTGAATCTTCACGAAGGCCCTGGTCCTTCCGGGCGACGGCCCCGGCACCGCGGCCGCGAAGCCCTTGTCCGGGCCCCCGTCAACCATGGCCCCGGCGGGAAGATCCCGTCCGTCCGCGAAGTCCGCGACGCTCCCCTTCCAGGAGTTCCCCAGCGCCAGATCCGCCAGCCCCCCGGAAACGAGGCTCGCGGAATCCAGCTGGGCGAGGCATCCCGCCGCCACGACCCTGGCGCCGGGATGCTCGCGCCTGAGCCGTCTCAGGATCTGGAACGCCTCCTTCTCGGCGGCGGCGGTGACGCAGCAGGTGTTCAGCACCACCAGGGACGGCTCGGAGGAGCCGCAGGGCACGTGCCCGGCGGCCTTGAGACTGTCCGCCATTGCCGAAGATTCCACCTGGTTGACCTTGCAGCCCATGGTGAGGATGCGGAACTTCATGCCGCGCCCCCCGTCCGCGAGCCCGCGCCGGCCAGTCCCCGGCAGCCCGCGCCTTTCGGACCCCGGCTGCCCGCGTCCCCGCTCCCCGGAAGACCAGTGCCGGTCCGGGAAGGTCCCCCCCCCCTCACCTGGCCCGGGCGTCTCATTATCTTCTGCTCCAGGGCAATCGCGCCTTCATGGCCCCGGCAACCCGCCCGCACCTCGCCATGGCGGCTCATGGCCGTCTGCCCCAGTAAAATCGCGCCTTCATGGCCCCGGCAACCCGCCCGCACCTCGCCATGGCGGCTCATGGCCGTCTGCCCCAGTAAAATCGCGCCTTCATGGCCCGGGCAACCCGCCCTCGCCTCGCCATGGCGGCTCATGGCCGTCTGCTCCAGGATAATCGCGCCTTCATGGCCAGGGAAACCCGCGCCCGAAGGGACAGGGCAAGGCGCGCCCGTCCCGTAAGGCCGGCCGGCGTTCCGCTCCGCAGGAACGGCGCGCTCCCCCGGCACGGTCGCGACCGTCCAGCATGGTCCCCTCAATGCCCCCATTGGGGCCGGAATGTCGACAGACGCTGTTAATGACAAGGCTTCCAACCGTTTGAGGGGGAGACACAGCAGATGGATATCAGCACAAAGACGCCGGCAGGCGGTCCCGCCGGGTCAGGAGACGGAGGGGAAACTGCGGCGGAGGATAGGGAGTCCGGCGAAACCTAGGCACCAGACAGGGGGAGGTGCCCGGCCGCCTGCTGGGGGGCGAGGAGTCCGTCGAGACCTAGGCGCCAGACAGGGGGAGCGCCCGGCCGCCTGCTGGGGGGCGAGGAGTCCGGCGAGACCTAGGCGCCAGACAGGGGATGGCGCCCGGTCAGGACATTCCGGACTGCCAGGAAAGAGGTCCACCGCCGGCGGGGTCCGGACGGCCTGCAGGAACCATGACCCGCCACCCCCCAGCCTGCCGGGCAACCGGTCGGTCGGCAGGCCTGCCGCCATGGCAGAATCGCCGCCTGAAGAAGAGGACCAGCTGGCGTCCTGCGGCTCACGCGCCGTGCCCGGTCACTGACAGTGGCGCATGAAGGACGCGGCCTCCATAGACACGAGTTCAAGCGCGGCCTTCGTGGAAACACCTTTCGCGGACACGTCCTCCAGGGAAACGCCCATCAAGGAAACGTCCTGCTTGGAAAAGCCCTTCGCGGACACGGCCTTAAGGAAGACATGCTTCACGAAAATCGTCTTGTTGGGCAGGGATTCCAGAAAAACTAACTGCGCGAGCACGGCCTTCAGGGTGACGCTCTTCACGGAAACGGGCCTGAGGGGCACGGCTTCCAGAATAACGATCTTTGCAAACGAGATTTTCGGGGTGACGCGCATCACGGATACGGCCTTGAGGTGCAGGGCTACCAGTGAAACGCTCTTAGCTGAAACGGCCTTCTGACGACGCGCTTCACGAAAACGGCCCTGAGGGGCACGGCTTCCGGGAAAACGGGCTTCCCCGGCACGGCACTGGCGGCGCCTGCCTCGAGGCCGAGGCCCGTTCGCCCGTGACCGCCCCGCCCTCTCCCGGCTACGGGTACAGCACCACCTTCCCGGCGAGCTCGCCCTTGGAGAACACGGCGAGCGACACCGCTATCTCCGGCATGACGAGCACGGTCGGCAGTTTGGCGGAGACCGGCCTGCCGCCAAGCGTTATCCTGGGCTCCTCCAGGGCGGCCCCCCCGGCGAGCCTCACCTCCCTCAGCGTGACGCGGGTCCCGGCGGGCACGTGCCAGCGCTGGCCCAGCTTGAGGGTCTTTACGGTCCCGGCGCGCACGAAGACCGCGCTTTCCAGCCTGACCGACGTCACCTGGACGAAGGCGCGCGCCAGGATCTCCTTGCCGTTCTCGGCACCCAGCTGGAAGACCGGGAAGTCGCCATCCCTCCTGACGGCGTGGTAGGGGATGAGTTCCCTGGCGGTGTCGCACTCCGTGCCCATGTCGTTCCCGGTAGTGTCCCCCGCCCGGCCCACGAAGCCCTTGAAGTTCATGACGGTACCCTCGGGGAGCTCGCCGGTGCTGGAGATGTCCACCATGCGTATCCTCGTCCCCGACCGGACGCTCAGGGTCTCGTCGGGCGCGAGGCTCACGGGCCTGCCGTCCACCTCCAGGATGAAGGCCGTGACCGTTCCGCCTGCCTCCCCGCCCCCGTCCGGCGGAGGGGAGAGCGGCCCGCTCACCTGGGGGCGTCCCGAGCCCGAGGACCCGGCCTGGGGCCCGGAGGCCGCCTGGGGCCCGGAACCGGCCTGGGTGCCGGAAGCCGCCTGAGGCCCGGACCCGGGCTGGGTGCCGGAAGCTGTCGGGGACCCGGAAACGGCCTGGGTGCCGGAAGCCGCCTGAGGCCCTGACCCGGGCTGGGTGCCGGAGGCCGGCTGGGACCCGGAACCGGCCTGGGTGCCGGAAGCTGTCGGGGACCCGGTGCCGGCCTGCGTCCCGGATGCTGTCTGGGACCCGGAAGCTGCCTGGGCCCCTGAACCGGCCTGGGTGCCGGAAGCTGTCGGGGACCCGGCACCGGCCTGCGTACCGGAGGGTGTCTGGGACCCGGAAGCTGTCTGGGTCCCTGAACCGGCCTGGATGCCGGAAGCTGTCGGTGACCCGGCACCGGCCTGGGGCCCGGAGGCTGTCTGGGTGCCGGAGCCGGCCTTTGTCCCTGAAGCGGACGGCGCGGACCCCTGGGGCGTGGCGGCGGCCTGGCCCCCGGCCGGTGCCGTCCCTCCCGGGGCGCTTCCCGCTGCCGGCGCCTTGCCGTCCGGGCCGGTTCCGGCCGGCGGCACTGCCGGGGCCGTGCCCGAGGCGTCGGCGGTGAGGATGACGCGGGGGGGCTCCTGTCCCGGCATGAGGCCGCAGCCCGCCGCGGCCAGCGCCGCCGGGGGCACGGCGGGACGGGCGCTCCGGGTGCGGGGGACGCTCTCGCCGTCAGGGAGGAGGGCGAGCTCGACCAGCCCAATCCGGGTGTTGTCGCGCCTGGCGACGACCGAGGTGGGCACGTCGATCCTCAGGGGGGTCTCCATGTCGTTCAAGCCCCCCAGGCCGAGCACGTCCGCGGAAAGGCCTCGGGTGTAGTTGGAGGCGACGAGCAGCACGGAGACCGCCGCCCCTGCCGGGACCAGGAGGGTCTCGCCGTCGCGGACGGCCATGTTGGGATGCCCTTCCACGGATATGACCATGAAGCTCAGTTCCGGGGGATCCAGGCGCACCCTGGGGCTCTCGGGCACCACGCCGAAAATTTCCATGAAGGCGTTAACCGCCAGGTTGTGCTGGCGTATCTTCATCTCCAGGTTCGGAAGCTGCTTGGAGGTCTCTATCCCGAAGGCGGGTATGCCCAGGACCGTGAGCGCGTAGTAGGTGGCGCTGGCCCTCTGCTCGGCGTGCCTCGTGGTCTCCGAGAGGGTGTCGTGGTTGGAGAAGCGGAACTTGAACTCGTCCTCGGGAATGTCGCGGTTGACAATCTCCACCGCGCGCCTGGCGTCCCTGCCCAGCGCTATCTCGCGGCCGGACCGCGGGTCGCGGTACTCCTCGGCGTCGGCTATGATGCACTGGCCGTAGCGCTTCGGGTTGGCCATCTCCGACTCCCAGACGTGGCGGTAGAAGCCGGAGCCGTCGTGGAGGTTCAGGAACAGGTCGGACTCGGCCATGAGGTTCTTTATGACCCTCACGGCCTCCATGTCCGGGTCGGATGCCGGGGTCGGGCCAGCCGCCGCCTCGGAGAACTTCCGGTTCATGTCGCCCACGAGGCCGCGGTCGAAGGCTATTATGGACTTGAAGTTCGCCCGGGGGACCACTATGAGGTTCCCCCGCTCGAGCGCTGTGTCCACGTAGAGGTCCGCGGACATGAAGGCGCCCGGCTCGTCGCCCTGGATGCCTCCCAGTATCATTATGGTGGGCCCGTCATGACGCCCGTAGATCTTATAGATCTCGAGCTCCTGGTCAGTGCCCTGGAAATACACTATGTGCTGGCGGTCCGTCTGCCCCGCGCCCCTGGCACGGGGCCTGCCCGCCGGGCCCGGCGGGCCGGCGGACCCGGACGCGCCGCTCATGACGGCGGAAGTTCCGGACGACCCGGACGTGACGGCTGCCACGGACGCACCTGCGACGGCGGCGGAACCGGAAGCCCCGGACGACCCGGACGTGACGGCAACGGGCCCGGACGCCACGCTCATGACGGCGGAGGGCCCGGACGCCACGCTCATGACGGCGGAGGTTCCGGACGACCCGGCCGTGACGGCGGAGGTTCCGGACGACCCGGCCGTGATGGCGGAGGTTTCGGACGACCCGGCCGTGACGGCTGCCACGGACGCACCTGCGATGGCGAAGTGCCCGGACGCCACGACCGTGACGGCAACGGATCCGGAAGGCCCGCTCATGATGGCGGAAGGCCCGGAAGCCCAGCTCATGACGGCGGATGGCCCGGAAGCCCAGCTCATGACGGCGGAAGGCCCGGAAGTCCCGCTCATGACGGCGGAAGGCCCGGAAGTCCCGCTCATGACGACGGAAGGTCCGGAAGTCCCGCTCATGACGGCGGAAGGCCCGGACGACCCGGCAGTGACGGAGGACCCGGAAATGGCCGGGGCTCCGGGAGCAGCCGACGCCTGTGCCAGGAAGAGCGCGGCAAGCGCCAGGACCGGCCAGGCCGAGCGGACCGGGCGCGGCAGGATGCCGGGAGCCCCGTCCGGAATGTCTCTCGCCCCGGGGAGGCCGCCACCGGCGCGTCCGGGCCGCGGCGCGTTCCCGTCCATGTCAGCCCCCAACTCCCACGGGCACTCTCTTGAGGAAGATGAGCTCCTTGGTGTCCTCGTCCCAGGCCAGGATCTCGGCCGAGATCACCTTCCCTCCCTGCGGGATCCGGATGGTGCCCTTGTAGACCTTGGAGGCGATGATGTTGTAGCGGCCGCCCGTGTCCCAGCCCTGGGCCGGCTTGCGGAGGTCGAACTCGGGATCGGGCACGAGGCGGACCTTGCCGTCCTTGTCAGCCACGGAGAATATGGTGACCGCGCGGCCCTTCAGCCTCTCGCCGGGGCCGGCGGCCTGCTTCAGGTAGTAGGAGTAGCTCCCGTCCGGCGAGAACCTGAACTCGTCCACGTCCAGGATGACCGGCCCGGAGGGCATGGTGAGCCGTTTGTGGAGCGCCGTCCAGGCCTCCTCCTCGGGGCCGGCGGGGGCGGGCGCGTCGCCGTCCCCCCCGGCGGCGGGCGGGCTGGCCCCTGGCGGATCGCCCGCCTGGGCCGTGCCGCCGCCCTCGGCGGCGGCAGTGGCGGAAGGCGCGTCGCGGGGCTCCTGTCCCCCGACGGCCGGCGCGGCGCCTCCGGCCTGTCCCTGGGCGTCAGGGTCGGCGCCTGGCGTCCCCGCGGCCGTGCCGGACGCCGGGGATGTGGCGGAGGCCGTCCCGGAGCCCGCAGGGTCGTCCGGCAGTCCCTGCGGGAGCTCGGGGTCGTCGTCGCCGGCGCTCATCGCGGCGAGGTCGAGACGGTCCAGGAGCCTCCCCGCTGCCTCGGGGCTGCTGGGCACTGATCGGTTGTAGGCCAGGGTCTCCAGGCGGCGGAGCTCGAAGTCGTAGCGGGTCTGGAGGCTCCGGTTGTCCACCAGGAGCGAGCTCGCCAGGTAGGAGAGCACCCCCAGGGCCATCAGGACCAGGATGGCCAGGGAGGCCAGGATCCACAGGAAGGAGGTGGAAAGGGAGAACCTCCTGGTGCCCCCCCCGTCGGACATGACCAGGATATGGAGCCGCTTCCCGGGCTCACGGGCGGTGGGGGCCTTGAGGCCGTCAGGAATCTCCACTCGCCTTACCTCCCGCCCCTGGCCGCCCGGAAGGTCTCCGAGACGATCTTCCAGCCGCCGTCCCTGAACGCCAGCTTCAGCGTCTTGTCCCCCGAGTCGGAATAGCTGTCGCTGGAGTAGCGCTGGACGAAGGTGACCGTGGCGGTCCCGCCGCCGCGGCCGAGCCTCGCCTCGACGCCCTCGAGCTCCACGTCGATGGACCCCGCGCGGTTTATGAGGTTCGTGCGGTACTTCACGAAGGCCCCCCTGTCCATGCCCCTGTCGGGGAAGCGGAAGTCGTCGGCGTAGAAGGCGAAGAAGCGCTCCAGGTCCTTCTCCTCCCACGCGCCGACCCAGCCGCCCAGCATGTCGTTTATCGAGTCCCTGGCCTCCTCGGGATCCGCGGGGGCCGCCGCGGGCGCGGGCACGCCGCCGGAGACGGTCCCGTCAGCCGGGACTGCAGCGGAGGCCGCGGGGGCGGCAGGCCCCTGGGCGACCAGGACGGCCTCCGGGGCCGGCAGTGTCCCCGGAGCGGTCCCCGCCCCGCCGCCGGCAGCGCCAGCGGGCGCAGTCCCGGGCTGGGCGGAGGCGGTCCCGGTCGGGGAAGCTGCCGCGCCCGGCCGGGTGATGTCCGCGGTGCCTCCCGGTGCGGCCTGGCCGAAAAAAGAGGGAGAAGCTGCCCCAGCCGGAGCCGTTGCCGTCGCAGACGCTGCAGATGACGACGATGGCGAAGCTGACGGGGTCGAAGGGGAAGCGGAAGACACAGCCGAAGGGGACGCGGAAGACGCGGAAGGCGCGGCCGAAGGGGAAGCGGAAGACGCGGAAGGCGCGGTCGAAGGGGAAGGGGAAGACACGGACGACGTGATTCTGCCCGACCCGCCGGCCGCAGGGACGGCGGGGGCGGTGCCGGAGGCGTCTGCCAGCAGGGTCTCGTCCGCCGCAGGCCGGGAGGCGGGCGGCGTCCCGGCAAGCGTCCCGATGGCCGTCCCCGGGCCCTGGGCCGGCCCGGCCAGGGATCCTGTGACGGAGGGGTTGCGCCTCGTGGCTGCTCCGGCCGGACGGGAGTCAGCGCGGGGCGCAGGCGGCGCGGCGGCGGGCCCGGAAGATGTCCCGCCCGAGGCCGGGGCGGCGGGGCCAGAGGCGTCGGTGGCGCCCGTGTCGAGCGAGGCGGTGAGGATGACTGGTTCCCCGTCGCCCGGGGCTTTCTGGGGCTCGGGCGCGTCCTCCGAGCCGCCCGGCGACGGACGGCCTGCGGCCATGGCCTCCAGGGCGCTCCGGTCGAGCTCGTCCTGGGTGTCGTCGCGCTGGGGGAGCGAGGCGGTGACCACGGGGGCGGGCATGCCGGGCAGGATGGCCCCCGCCCCCGCCGCCGCCACGGGGTTGGAGAAAGAGGCCACCGCGAGCGGCGGCCGGGTCATGGCCTCGCGCTTGCGCCGGGGGTCGAGCCGCTTCAGGGGATCCTGCGAGCGGGGCCCCTCGAAGTCCTCGGCGACTATCCGGTAGCCGTCGCCCTCGGGCGTCAGGTAGAGCCTCTTGGTCCCCGCCGAGGAGTAGCGGCCGTCCCCGTCGTAGAGCTGGGTGAAGGCCGCGACCAGGACTTCCCTGTGCCTGAAGACCCTCAGGTCATCCACGGCGATGCGGATGTTCCGGTAGCCGGCGGCCACGTTTCGCTTGTTGGCGAGCCAGGCGTCCCGGTTCATGCCGTCGGAGCTCATGAAGCCGGGGGCGTAGAGCGCCCCGTAGCGCTCCAGGTCCTTCCCGGCCCAGGCGGCCCTCCACCCCTCCACGAAGGCCGCGACCTTCCTGCCCTCGGCCCTGAGCCGCTCGCGGGGCGCGTAGACCATCGTCTCGTAGAGGAGGATGGGCGTGTCGAAGAGGACTATGCGGTCCTCAAGGCCCGCGATGTCGTGGTTGAAGAGCTCCACGCACCCGTTGGAGTCGTAGTCGACCAGCGGCTTGTTGACCCCGTGGGTCCAGATGCCGCTCCCCCCGTGGTCGCGCAGGCGGTCCCAGAGGTTCGGGTAGTCCATGGGATAGGCGAGTATCCCGTAAATCTCCGGGAGCTCGTGGGGCAGGAGCTTCTCGTTGAAGACGTAGAACCCGTCCGGCGTCTTCTGGTCGCCCCTGACGAGCTTGTCGCCGCGCACGGTGCCGGTGGAGCAGGGGATTATCCTCTCCAGCGTTATGCCGCCGCTGCCGTCGTGCATCCAGATCTGAAGCTCCTGGCGGGTCTTGTCCACCACGAATATCGCCCCGGCCTTCGCGCCGGGGTCCAGTATGGAGTCGGGGATCCAGCCCTCCGGGATCTGGACCGTGCCCCTGCGGGCAGGCGAGTCCTGCGCCGCCAGCGGGGAGGCGGCACACGCGAGGCCAAGGAGCAGGACGGCAGCGGCCAGGGCGGCGGCCCGGAGGCCGGGCCTGCCTCGGGACGGGAGCGGAAGGACGCCGCGGGAGGCGGGGCCCGCGCAACAGCTCGACACAGGCGGAGCGCCCGAGGAAGATCCCGCCGTGCGGGAGGCGCCGGGAAAGGAGCCTCCGCCGGGACACGCGCCGCTCGAGGGGAGGACACCTCCGCCGGGACAAGCCCCGCTCGCGGGGAGGGTGTCTCCGCCGGGACAAGCCCCGCTCGCGGGGAGGGCGACTCCGCCAGGCATCGCGCCGCTCGCGGGGAGGGAGCCTCCGCCGGGACAAGCCCCGCTCACGGGGAGGGGGCCTCCGCCAGGCATCGCGCAACTCACTGGGAGTGCGCCTCCGCCGGGACACGCACCGCTCACGGGGAGGGGGCCAGCGGCCGCCTGGCCGTCCGGGCCTCCCGGGCAGAGTCTTGGAAAGAGGGCCATCAGGTCAGATCCCCATGGTGTCGGGCACCGCCTGGTCCGCCGGAGCGGGTTCCGAAGGGGGCGGAGCCTCAGGGGAGGGGGCAGTCTCAGCAGGAGGGGCGGGAGCCGCCGGGGTCTCCTCAACCGGAGGGGCGGGAGCCTCAGGGGCTGCCGGGGTGAAGGGCGTCTCAACCACAGGCGCTGGGGCCGCCGGCGCGGGAGCCGTCTCAGCCGCCGGGGCTTCCGGAGCAGGAGCCGTCTCAACCGCAGGGGCGGAAGCCGCCGGGTAGGGGGCCGCCTGGCCCGCCGGGGATGGGACAGCAGGGGAGACGGGCACCGGGGTGCGGACCGCACGTGCGCGGGCCTGACGAGGACGGGCAACGGGAGCGCGGCCAGCAGGAACCGCCAGTACGGGGGTCGCCGGATCAATCGGGCCGGGGGACGCCTGAACCGCAGGGGCGGGCGCCCCATGAACCGCCGGGGATGCCGGAACCGCCTGCGCCCCCGCGCGCCTGAGCGGCACGGCGCGGTCGCCGGAGGGCCAGGTCACCTCCAGGGAGGCGTCGAATTCGGGATTTGTCGGGAAGTGCAGGGCGAAGACCTTGGCCCAGTGGTTGAAGGCCGGGAAGTAGTCGGCCAGGTACTGGGGCTCGACTTCCAGCTTCACGTCCGGGGCGAGGCGCCTGCCGTCGGCCAGGACGAGCTCGGCGCGGTAGCTGTTCTTCTTGAGGAAGTCGTCCTTCTTGAAACGCTTGCTGTAGAGGCCGAGGAGGACCACCCTCCCCCCTCCCTGGGGGTACCACTTGGCAATCTCGTCTGCGAAGCCCCTGTCGACGGACCAGCGGGCCCTCGCCGCTGAAAGGAGCTCCGGGGCGACGTTCAGGACGTCCATGCGCAGGCTCTCGCCGGCCTCGTTGAAGAACCAGATCTCGTCGTGGGTACGGCAGGCCTCGACCAGTCTCACGTACTCCTGGCGGCTTCTGACTTCGGCGAGCCTCCCAGGCTCCAGGGGGCCGTAGGCGCATCCGGCGGCAAGCGCCGCCAGGACCAGGGCCGGGACTAACGCGGAGGGGCGCGGTCTCATTGACCGTCTCCTTAAGGTTGCTGCGGCCGGGAGGTCTCCGGCGGGCACGGTGGTTGGTGGGGAGCGAGTTCGGTCGGGGGCCCCGGAAGGACCGGAGGCCAGAGGCAGGCCGGGCGGGGGCCCTGAAGGCAGGCATGTCCGGGAAGGACGGGGTTACCCTGAAGGTCCGGAGGCCCGAGGACGGCCGGGCGGGGGCCCTGGATGCAGACATGTCCGGAAAGGACTGGGGGTGCCCGGAAGGCCCGGAGGCCCGAGGACGGCCGGGCGGGGGCCCTGAAGGCCGGCATGTCCGGAAAGGACTGGGGGTGCCCGGAAAGCCCGGAGGCCCGAGGACGGCCGGGCGGGGGCCCTGAAGGCTGGCATGTCCGGAAAGGACTGGGGTTGCCCGGAAGGCCCGGAGGCCCAAGGACGGCCGGGCGGGGGCCGTGAAGGCCGGCATGTCCGTAAAGGACTGGGGGTTCCCGGAAGGCCCGGAGGCCCGAGGACGGCCGGGCGGGGGCCCTGGAGGCAGGCATGTCCGGAAAGGACTGGGGGTGCCCGGAAGGCCCGGAGGCCCGAGGACGGCCGGGCGGGGGCCCTGGAGGCCGGCATGTCCGGGAAGGACGGGGGGGGACCATGAAGGTCCGGCGGTTCACTGAGGGGAAGGGGTCAGGAAGGTCCGGGGAGGAGGTCCGGAAGGACCGAAGGGCTCCTGAAGGTCAGGCGGCCGGGAAGATGCCGGGGCCCCCGGAAGACCTGAGGGGGTCCGGAAGCTCAGGGGTGCTCCGGTGCGCCTGACGGGAGACCGGAAGTCCCGAATAGCCGGGAAAAGGGCGGATCAGGGCCCCGGGACGGCGGGAACAGCCGCAGGGGGCGCTCGGGTGCCCGGGCCCGCGATAATTTATCAACTTTACTATATTAGCTGACTTGATCTCAACATCCGGCCCCGGTCCCCTCCCGGAGAGACGATCAGGCAAGGCCCCGGAACGCGGGGCCGCATCCGGATCTGGCGCCGGTTCCGGACGCCGGAGGGCCTGGGTCGGGACAGGAGGCCGGGGAGAGGGAACGGCGACCGCGACCGGCATCCCAGAGAAAGAGCCGCCGGCCCCGAGGCATTCAGGTGCTGCCGCTGCCGGGCAGGGGCGTGCGCCGGCAAGCCGCCGTTTCTTGCGAACTGTCCTGAATCCGAGAAGACGGAACCGGAAATCAGGGACGGCTGAACCGGAAACCGCGACCATGAACCTGAACGGACTTCGAGCAGGACACCATGCCTCCGGGCCGGGGGAGGCGGCTTCCGGAACGGACCCGGGGCTCCGGTCCACCGCTTGCCGATTCTGGGCCCGGGCACCTATCACGCCAGCCGGCGTCCCGGACCCGGGGCACACCCAAAGAGTCTCGCCGACGAGCGGTCCGACACCCTCATACGGCCCGGCGGCACCCCGGCCCATGAAAGCCGCGTCATGCGGCACACCTTCATGTCGCGGCATCCCCGGCACTGTAGCCCCGGAAACTCTTTCATGATAAGCCTCCGCGGATACGCGGCTCGGCCCCCAGTGCCTACTGGAACCGCCGAGAAGCCGAGACCCCGCCCGCGAGCCAGGTCCTCCACCTTCATGCGGCACGGCGGCACCCCGGACCATGAAAGCCGCGTCATGCAACACAGCTGCATGTCGCAGTGTCCCCGGTGCCGAGGCCCCGAAAAACTCTTTCATGACAAGCCTCCCCGAACATTAGGCCCGGCCCCCAGGGGCCAGCCGGTGCCGGCGAGAAGCCGCGGCCCCGCCGTCTCCTGTTCAGCCTGACGGGGACACCTCCCACGTCATCGCCAGCCCCGAAGTGGAGGGGGTCTTCAGCCTCACGGCCAGAATCGACCTGACCGACCTTGCCCGGCCCCCGGGGGATCTCGTCTCCAGGCTCACTGCCAGCATCGACCTGACCGACCTTGCCCGGCCCCCGGAGGATCTCGTCTCCAGGCTCACTGCCAGAATCGACCTGACCGACCTTGCCCGGCCCCCGGGGGATCTCGTCTCCAGGCTCAACCGGCCGGGGAAGGCGGGAACGGCTCACCGCGGGTCAGGATCTTGTACTCTCCGAAATTCCGGAAGATCGGCGTCAGGGGCGCCTACGTGGCCTTCACGGACCTGTCCCTCGTCCGCAGGGTAACCCGCGGCTGGGACATGGGCCCGCTCCGGACGGGGGCTACACTCCGCACCACGGGGACGGTGTCGCTCGCGGCCAGTACCCGACTGGGAGCGGAGCTCAACCCAGCCTTCCTGGGCAAGTTCGCCGCCAGTGCCATGGAACCCGGATCCTTAACCCTGTCTTTCAGGCACACTGTCTCTCTGCCCCGTTTCCCCCGTCACCCTCCAGGCGATCCTCAACCACAGGCTCGGACCTGACGCCGTACCGGAAACTCCTGAGCCTCCGCCTGAACACCGGGTCCGGCCCAAGACCTCTCACCTCCGTCAGACGGCTACAGGCGTTCGTAAGCTGCCCGGTGCCGGTGATCCGCCCGGACAGCCAGCACTGCTCCGACTTCCACGCCCGGTACGATTACGTTCCAGAACGCCCCGGACCGGCACGTTCCAGAACGCCCGGGAACAGGCCCGGAAGGCCAGCTGTTCCGCGCCCTGGCAGCCCCACCCTCCTTCAACTCCCGAAGGCAGTCAGACGCAACATACAGATTCGACGAACATCGAGGATGTCGTCAACCGTTGCAGGGATCTGGCATTTGCCTTCAGGAATAAGGCCCCCCACTCGCCAGGACACCCTCAGGCGCCGAACCTGCCCCATCCCTTTTCCACATCGTCCACACAACGCCATCCTGACATTTCCGCCCCTGAACGGATACTCCGTCCGCCAGCAGGGCAGACCTTCACGTCTGGAGCACGGGCCAGTCTCCAAAGCGTACCGATGTTGGCCCCAGCCTTGATTAGTTCACAAATACATATTACTCTATCACGTAAATATGAACGAATGGGAGAAAATACTGAACCTTGTGGTCAGGCGAGTGAGGCCCGCTCGCCGCCATATTCGTTCATATTTTAGAAAAATGGCAACATGTTTAAAGAATAGCGTTAAATTGAATTTTAATAGTTATTTCATTTACTAGTGAATATCTCAAGGAACAGCAAGCTTTTGCCTTGAGCATTATCCAGCATGCAACTCCCCTTAAAAATCACACCAGTCTCGCAGTGAAAGCAACTTAGCTTTTAGCAATACCTTTAGAAATACTTTTAGGAATAATTTCAACAAAAAATAACGCTAGGAACTTCGAGGCTTTACTGAAAGCTGATTGCTCTTGAACAGCATCTTTCTTTAGGTCCAGCCGATGAAAGCTTGCCACCAGCCGGTTTCATGTGGTAAAATTCAGTCAATTGGTTTTATTTGCCCTGACAAAGTCGGATCAGAGCAGCTTGACGAAGGGAGTTTGTATCATGGGCGAAAACGAGAACGACTCCGGAAAGAACCCGTTTGGTGTCGGCGAGGAGGACTTCGAAAATATTATCCAGACGAAATCCGTATATGTTGACAAGACAGAGCTTATCTACAATCTGATATCCGATCCCTTTTCTCACGTGCCACGCTTTCTTTCTCGTCCGAGAAGGTTCGGGAAGACCCTGTTGCTTGACACCATGCAAAACGTATTCGAGGGGAATCGGGAACTCTTTTTCGGCCTGGCGATAGAGAATCTCATGGGTAACAGCTGGGACACCTTTCCCGTAATCCGAATCTCTTTCAACACTATAAAGTCAGACACCCCGGCAATCTTTGAGTCAAGCTTGCTGGGTGCCATCAAAAGAGCGGCGGAAGAGAATAAAATATTACTTGACGCCCCAGATTCGTCCACAGCCTTGGCCAATCTGATCCTGAGTCTGTCTCTGAGACACAGGGAGGAACGGCTTCTGAGCAAAAAAGAGCCACCTAAACTCCCCAGAAAAAACGTTGTCGTACTCATTGACGAGTATGATTATCCTCTGATAAGATTCATCGGAAACTACGAAAAGAGCGTTGATATAAGACTCACGCTGCACGATTTCTATTCAGCTATAAAAGGGTGTTCAAAGTACCTTCGATTCGTGTTCATAACCGGCACCACCAAATTCAGGGAGCTTTCGCTGTTCTCCGCCATGAACACTACTCTGGACATAACTCTTGACACAAATTACGCCAAAATTTGTGGCTTCACGATTGACGAGATTAAAAAATCATTTTCAGAATATCTTGCTTCTACTCTTTTGCAACTGAAAAAAAAGGGACAGCTTGGCCCGGATGCGACTGAAACAGATCTCCTTAATGCCTTGGTCTGCTGGTATAGCGGATATACATGGGATGGCAATACTCAGGTTCTCAACCCTTTATCAGTATTGAATTTTTTCAGTAATAAAAAAATCGCCAACTATTGGTATAAGACAGGTTCATCTCTTCTCACGAGCCTAATTTCACATAATGACACTGGTTATTTCAAGGTGTTCTCCAAGGATCTTTCATTTGATGACTCATTGCCGGAAATGCACATAAGCCGCCTAAACGATACGGAGCTCCTCATGCAGGCCGGTTATCTCACTGTCAGCGGCATCACAGAATCAGGCACCTCGATGCAATATCACCTGAAGATTCCCAACAACGAAATCAGGGAATCTATCAGAATTGAGCTCCTCACGCGTCTCCTCGTTCCTGCCTCTGAACGTTCAAACGTCATTCAATCTTTAAATAAAAAATTTTTGCAGTTTCTGGACGCCTTCGCGACCCATGACGAGGCCAAATCCGAATTTTTTCTTTCGACCATCTTCGCCGGTCTTATACAGCACGGTCCTGGCAGTCCTGAAAGCGTTGAAAGAGCTTACAGCCATATTAATCCGTCAATTCTAAACGAGTTCTTTTTCAGGTCCTTGCTACAGCTCCTTCTTGAATTCGGCAACAAGATTGTCACGCCTGAGTCCTGTTCCGACATAGGCAGGTCCGATCTGGCAGTCCAAGTAACAGGAAACGGGTGGGTCGCAATCGAGATAAAGCATGAGAAGGCTGATCCGGATCATGAGGAAACGGACGTGTCCTTTTCCGGCGAGACGATCGTCCTCGGGAAGCGCAGCGACTACGTAAACTCTCGTCTTGAGAAAATGATATCTGCCGACTTCAACCAGATAGTTAAAAAGAATTATGCTAAAAAATTTCTCTCCGATGGCGTAGACGTATATGCTGCCGCCGTGGCCATCTACGGCACTTCCGACGTGATGGTAAGATTCAAGAAGGTAGTATGGGGCGAGGGAGAAAGCGGCACATTAGAACTCGTCTGAGCGTTCCCGAGTCTCCATCCGGCCCATCCCGCCCCGGTCCAAGCTCCTGATCAGGGTCCGTGACCGGCATGCTCGGATGGCTGGGGAGTGCCGTCATTACCTCGGAAATTAAATCTGGCCATCAGGCAGGGGTAAGAGGCGAGAGGGCTTTGGGCAGGGGCGAGTACTGAATGGGTGAGAGCTTTGGGGGAAGGGATAGGGGCGGATGGGGAGGGCAGGGCCAGTTTCACAGCCTAGCTCACAGTGAAGTGGGCCCACAGGGCCAGATTTAATTTCCGGGGTAATATTATTACCCGTTTGATTAAATGTCGGAATCTTCTTCCATGTTTTAAAGCAAATCATGGCGAGGAGGTGCCAGGGCTGGGGTGTTTCCCAGATTTCCACCCAGAGGCTGACAGCCAAAATTCCGACATTTGATTAAACGGGTATTACCCGTTTAATCAAATGTCGGAATCTTCTGCCATTGAATAGTAGCTAATCAT
>JAISFP010000355.1 GCA_031263525.1 Deltaproteobacteria bacterium | reverse complement strand
CAATGCCTTGATTAGAGTATCAGAACTACGGCGGATTGTGGGTAAGGACCTGAAGTGTATCTTGCATGACTTGCATGACTTAAGAGGACTCAATTTTACCCAGTCGGATAAATGTCCGCCAAAATGCGAATCCGCTTATTGCCCACAAAGAGCCTCAGGAAAGGAACTGACCAACCGTCAACATCAAGTATCAGTTATTTTCAATGCAATGAATCCCATATCTTGACTTTCACCCTATCTAAAATTTTCCAGACATCAAACACTTGCCCATGCTCAAATTTGCTTGACTGTGTAATCCGTCGAGGACATTTATCCGACTGGGTAATATCCAAAGGATTTGACAGAACGGTTTTCAGGAGCTTAGACGGCGGATATCTGGCGTTGCGACCGTCATTTGCCAAGGGAACAGAACCCCTTGTCAATCCAAGTGAAGATTTCAGTCGACCATGGGGCGGAAGAGGCAAAGGCTAAGTGGTTTTCGACATGAAGACACTTCATGAACTCATGCCCTGATGTCAACATGTCGATGCCTCGGACATGGAAAATTTCAGATTGTTTCAACTTAACATGCTTTATGAAATAATAATTAATTCCTTAAGGTATAATGCAAGGCATACTTAAGGCGGGAAATCTGTTCCCCTCTTCACCTTATCCCGTATTTATTGAAACATTTTTTGTCAGAGGTAACTGTTCAGGTGCCCCCCCCAAGAGGAGCTCGACAGGAGGATCTTCCCAACCAAAATACCCTCTTCTCAAACTCTTTCCCTCCACATGAAGTATCCATTGGTGACTCTTCATCTTCTTGGGTTCCTCATTAGGGCTCTATTCCTCCGAAAAGGTCCTCAATAGAGGGGTGCCTGAACAGTTACTGTCAGAGTTTATATATCCGTTTGCGGGAGGAGGATGCCAGGCACCGGCTTCCGGCCGGCTGGGTTCGGGAGAATGGGCAGTCAGCATGGTTTCAGGCAATTTGCAAGCCTGGTGCAGGCTAGGGTGGCGGTCTGGCGTTCTCCCGAGAACGGATCCCGGTTCCGAGAGTTACCCGGCCTTGGACATGAACTGAGTGCGCCGTCGCGGGCCGGTCTCATCTGGCTGATCCGCGCCAGGCATGCGACTTGGAAGGAAGCAGCCGAGCCTCTCGCCCAAAGCGGCTAGCGGCATTATGAACGAAGAAACTGCTGCATATTGCTTGCGCATCCGCTTAAGCATCAAAATGCAAGCAGTTTCTAACAAGGGCAGCGCCCGGTCTCTCTTTGTAGGCGGGATGTCGCGGCGGGGTCCAATTCCAAAGGATTCTCGGGAAGATCGTGCGCTGGGCGTCCTGGCTTAAGGCTGAGGCGACGGCACCGCGCGGCCGAGAAGGGTGCCCCTGGCCGCCCCGGCCCGCGCTAGTGCGAGCTGGCCGTCTGGGTCAGGTAGTTCCTCATCTGGACGATCAGCCCCTCCACCGTCTCGATGAAGGCCTGGTTGCCCCTGGTGACGGCGTCGCCGTCGCCCTCCTTCGCGGCCTTCTCCAGGGTGGCGGCCATCTCGCCCACCTTCCTGGCGCCCACGTTCAGGCTCGAGCCCTTCAGGCTGTGGAACGTCTTGGAATACCGGACGACGTCGCCGGGGTCGATGTCGCGGACAATGTCGAGGAGGGCGGGAGTGGACTGTATGTACATCTCGAGCACCTCGGCCATGAGCTCGTGGTCGCCCGCGAGCTGGGCGAGGGACGCCTCGGGGTCGAAGCCGCCGTCGCGGAAGGCCGGGGGGGTGCGGGGCGAGCGGGAGGAGGATCCTTCCGCGGCAGGGGCGGGGCCGTTGCCGCCAGAGTCTGTGGCTCCTGGAGCTCCGGAAGGTCCTGGCGATCCCGCCCTGGAAGCCCCGTCGCCGTAACGGGCTCCGGCAGCTCCCGACGTCCCGGCATCCCCCGCGGCCGCTGACGAGCCCGCCCTGGCTGCCACAGCTCCGGCAGCTCCCGACGTCACGGCACCCCCCGCAGGTCCTGACGATCCCTCACTGGCGGCCCCGTCTCCGTCACCGGCTCCGGCAGCTCCCGACGTCCCGGCACCCCCCGCGGCTCCTGACGTTCCTGCCCTCGCGGCCCCGTCTCCGTCACCCGCCCCGGACGTTCCCGGCATCCCGGTGCCTTTAGGAGCTCCCGGATATGCTGCCCTCGCGGCCCCGTCTCCGTCGCCCGGCCCGGAAGTTCCCGGGGTCCCGGCCCCTGCGGGAGCTCCCGGATAAGCTGGCCTCGCGGTCCCGTCTCCGTCGCCCGCCCCGGAGGTTCCCGGCGTACCGGCCCCTGCGGGAGCTCCCGGATAAGCTGGCCTCGCGGTCCCGTCTCCGTCGCCCGGCCCGGAAGTTCCCGGCGTCCCGGCCCATCCCGGGGCTCCGGACGATCCCGCCCTGCCGGCCCAGTTTCCGTCTCCCGCGACGGCCGGGCCGGTGCCCCCGGCCCCTCTCGGAGCGCCGGACGCTCCGGCCTTCCCGTTTCCGGACCCGTCTCCGGTGCCGGACGCTCCGGCCTTCCCGTTTCCGGACCCGTCTCCCGCTCCGGACTCGCGGGACGAGCCGGACTGTGCCGGCCCCGCGGGCTTTCCTGCCGGCTCGAAAGTGACGTCCCGCTCGCCCCGGCGGTCGCGGGAGGCGTCCGGGGCGGGCTTCTCCACTATCTTGGAGCTTGGGAGCCAGTCCCGGAGGGCGGTCTCCAGCTTCGCGACCTCTATGGGCTTGGAGATGAAGCCGTTCATGCCGTGCGACATGAACATCTCCCGCATGCCGGAGACGGCGTTGGCCGTGAGCGCGATGATGGGCACGTGGCGGCCCCCGGGGCCCTGGCGGATGCGCTCGGTGGCCTCTATGCCGTCCATGCCGGGCATCACGTGGTCCATGAAGACGATGTCGTAGGGGTTCTCGGCGCAGAGCCTCACGGCGTCGGCGCCGGACTCGCAGGTGTCCACGGCGACCTTGAAGGGCCCCAGGAGCCCCCTCGCGACCTTGAGGTTCACGGGGAGGTCGTCCACCACCAGCGCCCTGGCCGTGGGGGCGGTGAGCGACGCGTCCGAGCGCTCGCGGGCGGGGAGGCGGTCGGTCTCGTCGTTTAGGATCCGGGATATCGCGAGCGACCACAGCGGCATGGGCGAGGAGAGCGAGCCGGGGATCCGCGCGGGCTTGGCGCCCACCGGGGTCAGGTACACGGTCTTCGCCAGGCAGCCGGCGTCCTCCAGGAGGCCCGCCGTGAGCATCTCGTCCTCCTCGCGGGCGAAGACGTAGGCGAAGGAGCCGTCGCGGAGGAGGTTCCTGAAGCTCGAGGGATCCGCCGCGGTCTCCCAGCTCGCGCCCAGGCGGGCCATGGTCCACTCCAGGGACTCCGAGCGGACGGGGTCGGGCTCCAGGAAGAGGGCCCGCGCGGACTGGGGATCCTTCACGTGGGCCATCGGGGAGTAGGGGCAGTGGACATCCTGGGGGATCTCGGCCGTGAAGACCGACCCCTTGCCGTACTCGCTTGAGACCGTGACCGTGCCGCCCATGAGAACGGCGAGGTTCCGGGTGATGGCGAGCCCCAGGCCGGTGCCCTCGATGCCGCGGTTCTGGTGCTGGTCGAACTGGCTGAAGGTGGAGAAGAGCTTCTCCATGTCCTCTGGCCTAATGCCTATCCCGGAGTCGGAGACCGTTATGCGCAGGACCACCTTGCGCGGGGAGCCAGGAGGGGCGGTATCGCAGGAGCCCGCCCCGGAAGCTGCTTCCGCGTCGGGTCCGGCGCCCTCGCCGGCGTCGGCCGCCCGTCCGGCCCCGTGCCCGACAGAGTCCGCAGTGCCGGCGGCGCGCCAGGCAGAGCCTGACGCGTCGGCCCCGAGCCCGGCCCCGTGAGTTGCGTCGGCCCCGAGCCCGGCCCCGGGAGTTGCGTCGGCCCCGAGCCCGGCCCCGCGAGCGGCGTCGGCCCCGAGCCCGGCCCCGCGCGCGGCGGCGGCCCCGTGTCCGGCAGCGCCGGCGGCGGCCGCCCCGGGTCCGGCAGAGCCGGCGGCGTCGGCCCCGTGTCCGGCCGAGCCCGCGCCGTCGGCCCCGTGTCCGGCAGAGCCCGCGGCGCCGGCGCCGTGCCTGTTCCCGGTCCCGGCCGCGCTTCCGGCGGGGCGCAAGTCGTCCTCGCCGAGCCCGGTCCCGGCCGCGCGTCCGGCCCCGTGCGTGGCGTCGGGCCGGAGTCTCGCGGGGCCCGCGGGGAGGCCGTCCTGGCCCCTCGCGTCAACGTCGCCGGTCGCCCCGGTCGAGCCGTGGCCGGCCGTCCAGGGGCTCCAGGGGAAACGGGGGCCGGCCTCCTGGCGGGGACGGAAGGCGGACGAGACGGACGACGCGGACGACGCGGAGGCGGCGAAGGGGAGCCCGGACGGGGGGCCGGCCGGCCCGTCGCCGTCCCGGGGGTCCCGGTGGAGATCCCTGAGCCTGTTCCGGAGCCGGCCGCGGTCCGGGGCCTCGGGGAAGTCCACGGGGGGCCAGACGCAGAACTCGCCGTCCGGGGACTTGGGGCGCCATTCGCAGAGCTCGCCGGGGGGGCCGACCACGTTCGGGAGGGAGGGGTCGTCCGCGTTCCGCGGCCAGGCGCAGAGCCCCTCGGGGGAGACGTAGGTGCCGGTCTCCACGCGGAGCCTGATGTGGCCGGAACGCGTGTACTTGGCGGCGTTGGAGAGGAGGTTCAGCATCACCTGGCGGATGCGCACCTCGTCGCCGGACAGCATTGCCGGGAGGCGGGGGTCGGCCTCCACCAGGAAGTCCACGGGCTTCTCAGCCACGCGGACCGCGGCTATGCGCACCGCGTCCGATATGAGCTGGTCCAGGCGGTAGGGGGCCGTCACTATCTCCATCCTGCCGCTCTCGATCTTCGAGAAGTCCAGGATGTCGTTTATGATGGTGAGGAGCGAGTTCCCCGACCTCAGGATGTTCGCTATCATCTCCCGGGCCTCGTCCGGGATCCTCTCGCGCAGGGCCAGCTCCGCCATGCCTATCACGGCGTTCATCGGGGTGCGGATCTCGTGGGACATCCGTGCCAGGAAGTCCCCCTTGGCCTTGAGCGACCTCAGCGCCTCCTCCCTCTGGGAGTCGAGCTCGAGGGTGCGGTCCCTGAGCTCCCGCTCGAGCCTCATGGACTCGCCGGTCTTGCGCCTCATGTAGGAGAAGGTGAAGGAGAGCATGAAGGCGAGCAGGATGGCGCAGCCTGCCAGCCAGGGGACGAGGCTGCGGGCTGCCTTGCCGCGGTAGTCGAAGGTCCTCTGGAGCCAGCGGTCGCTTATGGACTCGCAGTCCACGAGCGGGATGGCCTTGGAGATTATTGACCTGACCATGGTCTCGTGGATGTTGAAGCCGAAATTGGCGTCGAACCCGCTCTCGAAGACGTAGTTGACCTTGTAGCCCGGCCGCTCGCGGTAGTTGGTCATGGCCAGGTTGAGCGACTTGGAGCCCATGAGGAGCTCTATCTCGCCGCGTTCCAGCGCCTCGAAGGCCTTGCCCGAGTCCGGGTAGTAGCGGGTGGACGGGTGGGTTGGGAACCAGCTGAGGAAGGCCTGGGTCCAGGCCGTGTCGGTGACGAGCCCCACCGTGGAGAAGAGGATCTCGCCCGGGGTCCTGTCCGGGGTGGAGGAGCGGGAGAGCAGGGCGTAGCGGTCGCGGTTGAAGGGCGGGTCGGACCAGATGTAGCGGCCCTCGCGCAGCGGGGTCCTGATGAGCTCCGTCGTGAGCGACGCCTCCCCGTCGTCCAGCATCTTGAGAAGGGCCGGCCACTCCTTGGGGCCCTGGTTGGCAGGCACGAACTTCAGGCCCGTCGTGCGGGAGATCTCGGCGAGCACGTCCACCGCGATGCCCTGGAACTCCTCCTCCTCGGAATTGTAAAAGCTCACGGGATAGTTGTCTGACTCGGCCGCGTAGAGGATGGGATCCCCGGAAGCTATCCTCCGCTCCAGGAACCTGAACTCCTCTGGCGACAGGAGGAGCGTGTACCTGTGGCGGATGTAGTCCTCCTGCCCCTGGACGTACATGGACATGAGGCCCCTGGAGGCCCCGGCCTCGATGGCCTTGGTCACCACCGAGATGACGGCCTCGGCCTCGGGGTTCTTCGTGGCCAGCGACACCCCGGAGAAAAGGACCGGGAAGTAGTCGGCGGAGACCACGTCCCTGCGGCCGGCGAAGGCCGTCTCGGACGGGGACTCGTATATGAAGGCGTCGACCAGCCCGGAGGAGAGCAGGAGGTAGGCCGACTGGTAGCTCGCGGTCATCACGGCCTCGAAGGGGGGGCCGCCTGCGGCGGCCACCTGCTCGTGGGTGACGGTCCCCGCCATGAAGCCGAAGCGGAGCTTGCGCTTCTTCGCCGTCTCCTCCAGAGGCACGGAGCCCCGCATCCTGAAGTAGCGCGTGCTGCGTTCCGCTATGGGCGGGGTCATCATGTACTCGCGCATCCGGTCGGGCGTGGGCGTGAGCTCGCCGGTCAGGTCCACCTCCCCCGAGGCGATGGCGGCCATGAGCCCGTCCCACTCGTAGATGCGCGGCTGCACGTCTATCCCGAGCATGGCCGAGAGCCAGGACGCCATCCTGGCCGAGAAGCCCCCGGCCCGGCCGTCCGAGGTCATGAAGGCCTCGGTGGAGGGGCAGGACCCGTAGACGAGGAAGCTCCGGTTCAGCTTCAGCCGCTCGATCGCCTGTATCTCCTCCTCGGTTATCCCGGGCACCTCCCGGTAGTTCCCGTACAGGGTCTCCTCGGCGGGAGGGGCCGGCGCCTGGTCGTTCAGGTCAGAGGCCAGGGCGGCGGGCGGGGCTGCCGGGGGCGGTGCCGCTCCCAGGACGAGTGCCAGGAAGGCGGCCGCGGCCATGGCAAGACAGGTAGCCTCCAGGTTGCGGCGCCTGGAAGTTGCGGGGCCGGGCGCCCCGGACGCGCCGAGGGAGGCTGCGGGTGCCTTTCCGGGAAACGGCCCCCCCGAGCCGTTCCGCGTCCCGGAAGCGCCGTTCGCCGCCCGGGGTTCCCGGGCCAGGGCTGACGGGCGGCGGGGGGCGCTCGCGGACTCTTTCGGGGCTGTGCTGGAAGGTTGGGGCATCGCCGGGCGTCGCTCCTGGCCGCCCCGGTCCGGGTGTCGGGGCTGTTCGAAAAACTGGTGTCGGGTGCCATTTTAGGCCAACGCGCCCACCTGATCAACAGACTTTGGGTCGGCCCCGGAGGCGGGAACAGGCACTCCGGCGGGAAGCGCGGGCGGCCTGCGGACCGCCTGCCGTACGGCTTTGGGGCGGGGACAGGCCCTCGGGCGGGAAGCGCCGGAGGCCTGCGTACGGCCCGTCGGACGGCTTTTGGGCGGGGGCTGGCCCTCGGGCGGGAAGCGAGTGCGGCCTGCGGTCTGCCTGCGGGTCGGCTCGGGGGTCGGGGACAGGCGTTCGGGCTGGAAGCGAGTGCGGCCTGTGGACGGCCCGTCGGACGGCTATTGGTCGGGGACATGCGTTCGGGCGGGAAGCGCTTGCGGCCAGCGGGCTGCCTTCTGGACGGCTCGTGGGTCGGGGACAGGCGTTCG
>JAISFP010000299.1 GCA_031263525.1 Deltaproteobacteria bacterium | reverse complement strand
ACCGGGCCGGTCCGGCCCGCGTGACCGGGGCCGCCTCAGCCCCGGGCCGCCCCTGACGGGCCGTCAGCTGGCGGGACCGGGCAGGTGACGCTGCCTGCCGCAGTACGGAGCCGCCCCAGACGGGCCGTCAGCAGGCGGGACCGGGCCGGTGACGGGGCCTGCCCCGGCCGGAGCCGCCGCCGGAGCTCCGTCCGAGAGCCGGAAGGACGGCCGTAGGGGCCTGCCGAAGGCGGGCCTTCCGCTGACGAGAACGGTCGCTGCCTGGCCCGTACCCGCGAGCGCCTGTCCACTGCAGACCTTGCACTGTACGGTCGGACGCAACAGCCCCGCCCCTTTGCCCGACCGGAAGCGCCGGGCCGTCCCTGCCGTCACGAGGCCCGTCAACTTGTGCCTTCAAATGTCGCTGAAGGCTGCCGCTGGACAATCAGGGCCCGGATGGTATATTGTGTTCCGGATACGCAAGACCGGCCCCGGGGCCCATGCCCCCGGCCCCCCTTCCGCCTGCGCCGCCTCCGGGCCCCGGACCTCTCCGGTCCCTCGCCCCGGGCCGGCACCCTGACGCTCCGGGTCCGCTCCGGCCCGGACATCTTCAGGCTCCCGGCTCCCCGCCAGTGCCCGCTCCACGCTGACCCAGGCCCTGCCCCCGGCCTCCCGCCGCAGGCCCCGCAACCGGCCTCCCGCCGCTGGCCCTGCCCCCGGCCTCCCGCCGCAGGCCCCGCAACCCGACCGTCCGGCCTTTCCGGACGCCCCCCACACGCCGCCCACTTTCCGCCGGACAGGGGCCAGGACGCCCCGGCGTCCGGCCCAGGCTCCGCCTCCCCGGCACGACAGCGCCCCCAGCCCGGCAACCGATGATCATAAGGAGACTTATGGAACCCGCTAGCTCGCTCCCCCCCGACCGCACCAAGATCAAGAACTCCTTCCTCCGCCTCCTCCAGAGGGAGCACGCGAGGCTCATAGGCCGCTTCCCCGCGGCCCGCCCCGCCCTGCTGGACATCCGCCCCCTGGAGCGGTCCTGGGGCATGTGGATGCCCGACGAGAGGGTGATAGCCATCTCCGAGAGGCTGCTCGACCAGTGCCGCTGGCTCCCCGTCCAGGGGATCCTCGGCCACGAGACCGCCCACCAGCTGGTCCACGACCTCTACCCCCTGTCCTCCGCGCACGAGCCCCCCCACGGCCCCACCTTCCTGAGGATCTGCAGGACCATCCACCTGGACCCCTTCTACTGGAGGGCCTCCATGAACCTGGACGGCCGCCTGGAGCCCCCCTGCCCCCTGGGCCCGGACCCCGAGGACGAGGAGCTGAAGCCCGTCCTGGACAAGGTTAAGAAGCTCCTGGCCCTGGCCGGCTCGGACAACACCAACGAGTCCGCCCTGGCCCTCTCCGCCGCCGAGCGGATCCTGGCCCGCTACAGCATCGACCCGGAGAAGCTCACCCGGACGCCCGGCGACGAGCCCTTCCGCCGGCTGCGCCTCCCGCTCCCCGGCGGCAGGGCCACGCTGCGCCACACCCTGGTCCTGAACATCTTGACCGAGTTCTTCGGGCTCGCGGCGGTCTTCACCTGGAACTACGACCCCTCGACCGCCGGCGAGAACAGGGAGATCGAGCTCCTGGGCCGCCCCATGAACCTCGCCATGGGCGAGTACGTCTGGGCCTTCCTGAACGAGCGCTGCGAGACGCTCTGGCAGGCCTACCGCCCGGAGGCGTGGAAGCTCGGCGAGAAGGGCATCGGCGCCAAGAACGCCTTCATCCACTCGCTCCTGAGGGCCTTCGCCAGCAAGATGCGGGACGCCCGCGTCAAGGACTCCGAGGAAGCCGGCCGTACCGCCGCCGGGGCCTCCGCCGGGGCCTCCGCCGGGGCCCGCCGGGGCGAGCTCGCCGAGACGGACAACTCGCTCGACGAGTACGTGAAGGCCGTCTACCCCTTCATGCGCCGCACCTGGCACCGCTCCTCGGCCGTGGCGGGCTCCCCGAACGCCGCGGGCGCCGGGACCAAGGCGGGGCGCGAGCTCTCCATCCGCCCGCCCGTCCGGGGCGGCGGGGCCTCCGGCCCCGCCGGGCTCATAGGCTAGGGGCCAGGTGCTCTCCGAACCGGCAAGCCTGGCCAAGGCCAGGGCCGCGATGGTCCGCGACCAGCTGGAGCGCCGCGGCATAAGCTCCCCCTCCGTCCTGGAATGCATGGGCCGGGTCCCCCGCCACCTCTTCGTGGACGACAGCCTGGCCCAGCACGCCTACCAGGACGGCCCGCTCCCCATCGGCCACGGCCAGACCATCAGCCAGCCCTACATGGTCGCCCTGATGACCGAGGCCCTGGACCTGAAGCCCGGGGACCGCGTCCTGGAGATCGGCTGCGGATGCGGCTACCAGAGCGCGGTCCTGGCGGGGCTGTGCTCCCGCGTCTACGCCGTGGAGCGGATACCCCAGCTCTTCGACCTAGCCCGCTCGAACCTCATGCGGCTGGGAATCCGCAACGTCTCGCTCAGGCTCGGGGACGGGACCCTGGGCTGGCCCGAGGAGGCCCCCTTCGAGGCCGTGCTCGCGGCGGCCTACGGCCGGGACGTGCCGGAGGGCCTCCGGAACTCCCTGGCCTTCGGGGGACGGCTGGTCATGCCCGTCGGCGAC
>JAISFP010000104.1 GCA_031263525.1 Deltaproteobacteria bacterium | reverse complement strand
CTCCCAGTTTCCCGCAGCGAGGCTTTCCGGCCTCCCAGTTTCCCGCAGCGAGGCTTTCCGGCCTCCCAGTTTCCCGCAGCGAGGCTTTCCGGCCTCCCGGCACTCGGCGAACGGGCCAGTGGGCCCAGCCCCGCCCCAACGGGCCAGGGGCACCCTCCCCTCCCCGGCGGCGCCCAGCCGCCCCAGCACGGGTTGCCCGGGCCGTCCGGCCGCAGGGCACGGAACGTTTGATGCCCACGCCCCCTCCCGGCCAGGCCGGGGAGGGGCCTACCCGCAGGCCCGTCAGGCCTGCGGTCTTGAAGGTGAGAGACGTGAAAGAGGTCATCGCGAAATTCATTCTGCTCCAGAAGCTGGAAGACGAGATCATTGACGCCGAGAGGACCCTGGAGGAGGGCCCCGCGCGGCTCGCCGCGTCCCAGGAGAACCTCGACAAGATTGCGGCCGAGCACGACATGGTGGCCGAGGGCCTGAAGGAGACCAGGGCGACGCTTAAGCAGCTGGAGCTCGACCTCATATCCTGCCGGGACCTCCTGGAGGGCAACCACTCCCGCTCGACCAAGGTCACCGACGAGAGGGCCTACAGGGCGGTCCTGGACGAGCTGGACAACATCAACAAGCGCATTGCCGAGAAGGAGGAGAGCACCATGGTGACCCTGGAGAGGCAGGAGGCCCTGAAGGCCGAGCTCCCCGGGGCCGAGGACCGCCTGAGGGAGGCCCAGTCCGCCCACTCCACTCTCTCCGACGCCGTGGACACCTTCATGGCGTCCGCCCGGGCCACCCTGGCCACCCGCAGGACCGCCAGGGACGCCATGCTCGCCTCCATCGACCCGGCGTCGGCCGAGAGGTTCGTGGCCAGCGCCAGCTCCCACAAGGGCAAGGCCATGGCGCCCGTGACCTCCGGCACCTGCCAGGCCTGCCGCATGCGCATCCCCCCCCAGCTCTACAACGAGCTCCAGAGCCACTCGAAAATCATGACCTGCCCCAGCTGCGCGAGGATCATGTACTTCGTCCCGCCCCCGCCCAAGATCGAGCCCGTCAAGGACAACAGGAAGACCAAGAAGCCCCGGCGCTCGGCTGAGGGCTGACAGGGCGGAGGCCCGAACCGTGCCCGGACCTGGCCGGAACAAGCGCCCCCCGGGGCTCCGCGTCCCGTGTGCCCTGCTCGCGTGCGCGGCCCTGGCCGCGGCCGCGTCCTTCCCCCGCGCACTGCCGCTCTCGGCCCAGCCCGCGTCCGAGGGCCCTGCCGGGACAGCCTGGCTCGGCGGCGGCTGCGGGCCGCTGTGCGAGGGCTTCTCCGGCATGGGGGACGGGCGCGACCCGCCCGCCGAGGAACCCCGGCCCTTCCGCTCCGCCTACCCGGCAATCCGGCCCCCCGCCGCCCTCCAGGCCCCGGCAGGGCAGGCTTCCCCCCGCGGGACCCCGCTCGTCCGGGCGAAGGGTGCGCAGCCTTCCGGACCGAAGTCCAAGGCCGCCCGGGCGCGGGAAGCCCTGTCCTACCAGGAGCATGTCCCGGCGTCCCCGGCCGCCGGACCTCCGCCCTCCCTCCGGTCCGCGGACTTCACGTCCGCCGGCGCCCGGGCAACTGCCCCTCCGCCCTCCATCACGGCCGGTGGCCCTCCGGCCGCGGGATCCCCTTCCGCCGGAGCCCCCCTCCAGACTGGAGTCCCTCCTGCCGCCGGAGCCCCTGACGCAGGCCACCCTTCCGCCGGTGCCCCCCTCCAGACTGGAGTCCCTCCCGCCGCCGGAGCCCGGGACGAAGTCCCCCCTTCCGCAGGCGCCCCGGGCGCGGCTTCTTCGCCCTCCCTCCAGAACGCAGGCCCCACTTCCGCCGGAGCCCCGGGCGCTCTTTCTCCGCCCTTCCTCCGGAACGCAGGCCCCCCGTCCGCCGGGCCCCCGGTCGCTGCCCTTCCGCCCCCTCTCCAGGCCGCGGCGCCTCCTCCCCCGCCCCAGGTCGCGGGCCTTCCTTCCGCAGGGGTTCCTGGCCAGGGGCCTCCCCCCTCCGGGCCCCCGGGCCCGTCCGGCGCGTATCCCATCCGGAATCTCCCGCCCCGGGGCTTTTACGGGCTCTACCGCCCGGCGCTGGTCGCCCCCTGCGCCCAGCCGGGCGCTCCCTCGGGCCCCTTCGGCAGGCCCTGGGAGGGCACCGTGCCGGTCCCGCCGGGCCTGAACATCCCCGCCGGCGCCTCCGCGGAGGAGATCCTGGAGGCCTTCCTGCGCATCCCCTACCGCAAGGACGGGGCAATTTCCGAAGACGGGCGCAACACGTTGTGGGCGGACCCCCAGAAAACCCTGACCTCCCCGGGGCTCAACTGCAGCGGCTTCATGGTGGCGGCGGCCAGGTTCCTGATGGGCGTGAACTTCACCCTCCAGGAGGCCAGCCGCGACGTGGCGGCAGACTCCGGGAAGGACGCCCCCCTGGGCGAGGACTGGGACTTCGGGCTGGACACGGCCCTGAACCTCGCCGGGGGGGGCTCGGTCATCTTCCCCTGGCAGGGCGAGTACGGGCGCACCGAGGACGAGCGGGGCAGGCCACTGGGCCTGGGGGCCGACACGGACGGCCCCGCCCTGGACGAGGCCCTCGCCAGGATGGTCCCGGGGAAGCTCCACTTCTTCGCGGTCTCCAAGCCGGACCGCCGCTTCAAGGGAGGGCTTAGCTACTACCACAACGGCATAGCCTTGCGCTCCCCCGACGGCGTGTCGCTCTTCCACGCCACTGGGAGGGGCGGCGTCAACCGCATCAGGCTCTCCACGCCCGCCGGGATGGCCGCCTTCAGGAGATACTACCCCCCTGTGCGCGGCGGCAAGCGCAGGATAGTCTTCATCGAGGCCAGCCCCCCGGCCTGCCTGGACCCCGGCCCCCTGCCAGGCGGACCCCTCCAGGCCCCGCCTCCCAACTATGCCGCGCCGGGCGCCCCGGCTGCGCCCGGCCTTCCCGGCGCCTACGGGGCACCCTGGCCGCCCGACACTCCCGAAGCCTACGGGCCCCCTCCGCCCGGCATTCCCGGAGTCTCCGGGACCCCGGCCGCGCCTGGCCGTACGGGAACCTACTGAGCCCCGGGGGTGCCATGCCTCCCGGAGCCCGCCTAGCCCCGGGGCACCATGCCTCCCGGAGCCGGCCGAGCCCCGGGGCACCAGTCCTTTGCGGACCCGCCAAGTCCAGGGGCGCCAGTCCTTCCGATGCCCGCCGGGCCACGGGTCACCCTCCCCCGCCGAAACCCAGCCCGTCAAGCCCCCCGTTGTGCTCCCGACCGCCCTGGCGGAGGCCGGGGGTCAGGCCTCGAAGCCGGAATCCCCGAACTCGCCATAACCGGAAGGCACTGCCCCGAAATGCGAGCCCGAGGCCGGAAACCAGCGGCCTGGAAGACCGGAAGCCAATATTCCGGAAGCCGGGACGCCCATGGGAAGGAATCCCTGAGACCGAAAGTCCGGAACCTCCCAGGACAGAAAGGCCGGATGCCCGGAAGACCGAAGCCTGATGACCGAAAGACTCTGGGCAGGAAGGCCAAAATCCCGGCAACGGAGGACGGAAACCGAACCGGAAAACCAGCTGAAACGCATCTCTAGCCTGGAAATACTGTTTGGGCTATAATCCTGCGGATTTGAATGGATTGCGGGCTCACCCGCAGCCCTCCCGCACCTGTCCGTCCCCCGCCAAATGCCTTCCGGACACCCTGGCCCCCCGGACCAGGACCCCTCCGAAGCCCTTCCCGGACCCCCCGAAGGTCCTCGCGCCCCCCTCAGAAAACTTTCCCGGCCCATCCGAAGGCCTCCAGGTCCCCCCGAAGGCCCTCGCGGCCCCCTCCGAATGCCTTCCCAGACCCGTCAGAAGGCCTCCCGGTCCCCCCGAAGGCCCTCGCCTCCTCCGAAAGCCTTCCAGGCCTTTCCGAAGGTCCCTGCGGCCGTCGCCCGTGCCTGTCACTCTCCCCGCCGCCCGGCACGGCTCCCCCGTCGCCCCGCCCAGTCCGCCCGATCCGCGCGGCTCCCGCGCCCGCCGGACTGTCCGGCCCGCGGCACCCCCCAGCCTCACCTTCAGGAGATATTCATGAGCTCCAACCCCCCCCTCTCCTTCCAGGAGGTCATCCTCGCGCTGACCAGGTTCTGGACGGGGAAGGCATGCCTCATCCGCCAGCCCTACGACACCTTCGTGGGGGCCGGGACCTTCCACCCGGCCACCACGCTGAGGTGCCTCGGCCCGGAACCCTGGCGGACGGCCTACGTGCAGCCCTCCCGGAGGCCCACGGACGGGCGCTACGGCGAGAACCCCAACCGCCTCCAGCACTACTACCAGTTCCAGGTGATCCTGAAGCCCTCCCCCCTGAACTCCCAGGAGCTCTACCTGGACAGCCTCAAGGCGCTGGGCATAGACCCCCTGGACCACGACATCAGGTTCGTGGAGGACAACTGGGAGTCCCCCACCCTGGGGGCCAACGGCATCGGCTGGGAGGTGTGGCTGGACGGCATGGAGGTGACGCAGTTCACCTACTTCCAGCAGGTGGGCGGCTTCGAGCTCAAGCCGATATCGGTGGAGTTCACCTACGGCCTGGAGCGGCTCGCCATGTACCTCCAGGGGGTGGACAACGTCTACGAGCTGGACTGGAACGGGGTGGTCCGGTACGGCGACGTCCACCACGCGGCCGAGGTGGAGTACTCCCGGCACAACTTCGAGCTCGCGGACACCGGGATGCTCTCCAAGCTCTTCGACATGTACGAGGCCGAGTCCGCGAGGCTCTCCCAGGAGGGCCTGGTGCTCCCCGCCTACGACTACTGCCTCATGTGCTCGCACGCATTCAACCTCCTTGACGCCAGGAGGGCCATCTCGGTGCAAGAGCGGACGCGCTTCATAGCCCGCGTGCGCAGGCTCGCCGAGGAGTCCTGCGCCCGCTTCGTGCGCCAGCGCGAGGAGATGGGCCATCCCCTGATGGGACGCTGGGAGGTCGCGCTATGACGGAAATAAAGCTGCCCGGCACGGCCGGGAACGCGGAAGGCGCCTCCGGGGCCGGACAGGCGGGCAACGCAGGACAGGCGGGCCACCTCGCGGGCGCCTCAGGAGCCGGACAGGCGGGCAACCTCGCGGGCGCCTCCGGGGCGGGCGGCCCTGCCGGCGCCGGCCCGGACGCGGACGGCATCCCGACCGTGGACTACCTGCTCGAGCTTGGCGTGGAGGAGATACCCGCCGGCTACTTCGGGAAGGCAGTGGAGTTCCTGACGGACCGGCTGGACCGCGAGCTCAGGGGGGCAAGGCTCTCCTTCTCCCGGATGGAGGTCTGGGGCGGGCCCAGGAGGCTCGCCCTGGGGCTGTGGGGGCTCACGGCCATGCAGCCGGACGTCTCCGAGGAGGTCACGGGCCCGCCGCTCTCCTCGGCCTTCGACGCCAACGGCAACCCCACCAAGGCCGCGGCCGGCTTCGCCAAGGGGCAGGGCGTGCCGGTCTCGGAGATCTACACCGTGACCACGCCCAAGGGGCAGTACCTGGCGGTCACGCGCAAGCTCACCGGGAAGCCCTGCGGGGAGATCCTGGCGGGCGCAATCCCCGGCCTCCTGGCCTCGCTCCCCTTCCCCAAGGCCATGCGCTGGGGCGAGGGCGACTTCACCTTCGTGAGGCCAGTGCACTGGCTCCTCTCGGTCCTGGACGGGGAGGTCCTCCCCATGGAGTTCGCCGGCGTCAGGGCCGGGAGGGTGAGCTACGGCCACCGCTTCCTCGCCCCCGGGGCCGTGCTCGTCTCCGGCCCGGGCGAGTACCCCGCCCGCCTGGCCGAGGCCCACGTGCTCGTCGGCTTCGAGGAGCGCCGCCAGGCCGTCCTGGACGAGATCAGGCGCGCCGCGGGCGGCGCGGGGAGCGACCTCTCGCCCGACCTGGACCCCGAGCTGGTGGACGAGGTGGCCAACCTCGTGGAGGAGCCGGCGGCCGTCATGGGCGGATTCGACTCGCAGTTCCTTGACCTCCCGCTGGTCGTCTCAGCCACCGCCATGAAGGAGCACCAGCGCTACTTCCCCGTGATGGACCACCAGGGGAGGCAGGCGCCCTCCTTCATAGCCGTGAACAACACCCGTGCCCGGAACATGGACACCGTCCGCCGCGGCCACGAGAGGGTCCTGCGGGCGCGCCTGGAGGACGCCCGCTTCTACTACCTGGACGACCGCCGGACGCCACTGGCAGACAGGGCCGCGGGCCTGGACGCCGTGGTCTTCCACAGGAAGCTGGGATCCTACGCCGGGAAGGTCGAGCGGGTGGCCAGGCTCGCCTCCGACATCGCCCAGGAGTGCGCCCCGGAGGCCCGCGACACCGCCGCCAGGGCCGCGGCCCTGTGCAAGTGCGACCTGCTCACGGGCGTCGTGAAGGAGTTCCCCTCACTCCAGGGCGTCATGGGCCGCGAGTACGCGCTCCAGGACGGCGAGCCGAAGGAGGTGGCGGAGGCCATAGCCGAGCACTACCTCCCCGTGCGTGCCGGGGGGGCGCTCCCCGCCACCCCCGCGGGCGCGGTGCTTGCCCTGGCCGACAAGCTGGACACCATATGCGGGTGCTTCTGGGTGAACGAGGCCCCCACCGGCGCGACCGACCCCTTCGCCCTGCGCCGCCAGGCGCTGGGCGCGATACTCATCATCCTCGAGCGCGGCTGGAGGATGTCCCTGGAGCCCCACGTGGAGCGGGCCGTGGCCTCGCTGGGGCCCGTGCCCGAGAAGGGCCGCCCCGTACGGGAGATCCGCGGCCAGATACTGGACTTCTTCAACGTCCGCCTGAAGACCCACATCCTCGCCCAGGGCGTCTCCCCGGACGGGGCCGACGCGGTCCTGTCCCTCCACGGCGCCTTCCCGCTCGCCTCCGTGCAGAGGGCCGTGGCCCTGGAGGGCCTGAAGAGGCGCGAGGGCTTCCGCGACCTCGCCCAGACTTTCAAGAGGGTGGTGAACATCATAAAGAAGTTCGGCGGCCGGGAGATCCCCCTGAACCCCGGAAGCCTCACCCTCCCCGCTGAGCACGCCCTGCTCGAGGCCGTGACCGCCCTCGACAACGAGTCCGGGGGCTACCTGGCGTCCGGGGACTTCGCGGGCCTCCTGGACCGCATAGCCTCGCTCAAGGCCCCCGTGGACGCCTTCTTCGAGGACGTGCTGGTGGACGACCCCGACCCGGAACTGAAGAAGGCCAGGGTGGCGCTCCTGAACCGGACCGCGTCGCTCTTCGAGCTCGTGGCGGACTTCTCCAGGATCTCCACCGGGTGACACGCCGGGAGGCCGCCGGCAGTCCGCGGCCTCCCTGAATTTTGCCGGGAGTGCCGGCCGGACGGGCATGACCTCTGCCGAAGCCAAAAGGACGCGGCATGACCTGTGCCAGAGCCTGACTGACGCGCCATGACCTGTGCCGCGAAGCCAGGCGGACGGGGCATGACCTGTGCCGCGTAGCCAGGCGGACGGGGCATGACCTGTGCCGAAGCCAGGCGGACGGGGCATGACGCGCCGTCATCGCTCCAGGGGGACGGGGCTTGACGAGCTCCCATTGATGGGTAGCCGAAGCATCAGCGGCAGGACCTCCTGGACATGGACGGCACTCGGAAGCCGGGGCCGCCACCTCTGCCTTCCTTTCACAAGAACCCGCAGAGGACGCTGACGATGCTTAACTGTCACGCTCCTTCCGGAAAACTGCATGCGCGGTGCAAAATATGCCTGACGCAGTGGATAGCGTCAGACCAAGTCAAACAAAGCGATTATGGCATACACGACTGTCTAATAATCAAAAATATCTTACTAAACACACAAAAAATATATAGAGCATACGTCATCAAAATATTAAAATTCATTGCAAATCATGCACAATTGATTAGACATTGCAAATAATTTTTTGCGTTTATCATGGAACATGCGGTGATGTTTGCATCATAATATATAAAAAACTTATAATAACATTAAAATATTCACGTTTGTTACAGAAGAAGATATGGTTTAGTCGATAAAATATAGTAAGTTAAATACGTATAAATAATTAATAGTACAGGAGACCGATAAGATATGCACTTAATAATTGATATGTAAGACTGTGAATTTGCAGTAATATAATAAATTAATGATAGAACATGTTCCATAATTCATATAACTCATAAATGTATACACACTATGTTAATGCAACGCAGAAGAAACCGTTTTAATAAAATCTAATAGAGACTATACATTACAATCAATGAAATACTAGACCGGCATGAATTATAAAACATGAAATTTATGCAAAATAATTAATTAAAATCAACATTTCTCTTTATATTATCCTTTGGAATAATAAACATAGCAGAACGATTAACCATAATAAAATACAATATTCAAATGAATTATCAGTAGCATATAGATAATTAATGCAGAAATGTCAATTTAACAAACAATTATATAAATGTTATTACCCGTTTAATGAAATGTCGGAATCTTCTGCCATATTTTAGTAGCGAATCATAACGAATAGATACCATGAATGGATGTTTGTCCGACATTTCCCCCCTGGACTGATAGCCAAATTCCGACATTTGATTAAACGGGTAATATTATAATCAAAATTGCCTGATATTTCATGTCCGCAATATTTTATTGCTTGTTAAACAAATGAATTGGCAGATTTGAAGAGAGCCAAACAGGCATTGCTTCCCTGACCCTCGCCAACACATGGTATGCACTGCCTTCGCTTCCCTGACTCGTCCTTCCGGCTAGGACGTCCGCAGGGTCCCTCCGGAAGTCCGCCCGAAAGTCCGTCCGGACCTTCCCGTTCCACCTGACGGAGCCCCGGAGCCATCCGGCAAGGCCTATACTGCATTCGACACGGCATAAGCCTTCAGAACGAACCTCCCCGCCGCGGAAGGCGCTGCAGCAGGCAACGCCAATGCCCCCTTCCATCGTCGGCCAGACTGCCAGCGCAGAAGCCGAGGCACCCGCCCGAGCTAAGATTTCCCGGAAGCCACGGACAGTTTTCCGTCCCGGAAGGCAAAGGGGGAGAGGGTCAGCTACTTTCCTGAATCCGCAGTAGACCCTAGCCCCTGTGGCAGGACGTCATGCCGAAAGCCGCTCCAGGTGGCAGTTCCGGGACACCTTTACGAGAACCAACGGAAGGGATATACTTACATGTGATACTTCCATTCAGAAACCTGCCCGGGCCGGGCCCCTGCGCCCCGTATCTCGCCCCCGCCCGTGCCGGGCGTGGCTCCAAAAGGAAAAGGCCATGAAAATCCTAACAATCCTTACCATCCTCGCTACCGCTATCGCGCTGTCCGTGGCCACCACGTCCTGCGTCCCAGGCGCGGCATTCCCGTTTCCAGGGTCTGCGGGCCCCCCGCCCGAAATGCCTGATCCCGACAACCCGCCC
>JAISFP010000100.1 GCA_031263525.1 Deltaproteobacteria bacterium | reverse complement strand
TGAGCCGGGAGAAAGGCCGGCCTGGGTTAGGAGCAAGACCGACCTGCCCTGGAGGGAGGCGGCCCGGACCCGGCGGCGGGCCGGCCTGAACCCGGTGTAGGGCCGCCCTGGGCCCAGTGTCGCCTCATCCGCTATTGTCTGTGAAAACATATTATATTTCCATGAAAATATGAGCCAATGGAGGAGGACACAGAACCTTGTGGGCAGACGAGGGAGGCCAGCTCGTCGCCATAATTCGTCCACATTTAAATGAAAGGGGAGTATTGCCGTTTAACGAAAACATGAACGAATTGGTGGCACGGGACCATATAAGAAATTTTGGAGTAATTCGCAATAAATTGTGCCTAGATCATCTACAAGCACTTCATGTATGGGAGTGGGCCGGCGGATGGTCGATGCCTAAATCGGTCGGCTTCGCCAGATCGCCACCTCATTTGTTTATATTTACATGAAAGGGCAGTAAATGTTCAGGTGCCCCCCCAAGATGAACTCAACAGGCCGAACTTCCCTTCAAAAATGCCCTCTGCAGAAACTCCTTGCCCCCACATGAAGCATCCAAAACTGACTTTTCAACTTCATGGGTTCCTTTTCAGGGCTCTTTTCCTCAAAAAAGGTTCTCATAAAGAGGGGCACCTAGTATGAAACAAGGGTCCCGGACGCAGCTGAAAGCTGTGCCGGGAGGCCTGGACGCAGCATGTGGGAAGGCCGGCCCTGCGGGCGGGCGCGGTGAGCGCCGGCAGCTTCGCCCGTGGGCACCCCCTTGTTTCTGCAATGAAGAAGCGGGCGTCCCCGGTCGCAGGGGAGCTGAACAGTTACAAGGTATAATATAATGTTCCGAAATATCAAGCCTTAAGGCGTGGTTTCCACGTTTCCGGAGGCAGGCTGACCATGGGGAGGCCGCGTATGAAGGCCGGCGCCCCGGAAAATGCGGCCCGGTGCCTGCGGGCCCGACATCGGAAGCCTTCTGGCGAACTCGCCCGGAAGGACATCCTGTCAAAAAGTCGCCAACTTTCTGCTGACAATATAGCCAACATTGGCGCCAATGTTGGCAGGTAATGTTGGCGCCGATTGCGGCAGGCACCGCACGGAGGCCGTCACCGGATCCGGCACGGGCGGGGGAACGTATCTGCCGGAGGTTTCGGAGCTTCGGACGGGCGGTGCCAGTCGGCAGCCGCCGGCACGGAAGTGAGGGCGGGTTGCCGTCGGCGGAATCCTTGTGCCAGGGCCGCCCGGTTCCGGCCGTCGCCTTCAGGGTCGGGAGGCACGGGAGAGGAGGCGGCGAAGGGGCTCCCGTGGTCCTGAACCAGTGGAATCGAGTCAGAAAAACTTCATAGGGTAGGGAACAGATAAAGGTGGCACAATGATTGCATGGCCAGTTTCGGCTCACTCCTAATCTTTGCCTAGGCCACTTGGGCCCGGCAGGGGCAGCTTCACGGGAGGCGGGCCATCGCGTTGCCCTTCGGTCGACCGCCCGGACGGACAGCGGGCCGCCGCATGGCGGACGCTCCTCCCCGGCGGCCCCGGACGGCTTTTCCGCACCTTTTCTGACGGTCAGCCGGACCTGTGGTCAGTTCCGGTTAACCGGATATTGCTTTCTGCCAATTTTTCCCGATGCCGGGGAACCCGAGTCCCGACAGCGACTTGACGGATTTCCAAGTCTTGTCCTGAACAGCCGAACCAAAACCTCTCCTGTCTTCCAGTCTCGTCTTTAAGCCTTTCTTTTCCCGTCTTGTCCGGGCCGTTAAGGCCGGCTCTCCGAAAATCCGGACGGTCCGGCCCCGAACCCATCCCTCCTCCGGGACCCTTCCGGAGGGCGGACGCCCCGCCGGCAGCTTCAGCGGGCTGTCCGGTCGCCTTCACGGGCGGCGCCCGGCATGACGTCTAACGTTCGCCCCGTGCCGCCGCTAGGCCCGGACAGGACCGGCCGCACCACCCCCACTCCCCCGCCTACCCCGCCGGGCGGGACTCCGCAGGCAGGACTAGCCAGCGCTAGATATCCACGGTGACCCATATGACCGCCAACATGCGCCGCTCAGCAACTCGCCAGACAGCCCCACAGCGTCTCAGCGACGCCCGCTGGCACCCTTCCGGGGCACTCCGCCTCGCCGCGTCCGCGGCGGGAGCCGGCGTCCTGGCAGTGGCCGTCCTCCTCCTCGCGGCCGCCGCCCCCCCGGCGGCCGAGGCCTCCGCCCCCGAATCCCTGAACTACCAGAACAGCCCGGTCACGAGCACGGGCCGCACCGTGCCCAGGGTCCTCATAGTCCTGTCCAAGGACCACAAGCTGTTCCAGCAGGCCTACAACAACTTCTCCGACATGGACGAGGACGGGCAGCCCGACACGGGCTTCAACCCCTCCGTCCTGTATTACGGCTACTTCGACAGCTACTCGTGCTACGCGTACTCACGGGCGACGCCGGGAGGCAGGAACGACGCCAAGATCGGTGAGTGGTTCTACGCGTACAGCGCGACCAAGGAGGACGAGTCCCAGGCGACGCTCGACTCCAAGCGTCCCGCGTCCGTGGCCAAGGCAGGAATCAAGGCCGCCCGCGCCGTCCATTACAAGACGGGCGAGAAGATAGGCATCTGCAACAGCCCCCACTCCTCCTTCGGCGGGCTGTACAGCGGGAACTGGCTCAACTACGTCTCCACCACCCGCATGGACGTGATCCGCAAGGTCCTCTACGGGGGCCACCGCAGCCTCGACGTGAGCGGGGTCTACGACAAGAAGACGGGCGTTACCTCCAACAGCCAGACCATACTCCAGAGCTCGCTCGTGCCCAGGGACGCCCACACCTGGGGCACGGAGGTGATGGCCGACAACCGCTGGGTCTCTGAGACCCGGAACACCAAATATTTCGACATCTCCAAGTACACGCCCTTCCCCAAGCCCTACGCGGACACGGCCCACTTCTTCGTGAGGGTCCGCAACAAGTCCACCAACGACAGCGACGGAAAGCATTTCCCCCTGATCCAGTACATCCTGCACGCCCACTCGGGCATCTGGGAGAAGAGGGTGGCCGGCTCCGTCTACTCGACCGGCGGGCGCTATTTCGACTGGGCGCTGAACAAGGCCCCGAACCCCTCCACGGACGCCACGCTCAACTCGACCGGTGAGAAGATGGTGAGGGAGCTGGCGGTGAACGTCGCCGCCTGCTGGAAGGACCTGTACTTTCCTGGGGAGAACTGTCGCGCCTATCCCAACGGCAACCTCAAGCCGGTTGGCCTGCTGCAGCAGAACGGCGAGCACGGCCAGATGCTCTTCGGGCTCCTCACCGGCACGTTCGACAAGAGGGGAACCGGCTACAACGCCAAGGACGGGCCGGGCGAGTACACCAGGCGCAAGGGCGGGGTCATCAGGGCCCACGTCAACCACCTCGCCTGGGCCATGGACATGAACACCGGCATCTACTACGAGACCGGCGTCATCGGCACCATCGACGGCCTGATCATAGCCGGCAGCCCCACCTACGGCGGAACCTACACCACCGCGACCAGCTGGGGCAACCCGGTGGGCGAGCTCCTCTACGAGGGGGTGCGCTACTTCAACAGGCTCACCGAGGAGAGCCTCGTCTATTCGAAAATCGGGCCCACTCCGGACTTCGTCCCCGCAAAGAAGGAGAGGGACAGCTTCCCCGACCTGGCGCTCGTGGTCTACAGCGACTGGAACGTAATCCCCGCGATCCCCTCTGCCGAATGCGCCAAGCCCGTCATCATCCTCATCGGCGAGGCCGAGACGGACTTCGACGGGGACCAGGGCGTCAACTGGCTGGGCTGGCTGGTCGGAAAGCCCCTGGCGGCGGAGTACTCCACTGCCGTCCAGGCATCCCTCCCGAACAGCTTCTCCATGGTCAAGTATCTCCAGATGATCACGGACCACGAGGAGTTCAACAAGGACGGCAAGAAGTTCTACTATGCCAAGATGCCCCATTTCAACGGATGGGAGAAGTGGTACGATCCCCTGAAGACGCTTGACGACTGGTCGCGCTTCGTTAACGACGCGTTCAACAGGGAAACGGACGACGTCTACAAGGGGGTCGCGGAAAACATCCGCCACTGGGACCAGACCATCTGGGGCGACTGCTCCCCCAAGACCATCTCGTCGCTTTCCGAGGTCAACGGCATGTGCCCGAACCGCGCGTCGTTCGAGGGAACCTACAGCGCGGCAGCCGTGGCCTACTTCGCCCACACCCACGACTTCTCGCCTCCGGGCTCCGAGCCGATGGGCCTGGACATCTACGCGGTCACGCTCACGCCCACCTTCCCGCCCCTGAACTTCCCCATCTACGGGGCTGACGGGAAGCCGGCCAAGAGGCTGGAGATCCTTCCCGTGGCCATGAGCGAGACCGACTCCTACACCAACTACAACCGCCTCCTCGAGGTGCTGAACTACTACGTGCTCGACTGGAAGACCGACGCGAGGGGGACGCCCTACAGCGTGATCGTCAGGGTCAACTACGAGGCCCAGTCGATCGGCTACAGCGTGCAGGACCACGGCTCCAACTGGGACGCCGACATCATAGTCGAGCACGTGTTCCAGCTCCTTTCCGACCGGCAGACCTCCAAGACGGGGACCGCCGCCGCCTACGACATGTCCCAGACGGCCGCTAACGGCAAGGCCACCCTCCAGATTGACAAGAAGACCTGGTACTACATGGCCGACCACATCTCCGGGGCCCTGAAGGTGAAGGGAGGCAAGTACTGGACCTTCAAGGATCCGGAGGACGGGCAGCCCTTCATAATCGAGCCCAACGAGGTGGCCGGCCTCATAAACGGCCAGTGGAAGATAGCCATCCACATCGACAAGCGGATGATGACCGGGTACACCATCGCCGGGAGCACGCACGACGGGATCTACATGGACACCGGACGCAGCTCCTACGGCTACGGCATCCCCAAGTTCGGGACGCCCCCCACCTGCAACTGGCCCAAGGGGTACGGCGAGGATTCCGCGGTCCACAAGGGCACGGGATGCTTCACCGACACCAACGCGTTCCACGTCACCCATCACGGCCTCGGCACTCCGGACACCGTCTACGAGAAGGTCTGGAGGACCTTCGAGTTTTCCGACGACTCCTCCCTGGTCGGCAGCTACCTCCCCAACCCGCTCTACCTCGCGGCCAAGTACGGCGGCTTCACCGACTACAACCGGAACGGCAAGCCTGATGCCGGCGAGTGGGAAGGCGAGGACGGGAGGCCCAAGACCTACTTCCAGCCCCTGAACGTCGCCGAGCTCCCCGAGAGGCTGGACGCCGTCTTCAAGGAGATCGCCCGCTCCATCTCCACGTCCACCGCCTCCGCGGCCTCCATCGACACGATCCTCGGCGGCGGGGTATCCGTCCAGAGCATCTACTACCCCGTCTACACCAACCCCCTCATGCCCAACCAGACCGTCAGGTGGGTGGGCTCGGTCTACGGCCTCTTCCTCGACAAGTGGGGCAACCTCCGCGAGGACAACGACAAGAACGGCATCCTCGACATGGTGAACGGCGAGCACGCCACGACGGGCGACTTCGTCGTGACCTTCAACAGCCTGAGCCACAAGAACACCGACCCGCCCAAGTGCTACGAGTTCGGCGACTACGTCTCCCGGTGCTACGACCCGACCGGCAACAACAACCTCGCGCTCATGCCCGACGCGAGAAGGCACCCGTCGGTCAGCCCCGACTACCCGTACCTGGCCGTCCACAGGATAGAGCCGCTCTTCGACACCGGCTACTGGCTGTCGCATCTCGACTCTTCCAGGCTCGCCCAGGGCCCCAGGCCCCTCACCACCCCCGCCACCATGGCGGACGGGCGCAGGAGGATCTTCTACGAGGCGCCGGCCAAGTCCGGACGCCCCAAGCCCGAGCTCGCCACCTTCTGGTACGACAACCAGGCGGAGCTCGAGCAGCTGATGATCCACTCCAACTTCATCGAGTCCCTGCCGGGCGTGGCGAACAGGAGCCAGGCGGCCAAGTCGCTCATCGACTGGGTCTACGGCATCGAGAAGTCCGGCTGGCGGTCCCGCGTCGTGGCTGATCCCTGGAATTCCAGCGGAAGCTCGATAGTCTGGCGGCTCGGGGACGTCATCAACTCCAAGCCGATACTCGTGAGCAGCCCGGCCAGCGGATTCGGGATGATCTACGGGGACACCAGCTACTCCGAGTTCGTCACGCAGAACTCCGGCCGCAGGCAGATGGTCTACTTCGGGGCGAACGACGGGATGCTCCACGCTGTCAACATCGGGTTCCCCACCACCCTCTCCCAGGGCAAGATCTCCTTCGAGGTCGACAACAAGATGGGAGGGGTGCAGCACGAGCGCGGCGCGGAGATCTGGTCCTTCATACCCGCCTCGGTGCTCCCGAACCTCCGCTGGCTCCCCGATCCCTACTACAGCCACTCCTATTACGTCGACCAGAAGCCGCTCGTGAACGACATCAAGATAAACGGCGAGTGGCGGACGGTGCTGATAGGCGGCATGAGGCTCGGCGGGCGGCCCATCGAGACCCCCAACCCGGCGGGGGCGGGCGCCGAGCATTACTTCTCCGAGGTCTTCGCGCTCGACATAACCGATCCAGAGACGGATCCGAAGATTCTCTGGCGCTACAGCACCAAGGAGCTGGGGCTCACAGTGGGACTCCCCTCCACACTGCGGTCTGACGGGAGATGGTACGTCATTCTCCCGACCGGGCCGGTGAACGACACCCCCATATCCTCAGCGGAGTCGAAGAACGGGGTGCCTTACGTCCAGTTCGGCTCCGAGTCGCCCTACAACGGCTACAGCAACCAGCCGGCGAGGCTCATAGTCCTCGACGCGGAGACGGGAGTCCCGGTGCCCTCGACCGCCAACCCCGCCTACCTGACCGTCTCAGAGCCGCGCTCCTTCTTCAACAACCCCTTCCTCCCCGTGGCCCAGAAGCGCAATCCCGAGTGGGACAACCACGCCCTCTACTACGGGCTCACCGTCTCCAGGAACCCCGCCGACTGCACCGACACCGGCGCCGTCTACCGCCTCCAGACCGTGGACGGCAACGGGAACCCCCTGTCCGTCTCCAACTGGGAGCTCAAGAGGCTCATCAACACGGATAGGCCCGTCACCGGCGCGGTCAACTCCACCTACGACGGCGTGGGCAACCTCTGGGTCGTCTTCGGCACCGGCAAGATCTGGGGGAGCGACGACATCGTCCCCTGCGCTTCCAAGCCCAGCACGGCCTGCGAGCAGAACCACGTGCAGTACCTCTTCGGCATCAAGGAGGAGCTGAACGCCTCCGGCTTCATGACGTTCAGCGACCGCACGACCGACTCGGCCCGCATCCTTGACGTCTCCGGCTACAGCGTCTACGCCTCCGGGGCCGTCGCCGGCGTCACCGCGACCCCCAACCTCCCCGACTCCGACAAGGGGAGCAGCAGCTTCGCGACCGTGTCCAGCACCCTGAGGTCCTCTTCCCTCATAGGCTACAAGAAGGCGCTCAACATCGGGAAGGTCATCTACCCCGGCCAGAAGCACGCCTACGAGATGGTCCTCACCCAGCCCAAGTTCGTGGTCCTCTCCGGCGGCAGGAGCCTCACCGCCTTCACGAGCTACGAGCCCAGGGCCGGCGGCTGCGGCGACAGCGGGGACGGCTACCTCTACCTGCTCGACACCTTCACGGGCCTGCCCAACCCCTCCACCGGCAACCTCTTCACCAACGAGAAGGTCGACCCGGGCACCTCCCCGAAGCCGGGAACCCAGCCGGTAGCCATCTCCGGGGCAGTGGCCGTGGGCAAGGGCAAGCCGACAGAGGCCTACGTGGTGACTTCCGCCGCAGGGACCACCATCTCCGCCTCGGCCGAGGACGCCAGCAACAAGTCCATATTCATCGGGGCCGACGAGCTCCCCACCAGCCGCCAGATCTCCTGGCGTGAGGCCATCGACACGGGCTTCAAGGTCACCGGCGACCAGATGACCATCGGCCTTGGCGACTAGCCCTCACTAACGCCTGACAACTGCCTGCCGGGACAGCCCATGTATCCCGGCAACCCAGCCGGCAAGGGCGGCCCTCCCCAGGGGGGGCCGCCCTTGCTGTCTCTGGTGCTGGAACGGTCAGATATCTCAGGACCAGACCTCCGCAGCCATATCTTAGTAAGCCTTATAGGCTTTCTGAGATGAGAAATTTCTGTACTCAGAAATCTCCTTGTGATTTACACTTGCCCTTGCTAGGCAAGGATTATTGAATGACGATCAGCAGTTAAAAGTGTTTGCAAATCTGGGCCTGTCTTCAATTCTGACTTTAACGGTCCCTTCGGTGGCCATCGATGTCACGATTGCCAGCAGCGGGAAAAGGTTTGAATGCAGGGGAGACTCCCTTTGGACCCAGCTTGGTCCCGTCAGGCTCCCGACCGGCCTTCCTCCGCGTTCCGGCCTTCCTCCATCCAAGGTCCGAGGCTGGCCTCCCTCCATCCGAGGACCCAGGCCAGCCTCCTGCCATCCGAGGACCCAGGCCAGCCTCCTGCCGGCCCCCGATTGGCCTCCTTCCATGCTAAGGTCCTCCTCTCTCCATGGCTCAAGTCGACCTCCAGCCAGATCCAAGTCGGCCTTTTTACATGAGCGAGTCCTGTCCGTCTTCCTTTCAGGCTTGGCAGGCCTTTGTCCCAACCCTGGCCGGCCTTTCTACAGGCCCATGATGAGCTGGCCCCGGGGTTCAGCGCTACCTCTTCAGGGCCCTGGGCGGCCTTCCCGACGGAAAGACGCCTCATAAGGCAGTTTTTCTTGCGCCATTTCCAGAACTCCATAATAATTTTTTGCCTTTTAAAGGATAACCTGTGTTAAAATAATAAAACTAAGTCGGTCTGGATCGGTAGACGCAGGCAGGCCATGCGTAAGGGTCACCGGAACGCTCCTCGTCTTCCTGCATGAAGGACAGATTTGCTCGGAGGGCCCCATGGGACTGAAAAGACTGCCGGTTGACGATCCTGCCTTCCGTTCAATCATCCACGGGAACTACATTTACGCCGACAAGACCCAGTATATTTATAAACTGATCACTAAATATAGGTGCTGTTTCCTGTCCCGTCCCAGGCGATTCGGCAAGACTCTCCTGCTTAACACCATAGAAGAACTCTTCGGAGGCGATCGGGATCTTTTCAAGGGCCTATGGATTGACACCAGGAAACACTACGACTACCAGATCCACCCTGTCCTCAGATTCAGCATGGCCTATGCGGAGCTCCCGGACCCCGACTATCTTCGCGGCAGCATCGAGACAATCCTGACAAATTTTGCAGAACGCGAGGAAATAACGCTGATTCAGAGTTCCTATGGCAAAATGCTCGACGAGTTGCTTCAGGCTCTCTACATTAAGTACGGAGTAGGTTCTGTCGTCCTGATAGACGAGTACGACGCTCCGGTAGCCTTGAACTTAGCAGACAGCAAGCTTGCCGAGACAAACAGTAAAATTCTCCACCATTTTTTCTCTGCCATGAAAAGGAATAAGGACTTAATTCGTTTCTCCTTGGTTACTGGCGTAACCAGGTTCGCGTTTACCGCCTTGGATTCAGGACCTAACAATTTCGTAGACATCTCGCTGAAGCCAAAATTCGCCGGAATTTGTGAATTCACTATCAAAGAATTCTTTCACCTTTTCAACGACAGGTTTCCAAGGACACTCGCGTCCCTGAAAAAGGCCGGAACCATAGAGAAAGATGCAGACGAAACTGCGTTGCTGAAGACGATAGCTAGCTGGTACGACGGGTACAACTGGCTAGCCAAACAACGTCTCCTAAACCCGTACTCGATCATCAGCCTGTTCGACGACAACATGCTGTCCACCTACTGGACGCTGTCCGGAAATCCCACACACATTTCTCAGCTGGCAGCCCAAAAGCCGCTGGATTACATGTAGCCAAAACTTGACAGCTATTTAGCCCAGGAAATCAAAACCACTAAACTCAGAACGCTCTCACCTGCTCCCATCCTCTTCCACAGCGGTTATCTGACAATCGACAGACGGATTGTCCTGGAAACTTCTTTGAAGCTTGGCACGGCCAGGCAAGAAGCCTTCATTTTCAAGATCCCAAACATGGAAGTAGATTTATGTTTTAAATCGTTCATGTTCGAACAAATATTTGGAAAAGAGTTAGACGATTACCAAATCTTCACAAAAAATATCATTAGTGCCTTATTGAATAAGGATTCTCAAGAAATTGCCAATTTGCTACATGATCTTCTTTCAGGTATAATCTTCAAGTTGCACATGCCAGCTGAAAAAAATTACCATTCCCTATTCCATGCCGCATTCGTCGGGGCCGGGATAGAAGTCTTGAGCGAGACTGGAAGCTCCATTGGCCAGGCCGACATGTCCCTGTTCCTGGAAGACAAGATCCGCGTGGTGATAGAGTTGAAATATAGACGGGCAAAAGGATCTACGGCCGAAGGAGAATCGAAGCGATCCGACAGGGTTCTCAGTTCCGCTCTCGATGATGCCGAGAACGCAATAAAGACGAAGGACTACCCGGGACCTTTCAGGGCCAACGCGAAGAAAATCATTTGCCTTGCCCTTGCCGTGCGCGGAAGAGACGAGGTGGCGGCCCGCTTCCTGGATTCTGTGGCAACTCTCGACAAGCCTGCTTCCTGAAACCTAATCAATGTCGCCCAATTTAGGATTGCCATAAAAAGATCTCAGTTCACAGGGAAGGCTTGGGAAGGCCATTCGTCACATTTCCTAGGCCACTGGGTCGATTTGGAAAGCCATTGTTGTGAACGAATAATGAGTCTGCGAAAGTTTGGTCCGATTCCTGCCGGTCCAGCCGTTCTGCCCCGGTCCTCCCAGCGCCTTCAGCCCTTCGATACCTGCCGGTCCATCCGTTCTTCCCCTGTCCTCCCGGCCCCTTCAGTCCACCGATTTATGCCGGTCCATCCGTTCTGTCCCGGTCACACCGATACCCCGAGCATCCCGGTAACACCGAACCTCTTGTCTACCCGGCAACACCGATCCACCGGTCTGCCTGGCACCACCTCTGCTCATCTTGTCCTGCCAAACTTCAGTTCCGGCCGCCCCTTGCCCTTGTCCTGCCATAGGACCGGCAACTCCCTGTTGCCATTCCCGTCCGGACTCCGGCGGCCTGCCAGACTTTTTCATGTGTCTGTTCCGTCGACTTCCGACTTCCTTGCCTTGGCCAGTCTCCGTCGGTCCGACTGCCACTTGCCTGAGTCTGTTCCGGCTACCCACGGTAGCCATTCCCTGCCAACATCCTGCTGTCTTTCAGCCCATTGCCTGATTCGGTTCCGTTTACCCACGGTCGGCAATCTGGCCAGTCTATGGCTGTGTGTCAGCTCCATCTCTGAGAGGTTTTTAGCTTCCACGGGTAATCATTTCTGGCCAGTCTCCGGCTGAGTGCCTGCCCCTGGCCTGTGAAGCACCTGCAAGCAGCGGTCGGCTGCCTGGCAGGTCTCCGGCTGAGCGACTGCCTCTGGCCTGTGAAGGCACCTGCAACCTTCGGTCGGCTGCCTGGCCAACATCCCGCGCTGTGCCTGCCCTGGCCAGTGACAGGGCCCGCTACCTTCGGTCGGCTGCCTGGCCAACATTCAGCGCTGTGCCTGCCCTGGCCAGTGACAGGTCCTGCCATTACGCTTCCGGACAAATATTTGAAAATGTTGAAATCTTTTCCCACATTATGGGAGCGAGTCATGGCAAAGAGATGCCAGATCTGGGTTCTTGCACTGATTTCTGACCCCTGGAACGATAGCCAAAATTATAACATTTAACCGAACTCGCAATACCTTCGGTCGGCTTCCTAGCCAACATTTAGCCCTGTGCCTGAGTTTGCCTGAGACTGATCCTGCAACCTGCGGCCGGCTACCTGGCCAACGTCCAGAGCTGTGCCTGCCCCTGGCCAGTGACTGGACCCGCAACCAGCGGTCGCCTTCCTGGCCAGTCCGTGGCCGTTATTCCGTCCTTGCCCTTTACGGTTCCTGCAACCATCAGTCGGCTGCCTGGCCAACATCCTGCTTTGTGCATGCCCCCTGCCCGAGTCGATTCCGGCAACATCCTGCAGACATTTCTGACCAGTGTCCGTTACAACTCCCTCCATTTGCCTGCGTCGATTCTGGCTACGCAGGGAGACAGCGCCTGGCCACCCTTCGGCAGCCTGTTGGCCACTTGCCAGAGTCGGTTCCGTTTTCCCCGGCAGCCATTTCCAGCCAGACTTCGCCGGCCTGCCTTCCTTTTGGCCGTGTCCGTTCTGTCCATTCCCGGTCACGATGCCAGTCAAACATTCTGCCTTGCACCTGCCCCCTTTCTGAGTCGGTTCCGGCAACCTCGCGTCGCCATGCCTGGCCAGGTACCTGGGTCTTCCCTATTCTCTGCCGGTGTATTTTCCGGGAACCCGCGGTTACCTTGCGTGGCCGACCATCTGCGGTCTTCCTTCCGTCTGCCACTTTCGTTTCCGGTTGCGTCCTGTCCTTATTTCCGGCAAGTCACCAGCGGACTTCCTGCCCGTTCTGGACTCAGGCCATTTACACATCAGTCAATCGGGCAGAAATAATTTTTTCGGATATTTCCATAAACCATTTCAAATATAATAGATGCCAAAATATAATACTATTTCTACATAATTTTAAATTTTCTACATAATTTTATAAACAAACAATAAAAATATATTATCGTCTTTTATGTAGTTAAAATTTTTAACAATTTAACATCTTGTCTGTCAAGAATGTATTAAATTCAGATTGATTATTGTATAATATTTTTTGGCTAAGCTTCTCCAAAAATATTTGCCATAATATAATTGTTCGTAATAATTTTTACTATGTTGTTAACAAGATGAAAAATATTTTTTGTTTAAAATTTGATTATGTATCAAAAAATAATTTTTTATAATTTATTTAATATAGTATATTATTTCAATATATATAAATAATTTTGTACCATGTTATCAAACCATAAATTCAAATATTATAACAATTTTTTACACAGAAATTGTTCTCTGAATAGTTTCGCATATTATTTAATATTTTTTTGTCAATTTCTTCGTTAACTTTATATTTCAAATTATGACATTGTAAAATTTTAGTTTCTAACAATCATTATTTGGCTTTGTATAGTATTATTATCAATAATTAAATTGTTATAAATTTAAATAAATTATACTATATTACAAATCGTATAATTAATTTTTATCGTAATTTTTTTTTTATAATGCTGACTATTTGACATATGTTCTTCCTAAGCAGTTGACTCATATGATAAAAATGTCAAGCTGGAAATGGCAAAAAATCTTTCGAATACCTTTTTTTGAATATTTGACAGTCCTAATAGTGAGGTTACTCAGAATATTTGTTAATTTCGAATATTTCATGCTCTGTCGCTCAGGAGATGAATCGCCTGCGTTGTCATTTTTGACATCTGTCAGGTACTGGAATACGACCATGCGCCAGTTTGGTTTGGTCGTGAGGGTTCACAGCGGAACGTCAGCCAGTTTTCCGCAGCTGAGTACCAGTCTTATTCTGTTCAAGCCGAAGCGACACATGTTGTCCGGGAGTATCGGTAGCGTATTTTTTTTGCGCAATGGTAGCTTCTGTTCCATAATCATTAAGTGTGTCATGCGCGTCATGTTCACGGCGCGTGTCATGCGCGTTAAATGTCGATTTTACATATGCCAGAATACAACTCGAAAGTGATTTCAGTGATTCTCAAAGGATGCGGAATCGGGAGTCACGACATGGGCATCTTCCTTGAAGCCAACTGAACCGCCAACTAATCTGCCAATAGAGTTGCCGGTTGGCACTTCGGTTGTCAGGATGCTGTCAATATCATTTTGACGGCTGCGGCTTTTACCGTTCCGCTGAATTGAATTCGGCATGCCCGTTACGACAATGCATGCCATGTCCGTCAATAAATTTTCCAGCAAGTATCGTCCTGTTCTTGAAATATGACGTCGTTCGTCCATCAATCTTAGATATATCTAAAATGTCTTTTTAAAAAATTAAACATAAAAATAAATTTTATATATCGTTTATAATAGCAAATGGCATCAATATTGCTTTTATAATTTTCAGAATTAATGTCGAGTTAATTCTTGCCTGTTAAGCTGCACTGTGCCGCACAAGGTCGACCGGTCGGTACCTGCGAGCATTCCCCTCATCATCCATATGCCGTATCACGTGACAGCGCCTGAGGCATGGCACGAATCTGAACCGTTCCGAATATCCTGGAGCCGTGCCGTCCGAAGTTTGAGAGCAGCATCCTGAACAGGCGGTACCGACCGGCTTTGTCAGCTTGCCCGTCCTTTTGATTGTCCGCGGGGAACAGTCCCGTTCGTGACCGCCAGACCGGCGTCCGTGCGCCGTCCAGCATCACGACTTCAAATGATCCGGCTGCCCTTTTCAGCCCGGCCTCGACACGTCGGGCAGGCCGGCCTGACCGCGTTCCGCGCATTGCCTCCCTCGACTCCCGAATGACGGATGGCCGGCACCGTGTGCGGCTCCGCCCGGCACCGCAGGGCATCGTCCGGAACGATTCGGAAACCGCCTCCGGGAACCGCGACTGGCCCTGAACTTCCGCCCCGTCACGCGAGGGGCATGCCGGCCGCCTGACCGGCCCCCGTCATGCCCCGTCACGCCGGACCTGGACCAGGCCGGCAGGAACAGCCCGAGAAAGGATTCACGATGAATCGCCTGGACCCCGAAACGCCGCGCTGCGCCAGCAGCCGCAAGTCTCCCGCGCGCCTTCCCGGTCACGCCGGAAACGCGCCCCGTGCCGCTTGCCCGGCCACGCCCGGCAAGGCCCTGCCCGGCCCCTCCCTGTCCGGGACGGCAGCTGCCGTCCTGTCGGCGTTCGCGATCCTTCTCGCGTCGGCGGCTTCCCCGGCACCGGCGGCAAGCTCTCCCGAAGCCCTGAATTACCAGAACAGCCCGATCACGAGCTCGGGCCGCACGGTGCCCAGGGTGCTCCTTGTCCTGTCCAAGGATCACAAGCTGTTCCAGCAGGCCTACAACAACTTTTCTGACATGGACGAGGACGGGCTGCCGGACACGGGCTACAACCCTTCGGTCGTGTATTACGGCTACTTCGACAGCGCTACCTGCTACGCCTACTCGCGGGGTGTGCCCGGCGCCGAGGACAGGGCGAAGAAGGACGAACACTTCGTCCCAGCCGGGCCCGCGAGGGAGGACCAGTCGCAGGCCGCCCTGGACGCCGCCCGCCCGGACTCCGTCAGGAGGGCCGGCATCAGGGCCGCCAGGGCGTCGCACTACAGGACCGGTGAGAAGATAGGCGTCTGCAACAGCCCGCACTCCTTCGAGGGCGGGCTGTACAGCGGGAACTGGCTCAACTTCGTCTCGGCGACCCGGATGGACGTGATCCGCAAGATCCTCTACGGCGGGCACCGCACGATCGACACCGACAACCTGACCCGGCTCCAGAGCTCGCTCGTGCCGCGGGACGCGCACACCTGGGGGACGGACGTGCTCTCGGACGACCGGTGGGCCGAGGAGAGCCGTAACACCAACTACTTCGACATCTCCAAGTACACGCCTTTCCCCAAGCCCGTTCCGGGAACGGCGCACTTCTTCGTGAGGGTCCGGAACAAGTCAGCCAGCCAGGGCGCGGGGCATTTCCCCCTGATCCAGTACATCCTGGACGCGGGCGGGAACGTCTGGAAGAAGAAGGTGCAGGGGGCCACCAGCTCGACCGGGGGACGCTACTTCGACTGGGCGCTCAACCAGTCGCCCAACCCCTCCACGCGCGACACTCTCACCGCGGCCGCCCAGAGACGGATAAGGGAGCTCGTGGTCCAGGTCCACGTCTGCGCCAGGACCGGCGCTCCGTCGGGCGAGTCCTGCCGCGCCTACCCCAACGGGAACCTCAAGCCTTCCGGGCTCCTGCAGCAGAACGGCGAGCACGGGCAGATGCTTTTCGGGCTCATGACAGGCTCCTACGACCTGAGGGGGTCGGGTTACGACGCCAAGGACGGGCCGGGGGAATACACCAGGCGCAAGGGCGGGGTTCTGAGGGCGCACATAGACGATCTCTCGGCGTCCGTGGACGTCCAGACCGGAATCTTCACCCGCGGCGGGCTCATCCAGTCGATAGAGGGCCTCGTCATAGCCGGCAGCCCCACCTACGGCGGCGAGTACACCACGGCCACCAGCTGGGGCAACCCGGTGGGTGAGCTTCTCTACGAGGGCGTGCGCTACTTCGCGAGGCTCGCCGAGCCGAGCCTGACCCAGTCCTCCGTCCAGCCCACGGTCGACTTCGTCCCCAAGCATTCCGAGCGGGACAGCTTCCCCGAAATGAAGCTCACGCTCTACAAAAGCTGGAGCGCCCTGCCCGCCATCCCCTCGGCCGAGTGCGCCAGGCCCATCATAGTCCTCATAGCCGAGGCCGAGACGGACTTCGACGGCGACCACGGTGTCAACACTGTCGGAGGCCTGACGGCCCGGCCGCTGTCGGCGCACCCGCCGGCCGTCCAGCAGGGCCTGCCGGACGCCTTCGACATGGGGCGCTACCTCCAGACGATAACCGACCACGAGGGCTTCGGCCGGGGCGGGAGGCTTTTCTACTGGGCAAGGCATCCCGGCTTCGGGGCGGCGGACATGTACAGCGCCAAAGCCCACCAGAAGGACCAGATGATCTGGGGTGACTGCTCCCCCAAGCCGATATCCACCCTCGCCGACGTTAACGGGATTTGCCCCAACCGCGCCTCCTTCGAGGGCACCTACAGCGCGTCGGCGGTGGCGCACTTCGCGCACACCCACAACTTCTCTCCTCCGGGCTCCGAAGAGCTGGGCATTGACGTGTACGCCGTCACGCTGACACCGACCTTCCCGCCGCTCAACTTCCCCCTCTACGGCCCCGACGGCAAGCCCGCCAGGAGGATTGAGATCCTGCCCGTCGCCATGAGCGAGACGGACGTCTACACCAACTACAACCGCCTCCTGGAAGTGATGAACTACTACGTCCTCGACTGGAAGACCGACTCGCGGGGAACGCCCTACAGCGTCACGGTCAGGGTGAACTACGAGGCCCAGTCCATCGCCTACAGCAAGCAGGACTTCGGCTCCAACTGGGACGCCGACATCATAGTCGAGCACGTCTTCGAGCTCCTCTCAGACCGGCAGACCTCCAAGACCGGAACGGCATCCTACGACATGTCGGAGACAATGCCGGCGAATCCCACCGCCGCCCAGAAGAAGCAGTATTTCAAGGCCGACTGGATATCCGGAGCGCTCAAGGCCAGGGGCGGGAAGTACTGGACCTTCCGCGACCCGCAGAACGGCTCGAAGTTCACGATCGAGCCCGGCGAGGTGGCCGGCCTCATAAACGGCCAGTGGAAAGTTGCCGTCCACATCGACAAGCGCATGATGACCGGCTACACCATCGCCGGCAGCACCCACGACGGGATATACATGGACACCGGACGCAGCAACTTCAAGGGCGGCCCGGCCATACCCAAGTTCGGCACGCCCCCCTCGTGCAACTGGCCGAAGGGATACGGCGTCGACTCCGCGACCCACAGCGGGTCCAACTGCTTCACGGACGTGCATGCCATCCATCACCCGCTGGGCACGCCCGACTCCGTCAATGAGAAGGTCTGGAGGACCTTCGAGTTCGACCGCGACCCGTCGAAGGCGGGAAACTACCTGCCCAACCCCCTGTACCTGGCGGCCAAGTACGGGGGCTTCACCGACTACAACCGGAACGGCCTGCCAGACCCGGGCGAGTGGGAGGGCGACGACGGGAAGCCGAAGACCTACTTCCAGCCGACCAACGTCTCGGAACTCCCCGAGAGGCTTGACGCGGTCTTCCGCGAGATAGCCCGGTCCATCTCGACCTCCACCGCCTCGGCCGCCTCCATCGACACGGTCCTGGGGGGCGGGGTGTCGGTCCAGAGCATCTACTACCCCGTCTACACCGACCCGGGCGATCCCGGGCGGCAGGTGAGGTGGGTGGGCTCCGTCTTCGGCCTGTTTCTCGACAAGTGGGGAAACCTGCGCGAGGACAACGACCATGACGGCATCCTCAGCACGGTCAACGGCAGCGCCGACAGGGGGGACTTCGTCGTCACCTTCAACAGCCTGAGCCACAAGAACACCGACCCGCCCAGGTGCTACGAGTACGGGGACTACGTCTCCAGGTGCTACGATCCCAGGGGCACCAACAGCCTCGCGCTCATGCCGGACGCCAGGCGCCACCCCTCCGTCTCGAGGGACCACCCCTACCTCGCCGTCCACAGGATCGAGCCGCTCTTCGACACCGGCAGCTGGCTGGCCCACCTCGACTCAGGCAGGCTCGCCCGGGGGCCCAGGCCCGCAGGCTCCGCGGCGTCCCTCTCGGACGGGCGCAGGCGGATCCTCTACGAGGCGCCGCCCACGCCCTCCCGGCCCGCCCCCGAGCTCCGCGTGTTCTGGCACGACAGCCTTGCCGAGCTGGAGAGGCTCATGATCCATCCCAACTACCGGGAATCGCTCCCGGGCTCCATGACCCCGGCGCAGGCCGCGCGGAACCTCGTCGAGTGGATTTACGGCATCGAGGTCAAGGGCTGGCGGTCCCGCACGGTGGGCGACCCCTGGAAGCAGGGAGGCGGCCAGGTGGTCTGGCGGCTCGGCGACGTCATAAACTCCAAGCCGATACTCGTGAGCACCCCGTCCAGCGCCTTCGACCTGCTTTACGGCGACAGGAGCTACTCGGGCTACGTGACGTCTCTGGCAGGCCGCCGCCAGATGGTCTATTTCGGCGCCAACGACGGCATGCTCCACGCGGTCAACGTCGGGTTCCCCACCATCCTCTCCAAGGGCGCCATGTCGTTCGCCGAGAGCGACGGCAGGTCCGTCGCCCACGAGCGGGGCGCCGAGGTCTGGTCCTTCATACCGGCGTCGGTGCTCCCGCACCTGCGCTGGCTCCCCGATCCCTACTACAGCCACTCCTACTACGTCGACCAGAAGCCGCTCGTGAGCGACATCCAGATCAGCGGCAGCTGGAGGACGGTCCTGATAGGGGGCCTCAGGCTGGGCGGGCGGCCCGTCGAGACGCCGGACGCCGCCGCGGCCGGGGCCGAGCACTACTTCTCCGAAGTCTTCGCCCTCGACATAACCGACCCGGAAAAGGATCCCGTCCTCCTCTGGCGCTACAGCACGCGGGAGCTCGGGCTCACAGTGGGGCTCCCCTCCACCCTGTCCTCGGGCGGCAGGTGGTACGTGGTCCTCCCTACCGGGCCGGCGACCGACGTCCCCGTCCCCGCCGCCGGCGGCAGGCGGGCCGGCGTGCTGTTCGGCTCCGACTCGCCCTACAGCGGCTACAGCGACCAGCACGCGAGGCTCATAGTCCTCGACGCGGAGACCGGCGCGCCCCACCCGGCGATGTCGTCGCCGGGGTTCCTGACCGTCGCCGAGCCGCGCTCCTTCTTCAACAACCCCTTCCTCCCCGTGGCCCAGATCCGCAAGGCCCCCTGGGACAACCACGCCCTCTACTACGGGCTCACCGTGTCCAGGAACGCGGCGGACGGCACGGACACGGGGGCGGTCTACCGCCTCCAGACCGCCGACTCCTCCGGCAAGCCGCTCCCGGTCTCCGCCTGGGAGCTGAGGAGGCTCATCGACACGGGGAGGCCCGTCACGGGCGCCGTGAACTCCGCCTACGACGCTTCGGGAAACCTCTGGGTCGTCTTCGGGACGGGAAAGGTCTGGGGGACCGACGACGTGCTCCCCTGCGCCTCGAAGCCTAACCCGGCATGCGAGGAGAACCACGTCCAGTACCTCTACGGCATCAAGGAGGAGCTGAACGCGGCCGGATTCATGACCTTCAGCGACCGCACTTCCGATTCGTCGAGAATCCTGGACGTCTCGGGCTACAGGGTCTACGCCAACGGCTCCGTCTCAGGGGTGACGGCCACGCCGAACCTTTCCGGCTCCGGTTCAGGCCACACGACCTACGCCAGGGTCTCCGCCCAGCTCAGGAGCTCTGCCCTCATAGGCTACAGGAGGGCGCTTGACATAGGCAACGCCGTCTACCCCGGCCAGAGGCATGCCTACGAGATGGTCCTGACCCAGCCCAAGTTCGTCGTCCTCTCGAGCGGCAGGAGCCTCACGGCGTTCACGAGCTTCGAGCCCAGGGCCGGCGGATGCGGCGACAGCGGGGACGGCTACCTCTACCTGGTGGACACCTTCACCGGGCTTCCGCAGCCTTCCACGGCGCATCTCTTCTCGCCCGACTCGCAGAGCTCGCTCCAGAACCCCAAGAACCCCCAGGCGCCGCAGGCGGCCATCTCGGGGGCCGTCGGGGTAGGCAAGGGAAAGCCCACCGAGGCGTACGTGGTGACGTCGGCCTCCGGGACGACCGTCTCGGCCTCCGCCGAGGACGCCAGCACCAGGTCGATATTCATCCCGGCGTCCGAACTGCCGATAAGCCGGCAGATTTCATGGAAGGAGGCCCTGAACACCGGCTTCAAGCTCACAGGCGACGAGATGGTCAAGGATCTCTAGCCGGATCAGCTCGCCCGCCGCCGGGATCTCCCGCGCATCCCGGCGGCTTTTTCTTCAGGGGCGGCCATCGAGAACGGTGGCCGCCCTTTCTTGTTCTTGCCTTTCTTTCATTTCTTAAATTTTTTGTTGCTTTGGGTGTTCAATATTATCTTTGGTCTCTAGCTTTTCTTGATTTTCCATGAATTCTCGAATTTCCATGAATTCTCGAATTTCCATGAATTTTCGATTTTTGTGCATTGCCGATTTTCCGTGCATTGCCGATTTTCCGTTCATACCCGATTTTCCATGTGTTGCTTATTTTCCATGCATTACTGATGTCCCTTGAATTCTCGGTATGCTCATTTTAAGTTTTCTCTATCTTCTCGGTTTGCCCTTTCTGATTTTAATTTGTAATTTAAATTTATATTTTCTTGAAGTGCTTGATTTCTGTTGATTGTTGTAATCTTTTAAAATTTTGCCTTTAAAGGTTTCTGTTGTCTTAGATGTCAACAATCCATCAGATCATGATCTTCCAAACACATTTTCAGGCATTTCAGATGCTTCATCTACATGCAGTATCAGATAATTTTTTTCAGATCTAACAAAGCTCAGTTGGCTTGAGCATAAAATATGCCATCTTGATTTTTTGGCATTTCAGTACCGATGCCCGAACTGTTGCGTCGGGAGGCTTAATTTGATAATATATTTATTAATATTAAATGATATGTTAATTTAATGTTTATGCTTATGGCACATGTTTACTGTCTTGAATCTATATAAATATGATGTTAAAAAGTAGGAATGAGCATGACGTTGCCGTAAGCATTGTCAGTGTTTTAGGTTATAAAGATAAGTTAATTGAGTTGAAAATATTAACATAAATTAGTTTTAAATTATTTGATTCAATAATGCATGATAATGTTTCAGTCAGATAATTTGTCCATGATTATTAATATTGAAATTTTAGTGTATCTGTACTGTTCAGAAACCTGGAGGAACTGGGACGCCGGCACCGCCCGGGTTCAGCGGAGCATGTTCTTCCAGAACGAGCGCGACAGGAAGCTCGAGTCCACGTTCCTCTCCATTTCCATGTAGAGCTGCCAGGGCAGGGACATTGACAGGTACTTCCTCTTCAGGATCCTGCCCATGTGGCGTCTCGCGGCCAGATCCACCATCCCGATGACGGCCCTGGGCGTCTCCATGCGGGACTCGAGGAGGGGGATGGCGGCCAGGCTCGAGCATCCCGGAACAAGGGGGATTCGCACGTTGTCCAGGCCGGGCCGGGCGAAGTTCACGAGCATAACCAGCGCCGACATCTGGAGGGCGTCCGCGAGCATCATGGCCACCTTCGGTGGCCTCTCGATATCCTCCGGGACGATGGGCCTCACCACCACCACGTCGGTCTCGGGTTCCAGTGACGGGAACGAGGCGCTGTGGTACTCGGCGGCGAGATCGCAGTCCTTCTTGAAGCCCTCCCCCTCAAGATACTCCTTCACGGTCTTCTCCCGGTAGCCCTCGGCCCGCAGGCGATCGGCCTCGGCAACGCCGTCTGGCGAGGTCACGTTGCCGTCCGCCATGTAGCGGAACAGCGCCTCGCGACCGCCGGGGAAGCTCTCGCGGGAGTTGGGCCGAAGGCCGAGCCCCTTCGCCACGCCGGGGCATATCCCGCTCTCGGGCGTGAAGGCCACCACGCATCCCTTGAACGCCAGCGAGACGAGGAACAGGGCGCACCCGCGGGCGGCCGCCCTGGTCTTTCCCTCGATAACGGTGGCGGCATTCGCGGGGATCTCTTCCTCGTACCAGAGCCCCAGGACGGGGTAGGCGAGCTCCAGGGCCTCCCTCAGCCGGAAGGGCGAGACGTTCTTTTTCATTTTTTCTCCGGGCCGGGGGGCATTGGGGGTTGGGGCGGTCAGCCGTCTCGGGCGTGTCTGCGGTGCCGGGAGGCGTCCGGGGCGGACTGCTGGAAGGGCATTCGGCAGGGGGGCAGCGGAGGGCGTTGCGAGTGGGTGTGAAACGTGGGTATCTGTTCACGAGGTCGCCCTGGCCAGGGAGGGAGCCTGTACAGGACCGGCAGGAAAGCCGCTCAGGACCAAGAGGAGGGGCGCTCCGGACCAGGAATGAGGATGCCCTGGGTTCTGCTGCTGTTTCGCCAGTCTACGTCTGTGAACAGATGCAAAGATTTAAGGTTGCTGTTCGGGTGCCCCCCCAAAGGGAGCTCAACAGGAGGCCTTTCCAACTAAAATGTTCTCTACTGAAACTCTTCCCCTCCATATGAAGTATCCGTTGTCGACTCTTCAACTTAAAAAGTCACTCGTTAGGGCTCTCTTGCTCCGAAAAGTCCCTCAATAGAGGGGCGCCTGAACAGTTACGATTTAAGTATCCGTTCACGGGTAGGTCGCCCTGGCCACGGAGGTAGCCTGTCCTGGAGCTGGAAGAAGGCCGCTCTGGCCTGGCGGAATTTAGTTCCGGACCCGGAGGAAGCCCGTTCTGGACCTGGAGGAAGGCCGCTCTGACACCGGAGGCAGGCCGCCCTGCACCAGGAAAGAGGACGATCTTGGTCCTGCTGTAGGTACCCCTGCTTTCGTCTGTGAACAGATCCAAACGTGGAAACAGCATGCCGACCAGATGAAACGGGACCAGCCATGCCGCTGGGGACCGGAAGGCGTCATTTTGGAGGGGAAAAATCATAATCATGATTTTTGTGCCTGCAGTGCCTGTACGAAATGGTTCGCAGGTTTGTATTGCGAGACAGACTCTGCGCTTATGATCGGCACAGACGGAATCGAGTTTGCCGGGCTTTTGTCGCGGAGACTTGCCGGGCTTCTGATGCGAAAGCTTGTCAGGCTTTTGCTGCGAAATCGTCGGGGTTTTGTAGCAAAAAACTTGGCGCAAATGCATTACAATAATGAGATATTATAATGATGGCAAGCCTGAAATGCAAACGAGAATTATGCTGCGGAAACTCCGTCGATGCTGAGTCAGGGCAGGTCAGGGAAACCCTCGGCATTTCATTCTTTGAAGTTATCATATCAATAAAATAAATGATTTTATATTATATTATATGCCTATTATAATTATGCTAATTCATAAGAATCTTAGTTAGATTTTTTTATCTGCTGATATGATTTATGGGTATAAAAAATATTCATTTCACTTGTCAATATCAGTTATATGGTGCTGATTGAACAATCATAATGCAACCTGTCTCTAGCGCGGTCCGGAATGGGCTCTCTCCTGCTGTCCCCCCGCCTCCCTTGTCCATCCTTCTTCCTGCCGCCGCCTCTCGCCGCTCCGCGCCGGAATGCCGCTGCAGGTCTCACATCTTGTCCGGCTTGGCGAACAGCGTCACCACGATCATGGCGAGGAAGCACAGGGCGATTATCCGGTACAGCTCGCCTGCCGAAATGATGAAGGACTGCGTGGCAATCTGTCTTGACATGAAGGCAAGCGCCTCGGTCTGGCCCATGCCCGCCGAGGCGAGACCGTAGGCCGCGTCCGCGGCGGCGGGGTTCAGGCCGTCCACGTAGGACTGGAGCCGCGCCTGGTGGACGGCCTCCCTGCGCTCCCACAGCGTGGTCACCACCGAGGTGCCGATGGCGGTGAAGAGGGTCCTTATGCAGCTGAAGAGCCCGGACGCCCCCGCCATGCGCTCGGGGGGGATGCCTATGAAGGCGAGGGTGGTTATGGGCACGAAGAAGAGCGCCAGGGCGGCGCCCTGTATGGTCTGGGGCAGGATCACGAAGCCTATGTCCGCGCCCGGGGCGAACCGGGTCCGCATCTCCATGCAGAGGGCGAATATCAGAAACGACGAGATTATGATGAGCCTCAGGTCAGCCTTCTTGATGAGCTTCGCCACGAAGGGCGTGAACATGACGGGGACGAGTCCCACCGGGGCCGAGGCGATGCCGGCCCAGGTTGCGGTGTAGCCGAAGCGGGTCTGGAGGAGGAGCGGCAGGAGCACCACGCTCCCCAGGTACAGCATCATGCCCAGGCTTATGAGGGTTATCCCGACCGTGAAGTTGCGGTGCCTGAAGAGGCCCAGGTCAAGGAGCGGCGAGTCGGTCCTGCGTTCCCAGCACACGAGGAGGACTATGAAGACCGCGGCGGAGCACGCGAGGAACACGATGAGGGGCGACTCGAACCAGCTACGGTCCTTGCCCAGGTCCAGGAAGATCTGGAGCGAGGCTACCCCCAGGGCCAGGAACGAGAACCCCACCACGCTCCACCTGGGCCTGGAGACGGGGGTCTCCCGCTTCCCGAGCGTCCGCCAGACGAGGCCGGCGGATATGAAGCCCAGGGGGACGTTCAGGAGGAAGATCCAGCTCCAGTGGTAGTTGTCGCTTATCCATCCCCCCAGGATCGGGCCCATGACCGGGGCCACGGACACGGTGGTCGACCACAGGGCGATGGCCATGATCTGCCGGTCGCGGGGGTAGTTGTTCATCAGGAGCGACTGGGCGAGCGGCATCATGGGGCCGCCCGCGGCCCCCTGGAGGATCCGGAACGCCACCAGCGCCTCCAGGCTCCAGGCCAGCCCGCACAGGAGCGAGCAGACCGAGAAGAGCATGGTGGACCACATGAACAGCCTGACCTCCCCCAGCCTCTGGGCGAGCCGGCCCGTGAGGGGCAGCGCCACGGCGTTCATGGCTGCGTAGGAGGTGATTATCCAGGTTCCCTGGGAGTACGAGGAGCCCAGGTTGCCGGCTATGGTCGGCACGGCCACGTTGGCGATGGTCGTGTCCACCACCTGCATGAAGGTGGCGAGCGGCAGCGCAACGGTGATGACGGCGAGCTTCGCGCCCTCCAGGGGAGGGTAGAGGGCCCTGGGAGGTCCCTGGCTCATGACCTGCCGCCCCCCGCCGCAGGCGTCCCGTCCCCCGGCTCTCTCCCGCCGGCCCCAGCGGCAGGCGTGCCGTCCCCCGGCTCTCTCCCGCCGGCCCCCGCGGCAGGCGTGCCGTCCCCCGGGCCTCCCCCGCCGGCCCCCGCGACAGGCGTGCCGTCCCCCGGGCCTCCCCCGCCGGCCATGCCAGGCGGGGGGCCGTCCGGGGCACCGCCGGTGCCGTCCGGGCTCCCGTCTCCGTCCGGGCTCCAGACCTTTCGGTCAGGAGAACCCTGGGATTTCAGGGACCCGGACGCTCCCGCCGGGTCACCCGGGCCCGGCAGTCCGCCCCCGTCCTCGTCCGGAGCCAGCCGGGACGCCACCTCGGCGGCTATCCTCCCGCGGACGGCCAGCGCCCCCTCCCCGTAGTCGTAGGCGGCGGTCGCGGCCTCCCTGCGGCCCCGGCGCGGCGGGGCGGAGGCGGGGTCGCCCTCGAGTTCCACCTCGACCCGGCAGGACAGGCCGAGTATCAGGGGGTTCGCGGCGAGGGCGCGGTCGTCCAGGGTGATCCTCACGGGCACCCTCTGGACTATCTTTATCCAGTTGCCCGTGGCGTTCTCGGGGGGGAGGAGCGAGAACACGCTCCCCGTCCCGGCGCCCAGGCCCTCCACCACGCCGGGGTAGACGACCCTGCGGCCCGTCATGTCCGCGGTCACGCGGGCGGGCATTCCGGGGCGGATCCTGGAGAGCTGGCTCTCCTTGAAGTTGGCGTCCACCCAGAGCCGGCCGTCCTCCACGACGATGGCCACGGGCTGCTGCGGGGACGCCTGGGCGCCCAGCTGGGCGGCGCGCCTCGCCACCGTGCCCGAGACCGGGCTCCGGATCTCCAGGCGGGCATGCGCCAGCCAGGCCCGCTCCACCCGCGCCGCCGCGAGCCTTATGGAGGGGTGCCCCTCCGGGGGGCCGGTCCCCAGGAGGCTCCTGTTCGTGTCGAGGGCGGCACGGGCGGCGTCCATCACCGCCCTGGCCTGCTCGGACTGCAGGCGGTACCGTTCCAGCTCCTCCCTGGTGACCGAGGTCCCCGGCGAGAGCCTCAGCCTGCGGCCGTAGTCGTTCTTGGCGATGTCCAGCGCCCTCTCCGCCGCCTGGAGGTTCGCCATGAGCCTGGCGTTCTCGGAGACCAGGCTCCGGACATGGAGGGTCTGGGCGTACAGCTCCTCCCACGCCGCGTCCAGCTCGATTTTCGCGTCGGCCGGGTCCAGGCGCAGGAGCACCTCGCCCTCGCTCACCCGCTCGGTCGCGTCCGCGCCGGTCTCCACTATCGTCCCTGAGACGAGGGGGGTGACCCTCACGACGTTTCCTGCGGTGTACGCGTCGTCCGTCACCACCGTGCCGCGCCTGAAGACGTGCCACCAGCCGAAGGCGAGCGCCCCGATCAGGGCGAACGCCACGAGCGCCCTGGCCACGGCGCGGCCCGGACGGCCGGGAGGGCCTCCGCCAGGACCTGACTCCAGCGGGCCGCCTGGAGGGCCGCCGACCGGGCCAGCATCCCGCAGTCCGCCGCCGGGAGGGCCCACGCCCTGGCCTCCGCCGGGAGGGCCGCCGCCGGGTCCTCCCCGTGGCTGGCCGCCTTCTCCGGGAGGGCCGGGCTCGTTCCCGCCGTCCCTGGAGGCGGGCCTTTTGTCTAAGAGGGAATCGGAAGAGGGGGAGGAAGAGTCGCGGCCGGGGGGGGCTCCGGGCGGGCCGTCGCCGGCGCGGAGCCTCGATCCCCGGACAGGGGAGAGGGAGTGTCTCGGTGAGGGCATCTGGAAGGTCTACCGGTCATGCGGCTGAGGAAGTTGGGGGTGCCCCGGATGCTCGGTCCGGGGGGGCTGCGGGTTGGGACCTGCTCCTGCCGGCAGATGCCGGCGGCCTGCCGCCGGTCCGTGGCGGCAGGGGGAGCCGCGTGTCCGGGGGGCGGACCGGGCTCCGGAATGGCGGCGGGGTGGCTCGGAAAGGCCAGGACCCGTGGAGAGCGCGGGCCTGGCTCCGGAACGGCGGCGGGGTGGCTCGGAAAGGCCAGGACCCGTGGAGAGCGCGGACCTGGCTCCGGAACGGCGGCGGGGTGTGGCTCGCAAAGGGCCGGGCCCCTGAAAGGGTCCGGACCCGGGGAGGGCGCGGACCGGGCTCAGGGATGGCGGCGCGTGGCTTCTCGGAAAAGGGCCCGGACCCGGGAAGGGCCCGTGGCTCCGGGGCGGGGACAGAGTCGGGACGGCGCGGGGCCAGTCCCTGAGTCATGGTGAAGCGGATGTCAGCTCTCGCCCGGGACCCCGCGGGGGAAGTGGATTGACCTCCAGTCGTAGTTGCACTTGGGGCCCTCCATGGAGAGGCAGAACAGGTAGAGGAAGTGGTCCCTGGCCTTCATGGGATCCACCTTCTCGCCTAACGTCTGCTCGGCCTTGCCGATCGACCCCGGCCCCATGAGCGCCAGGCTCAGGAGCGTCACGTACACGAGCTCGCACATGATGCCCGGCCGGAGGATCCCGTCCTCCTGGCCCTTCCTGAGGATGGCTATCATGGCCCCCGTGTTGGGAGGGGGGTAGTAGTTGTTGAGCTCCTGGAAGGAGACCCCGGGGACCTTGAAGAAGTCCAGGACGAACATCGGGAGGAGGTCCGGCTGCGCCAGCGTGGCCTCAAGGATGTTTATGAAGAGCTTCACCAGGAGCTCCATGGGGCTCTCGCAGTCGGTGAGGAGCTCGTTGGTCCTCTTGTACAGGGGCTGGAAGAAGTGGTTGAGCGTCTCGTACTGGAGGTTCTCCTTGTCACCGAAGTAGTAGTAGATGGAGGCCGGCGAGACCCCCGCCATGTGGGCCACCTCCTTGATCGTGAACTTCTGGGGCCCGGAGACCCCCACCGCCTTGAGGCAGGCGGCCATGATGCTCTCGTGAATCTTCTGCTCGCTCTCCGGGTCCGCGGCGGGCCGGCCGACCGAGCGCCTTCTGTTGTAGTTCGGCATGGGTCGCACTCGAAAAAAGGATTATTTGGTTAAACGGCTTTTTTTGCAAGGGAAATCGCCCCTCCCGGGAACCCGGCCCCCGGGCGGGTCCCGGGGCGGCCCCGGACTTTCCTGGCCTCCCGGCCGGCCCTGTGCCGACCGGGCGGACGGGCCTGTCAGGGGTTCCGGGGGCGTCCGGGCCGGTCCCGGCTCACGGGGGCGCCCGGCGGCAGGACGCCGCCGGGAACCGTTGAGGTCCCGGGGAGGGGACGCCGCCGGGAACTGTTGAGGTCCCGTGGAGGGTCCGCCGCCGGGAACCGCTGAGGTCCCGCGGAGGGGGTTCCGCCGGGAACCGTCGAGGTCCCGTGGAGAAGGTGCCGCTGGGAACCGGCGAGGTCTCGGGAGGGGACGTTGCGGGGAACCTCAGAGGTTCCGTGGAGGGGACGTCCGTAGCAGGCTGAGGCCTGGTTCAGTGCAGCCGGGGTAGGCATCGGGACTTCGCGGGGTCGGGGCTGCGCGGGAGAGGGCGGGCGCGTCCCGCGAGGGGGCGTCCGCCGGGCTGCGGGGGGACGGGAGGGGACGGGGCGGGGCGCAGGCCTGACGGAGGAAGTCAGCAGGGGCTGGGACCATGGCGGCCTTCTGTGCCTCTGACACAGGCTGGCCCCGCATGCGGCGGCAAGCGACATGAGATGCGGCTGCATGATGCCGCGGTAGTTAAAAAGATGCATGGCGTGTATCCGCTCTGCCCCTTTCGGGCGGGACAGGCCGCGGGGCTCCAGGGGCTCACGCGAGCCGCGGCGGGGCCGGCCGTAGGGCCGGCCGGCCTGAAGGTCGCGGGACCGGGAAGCGGGGCGGCCGGCCGGTTCCGTAAGAAGGCGGGGGAAAGTTCTGGCGGTCGGCAGCCGGGAGGACCTGAGAGAAGGCAGGGGGAAGTCCTGGCGGTCGGCAGCCGGGAGGACCAGAAAGAAGGCTGGGGGAAGTCCTGGCGGTCGGCCGTCAGGAGGACCTGAAAGAAGGCGGGCGGATGTCCCGGCGGCCTGCCGGGAGATCCCGGAATGAGGCGGGAGAAGTCCTGGCGTTCGGTCGCCAGGAGGACCAGAAAGAAGGCTGGCGGATGTCCCGGATGCCGGCTGGCAGGGAGGTCCCGGAATAAGACGGGGGGAAGTCCTGGCTGTCGGCCGCCAGGAGGACCAGAAAGAAGGCGGGCGGATGTCCCGGCTGCCGACCGGCCGGGAGGACCCGAAAGACGGATGTCAGGAAGACCGGTCGGTCGGACAAGTCGAAAGGCGGATGTCCCCCAAGGCCGGACATCCGGCTGCCGAAAGGCGGATGTCCCCAAGGCCGGACATCCGGCTGCCGAAAGGCGGATGTCCGGAAGGCCGGACATCCGAACTGGGCCGGAAGCCGGATGTCCGGAAGGCCTGCCATCCGGATTCCTTAAGCCGGATGCGGGTCAGGATGACATGAGGTGCGGATGCCTTCAAGATCTGCCGGCAGAATGCCGGATGATTCTGAAACGGGCCGCAGTTCGGTTCGGAACCCGGATTCGGCAGGCGGGAGGGCCTCTCTTGAGGAGGACCGTATCTCGGAAGCAGGTTCGGGCAGGCCGGATGCCGGAAGCTGTGTCCCGGATGAGGGAGGGCGTATGTACGGAAAGCCGGATATGCTCCGGGGCGTCATGGGCCTGCAGGATGCCGCGCCGTCCCGGACGTGCCAGCGTGTCCGGGACGGCGGCGGCCGCTCGGTCCGTCTTCGTCCCCCGGGACAGGGAACAGGGTCGCTTGCGGGCCAGGCGGGCTCTTTCGCCGGAAGCCGCGTCCGCCGGGCCGTCTGTGAATCGCGGAGCTGTCTGCTACTCAGGAGCGACCGTGTCCAGGGCCGGGCTCCAGCCTGAAGCAGGACCGTCTTGCCGCGTTAGGCAGCCGTAGCGCATGCCGCCGGGCGGTCCGGGGCCGATGCAGCCTGCCGGTCGCGGCTGTCTCGGCGGGGTGGCCGCAGTCTTCATCCGCCTCCTCGGCAGGGGGGCCGCAGTCTGCGTCAGCCTCGGACGGGCGGACGCGGCCGGGGGTACTGGCGGCTCCCCAGGACGGGACATGTGCCTGCGGCACGGCCTGGGAGGGAAAGCCTCCGGCGTCAGGCCAGGTCGCAACGGGGATCGTGCGGCGGAGAGCCCGGGGAGGCTCAGGCGGCGGATCCTGCGGAGTCCGTCAGATCTCTTGCGGAATATAGGCTTGGCCGGGACGCGGGGGGAGCGGCTGACTGCTCCCCCGGAGTTTCGCGGGGGCCGGTCGGGCAGGGAGGGGAAGCCGCCAGGAGGCGGCAGGCGGGATTTGAAGGGGAGGGAGTAAGGCATGAGGGGTGTGAGGCGTGAGCAGTATGGCATGAGGCTTGAAGTGAGGCGTGAGGCGTGAGGCGTGAGGCGTGAGGCGTGAGGCGAAAGCAGTATGGCATGAGGCTTGAAGTGAGCTGTGAGCCGTGAGGCATGATCCTGATGCTTGAGGCATGAGGAGTGAACCGTGAGGCTCGAGGTGAGCCGTGCGGCTTGCGGAGAGAGCCGTGCGGCCTGAGGGAGAGCCGTGCGGCCTGAGGGAGAGCCGTGCGGCCTGAGGGAGAGCCGCGCGGCCTGAGGGAGAGCCGTGCGGCCTGAGGGAGAGCCGTGCGGCCTGAGGAGAGAGCCGTACGGCTTGAGGAGGCGGCAGGGCGTCCTGGCCGGCTCGGCAGGCAGGAGGCTGCGGGCAGGGGTCAGAGCGACCCGCAATCCGGCCCGAACGCATGTAGTGAAAAGCCAGGGAATACGGTACTGGGGAGGTCCTGCCGGCATTCGCTCCCGTTCGGCAAGCAGGACCGGTCGGGACCCTGGTCAGGATGCTCCGTTCCCCGGCAGGTGGCGCGGACATCACGGATGTCGGCCTGCGGCGGCGGACGGGATGTCCCGGGGGATGCATCCGGGACGGGATGCTGAAGGCTGGCTCCGGGGTGATCATGAGCTCCGGAAACGCATCATGACAGGGCTGTAGTTACAATTCGGAATTATGATATGGGCAGACGCTGCGAAAGTCAAGGAAAATTGGCCAGTTTAGGGCAGGGGAACCTATAGGTTCCCCGGAGCGGAGGGATGTGTGGGTGCGGAACGGCATCCCGAATGTTACTTTTTGCAAAATGCTCTGAAAATCGCAGAAATGAAGGATTTTGACATTTTTTCGTCTGAATTTGGTTCCCCGAGTCTTCGCGGGCCGAAGGGATGAGTGGCCGGCCCCGCGGCTGCATCCTGCAGGGCGGATCATGAAATCCGGCCTTAAACTCTGGGTTTCACTCAAAACGTGCCGGATTTCGGGCCTTCTCCAAAATTACCCCTTTCGGGACAGGGAATCACAAGTCCCCGGAGCCCCCTGAATTTCACGCAATCTCCTAGAATCTCTCCGAATCTCCTCGAATCTCCCTTGATATCTCTGAATCTTTCTGAATCTCCCTTAATTTGTCCGAATCTCCCCGAATCTTTCCGGATATTCCCGGATCTCACCGAATCCTTCGGAGCCGGGGGACGACTGGCCGGCACAATGGCGGCATCCTGCCGGGCCAAATCGCCAAATCTAGCTCAAAATGCCGGGTTTCACGCGAAAGATGCCCCCTCTTGGAGTTTAGCCAGCATTTGCTTCCTCTGGACTTGCGGACCTCTGGCCCTCCGTGTCCCGGAGGCGACGGATGCGGGGCCGGAACCGATATTGCAACCTGACGATGGCAAATATTTAAAAGCAGCAATAAAGTACATAATTATTGGTTTTTCAAAAATTTTCTCTCGTGTTTCGGAACACCCGGCCCCGGGGCGGAAGGATGCTGGATCAGCCCTGGGGCGGCATCCTGCGGCGAGAAATCTCCAAATCCCGCGTAAACGCCGGGTTATGGGATTTTTTTCAAGATTTGCACCTTCTCCGGGACGGGGGCGGGCTTTATGGGGCCGGGCCGGGCGTTCTGTCCCGGATGCCTGGACACCGGTAATTCCCGCGCCTTTTTCTGGCCGGCATCCCGGATGTTTTCCCCGGCAGAACCGAAATTGGCGAAACCCCGCGTAATTAAACACGAATGGGCTCGGGCCCCCGGGATGTTCGGGCAGCATCCGCCGCGGCATCCGCCACATCCCGTTGTGCCCGGCACCGGACTCTATCGCGCGGGCCGCCCGTGCCATACGCTTTTCCGGCCTGTCGGTTGTCCGAAATGAGTCCAAAGTTGACAGGTGGATGTCTGGTATCCTGAACACATCCACAGCTTGGGGGGTGAAGCCGGACTTGCTTCGCGGAGGCATCCGGGGCAGGTGGGGAGGATGCCGGGCATCCGTCCTGAGGCATCCAAGGATGGGGGGAGAGGATGTAGGGCATACATCCTGCGGGCGTCCCCGAGGCAGGGATGGGCGGAAGCCGGGCATCCGTCCCGGAGGGAGCCGAGGCCGGGTGAGGCGGATGCCGGGCGGGCATGTATCCTGGGGACATCCGAGGCCGGGATGGCGGCTTTCTGGGAGACTGACGGCATACGAAGATGAGGCGGCGGAGGTGGCTGGTCTTACGAAAGGCGGCCTGAGCTGAGGCGGTCCGGATGTCAGGGCCCCGAACGGCAGCGGAAGCCGAGGGGGGTCAGAGGATGCAGGATTTACGAAATCCCGCGAAATGAAACGCGAATGGGCTCAGACCCGCCCGGATGTTCAGGCAGCATCCGTTTCCGCATCCGCCACATCCTGTCGTGCCCCTTGCGGACTTTTTCCCGCTGCTGGCCTCTGCCATGGAGGTTCCCAGCCTTCCAGGCGTATGATCCCCGGCATTCCGGGCGTACGAAATGCTTCACCTGTTTACGGGGCGGATGCCCGGCATCCCTGAAAGGGACGGAAGCCGGGCAAACCTCCTCCAGGCATCCGAGGCGGAAGGGGCGGATGCCGGCCAGGCCTCCTCCAGGCATCCAAGTCCGGGCGGGGCGGATGCCGAGAGGCCTGACGGCATTCGAATCCGGGAGGGGGAGGATGCCTGGCGCACGAAAGGCAAATTCGAGGCCGGGGCGGGCCGGATGTCTGACAGCCAACTACACATATGAAGAAGGCATGCGTTCAACCTTGAAGTCACCCTGAGCTCGGCGGGAGTTGCCTCAGAGTACAGAGGGAGTCTGCCCTGCTTCGGGGAATGGCCTCCAAATCAGTAGGGAGGCCGCAATATTAGCCAAGGAAGGCTCTCCCTGGGCTCGGAAGAAGGCCGTCCTGGGTTCGGAGGCAGTCTCCTCAAATAAGCAGTGAACAGATACCTTTTAAAGAAGAGGGGGATGTCAGAGGATGCCGAATTTGCGAAAGTCCGCAGAATACAACGCGAATGGGCTCCTGCCCGCCCGGATGTTCGGGCAGCATCCGTTTCCGCATCCGCCACATCCTGTTGGGCCCTCTCGCGGACTCTCTCGTGTGGCGGGCCTGCGGCATACGCTTTTCCGGCCTTCCCGGCTTCCGAAACGCGTCAAAAGCTGCGGGGGAGGAAGTCAGGCTTCCGAAGGACTTCCAATCCTTGGAGTGGACGGATGGCGGGCATCCGCAATGTGGCAATCCTAGCCATGGACGGTCCAGGGCCGGGGCGGGGGACAGTTGCCGGGCAGCCGTGATGCGTGAATCCGAACTGCGGGCGTCCGAGGCCAGGCGGGGAGGATGTGGATGTCAGGCATTCGGAGGACATCCAAGGCTTGGGGGGGCCGGATGCCGGGCATCCGTCCCGGAGGCGTCCTTGGCCGGGCCGGGGGACAGTTGCCGGGCAGCCGTGATGCGTGAATCCGAGCTGCGGGCGTCCGAGGGCGGGCGGGGAGCATGTGGATGTCGGGTTTCCGGAGGGCATCCAATGCTTGGGGGGGACGGATGCCTGGCATCCGTCCCGGAGGCATCCTTGGCCGGGCCGGGGGACACTTGCCGGGCAGCCGTAATTCGAGAATCCGAACTACGGGCGTCCGAGGGCGGGCGGGGAGCATGTGGATGTCAGGCTTTTGGAGGAATCCAGGGCCGGGACAGGCCGGAGGTCTGGGAGCCGAACGGGAGCCTTGGCGAAGGGAGGGTGCCGGACGTCCGAAAGCCTGTATTTCGGTGGGGGACGACGGCAGGCGCTTTAAAGGCATCCGGAGCAGATGGGGTGGCGGCATCCGCAGGGCAGTGATGCCGGCGTCCGCAGGGGGGTGATGCCGGCATCCGGGCCGGCCACTGTCCCGGCATCCGACCTGCAACTGCCTTATTAGTCTGGCAATTCTTGCGGTTTTAGGGAAGATGCTAGTCAGAATGTGAGCAATATTATTCATATATCAATCTAAAAGGAGAATTAATATAGATAGATATTGCTTAGTAGCCATTTAAATGTATTTTAATTCATCTTAGCTAGATACTTGCATTATTAATATTTGCGATATTATTAATATAATATTTAAAATTCCTAAATTATCCGCAAAGAATAAGAATGAACAAGAATAGAATTATAATATTTTAATCTATGTGTTGAACTCAAATTTTTCTACATTTTCGTGTTCATGTTTGCAGAAGTTCGGCATCGGGCTGAATGGGGCTTCTCCCTGCGTCCTTCTCCGGCATGGCGGGCTCAAGCAGGAGATCAGGCAGTCCAGCCCCGGCAGAAGGGCATCCCGCCTTCCAGAGGCTTCCGCTTCCCGTCTTCCCGCAGCTTCCGGTCGCCTGTCTTCCCGAGACTCACGGCCTCCCGCCTTCCCGAGAATAGCGGCCCGGTCGGCCGTCTTCGCGAGACTTCCGGCCTCCCGCCCTGCAGCGGCTGCCGGCCGCGCGCGTATTCTGGGTGCCTGGCGACCGGACCGGACCGGGCCGAGGCGGGTCGGACGCCCGGCTCGGTCGCGACTGAAGGCACGTCGCGGGACGGGCGGGCATTTTCAGGCGCCCACCACATGCACGGTCCGGCCCTCGTGCTTGTCGGAGCGCCAGAAGAGCTTCCTTTCCCAGCCAACGGAAGGGTCCGGGTCGAAGGCGACGAGCCACCCGGTCCTCGTGCGCAGGCGGTCCACGTAGCGCGTCATCTGCAGGAGGCTTTCCTTCAGGAGAGCCTCGGACTCGTTCGTCACCGCGCCCACCGGGAAGACCGAGCCCCTGAAGCGCACGAGAAGATCCAGCCGGCCCCTGCCCAGGCCGTACTCCCTCAGGACCTCCCCGCCGTCGGCGGTCACCTTCTGGAGGAAGGCCATGAGCGCGAGGTGCCCCAGCGCCCCCTTCATGCCGAAGGGGGGCGCCACCCTCGAGCCCTTCACCTGCCAGTAGCCCTGGAAGGCCTTGAGGACGGCCGACATGTCCAGCTCCCGGCCCTCCGCCAGGCGGTTCTCGACGGAGCGGGGCATGCCGTAAGCCAGCCGCCCGCCCGCCTCGTCCGCGGCCGCGTCGCGCAGGAGGGGCGAGGCGGGGGCGCAGTCCCCCCCGCCCAGCCGGACGAGCCCGGCCTCGGCGCCCCGCCTCAGGTCGTCCGTCGAGACCCCGGCGGGCAGGCCGGGCTCGCCCAGGATCATCGCCTCGAAAGCCGAGGCGACGCCCGGAATCTCCAGGGCGCGGAGGGCGTGGGCGATGCCGGCCTCGCGCCTCGCGAGCACCAGGGCGGCGGCGCGGTCGAAGTCCCCCCCGTCCGCCTCCGCGGAAGGGTCGCCGGCGAGCACGTCCTCCTCAACGGTCCGGGCCAGGGCGCACAGCGCCGCTGGCGACCCGCCCGACCAGTACGCGGCCTCGTCCACGGCGTCCTCTGTGTAGGACCTCCCCCCCTCCCGCGTGTGCTCGGCGAGGAGCCATCCCGCCTCCTCCCTCTCGAAGGGCGGGATCTCCAGCGGGAGGGCCGGGAGCGTCACCAGGGGCCTCGGGCCCGTGAGCCCTGCCTCCGGGGCGGGGGCGAGCTCCCTGGCGGCCGCCGCCCCGCACAGGACGAAGGAGCGGGGGAAGGGGTAAGCCGAGCGCCCGGACCAGGCGTCCCGGAACTGGTGGAGGAGGGAGAGGAGGAAGTAGTTCGGGAGCGTCTCGAGATCGTCCAGGAAGAGCGCCAGCGGCTTCGGGAGCGACGCGCAGAGGCTGGAGAGCGCGGGCTTCAGGAAGAGACGCGGGTCAGGGGCCTCGTCCGCGAAGGTGGCGGACCTGAGCTCCTCCTCGGGCGACTCGGCGAGCGCCTCCCTGAGCCTCGCCACGAAGAGCCGCCGGAACTCGTCGTGATCCTCGGCCGACGCCGCCGCCTCCAGGGGCATGAGGAGCGCCAGCGCCTCGCCCCCCCGGTTCAGGGCCGAGGCCAGGGACGCCATGTGGGTGGTCCTCCCGGACATGGCCTTCGGGGCGATGGCGTAGGCCGCGCCTTCCGCGAGGGCCCTGGCAATCTCCGGCAGGCGCTTTTCCGCGGGGACGGTGAAGTGCAGCGCGGGGTCGGCCGGGCCGCACGAGGCGAAGCGCCTGCGTCCCGCCGGGAGGGATCGCCCGTCCGGGGAGTTGCCGCGAGCGTTTCCCGTGGTGTCGTCTGCCATGGTGCCTCCCTTCAGGGCCGGGTGTCCGGGTGCTGCGGGGGGTCGGGGACGCCGGGCCGGGAAGGGAGCCGGGCCCTGGCGGGGGGGGGCCGAACTGAAGGCCGGGCGGCCGCCCTTGAGGGCCGGGGCCTGGTTTCCGGAAGAGGAGGGTCCGGCGGGACTTGGGCCCGGGATGTCTAGAAGGCGAGGAAGCCCAGCATGACGGCCCCGGCGAAGGCCAGGGTGAGAAGGGGGATGAGTATCAGGTCCCCTCCCGTGCGGGCGAGCAGGCCGGGCTTCGGGATCACGGCCTGGGAGGTCAGGCTCTGGACCTCGTCGTTGGACAGGTTCCCGAGCTGCTGGTACTCGTCCAGGCGCTTTTGGGCGAGAGAGGCCTGGCGGATTTTCCTGGACGACTTCAGGATCGAGCTCTTGCGCATGAAGCCGTAGATGATGGCGGCCAGGACACCGCAGACTATCGGCGCGGGATGCGCGTAGTCGATCCCCATGGCGCAGGCGCAGACGACGCCTGCCACGAGGGAGAGCCAGAAGGGTATGAAGCCGCGGCTGACCCTGCCCTTGCGCTTGGTGTCGCGGGGGAAAGGGTCAGAGGACACGAGGCGCATGTCCACGCCGTCCGCGAAGATGGTGTAGTTCGAGCCGGCGTAGGAGAACACCGCCTTGGCGAGGGGGAGCACGCACTGCTGGGGGGCGTCGTAGCGGCGGCTGGCCGAGTGGTGCCAGTCCCGCTGCCGGTCGCCCTGGGCGTGGCGGCGGACCTCGGCGTCCTCGGCGGAGTACGCCTGGGCGTCGAAGCGGCCCCGGCACTCCTCCTGGGTCCTCGCGAAGGGCTCGACGGAGTACCCGGCCAGGTAGGCCTCGGCGAAGGGGGCGGCGGCGTGTCCCAGGAGCCCGGACTCCAGCATGTCGGACACGTTCTGCGGAGCGGCGTCCCTGCCGGCGTAGGCCCTCGCCCTGAAGCTCGCCCGGGCCTTGCCCGAGGCGGGCCGCCAGTCGGTCACAGTGCGGTAGCGGGTGACCGCCTTCTGGTATGTCCGGCCCCCCCTGGTCTCCGTCTCGTAGGCGGTGTATGGCTCCTGCCGGTCGTAGCCGAAGGATGCCGTCCAGTCTATCTCCGAGGATCCCGTCACCTCCCAGAAGGGCAGGTAGAGGAGCTCCTTGGACTCGACGTTCCCAGAGGAGAGTATGTCGTCAGGGGCGTAGTCGTTCTCGATGGCCTTGTGGAGCACGAAGGAGTGGAGGGCGTTCTCGTCAGCCCTGAAGGGGACTATGAGCTTGATGTCCCTGGCGGAGGGCGCCTGGCCCCCCTGCGCGCCTGTCCCCTGGGCACCGGCCTGCCGCTGGAGCCTGAACAGGTCGACGTCGTTCCCGCACCAGGGGCAGGTGTACTTAGACTGTCCCGGTATGACGTCTATGAAGCCGCCGCAGGACGGGCACGTTATCTGGGAGTCGCTAGCCATGGTTCTTCCTGGAGGAGCCGGGACCGGCTGGGGCGCCGCCTGTGGCGGCCGGGGACGGGTGGAGGAGGAGGCGTTCGGGGCAGGCGGGACCGTGGCTGGCCCCGGATGCCGCCCGGAAAAGCCTATACATATAGTACATTCCGCCCCGTAAGCATGTCAACTTGCCTTCCTGGGGGCTCCGCCGCGGCCTGGCTGGGCTAACTCGGCCCGGCAGGGCTTCCCCGTGGCCATGACGTGGTTTTTCCGCGTCCAGGACGGGTTCGCCGGGCCTTGACGGGGTATGTCCGTGCCCCTGCTGGGCTTCCCCTGGAACCTGAAGGAACATTTCCACGCCTCTGCCGGGCCTTGACGTGGCTTCACCGGGTCTTGGAGGGGTTTCGCCGGGCCTTGACTTGGCTTCGCCGGGTGTAACTGTTCAGGTGCCCCCCCTGAAACCATTCAAAAGGGTCTGCAGAGGCTTGCAGAGAATTTTTGGCATAATATTTGCAAACAAGTTTTTGTGTGAAAACCCGGTGTGTTCCCAAGA
>JAISFP010000074.1 GCA_031263525.1 Deltaproteobacteria bacterium | reverse complement strand
TCCGGTCCCGGAGGCCCGCTGGCCGGACTTTTCGGGCCCCAAGGCCCGCGCGGCTGAACGCGTTCAAGGCGGGCTACGGAACGCATATGCCGACCGGATTCGCCCGGGCGGAACGTTGCCTGCGGTCGCGCCGCGATCCGTTCGCCGACATTCTTGCCTCGTCGGTCACGGCTTCCATATGAACTTTAGCCGCCGCGAGACGCCTCCCGATGCCGGGTGCGCATTTCGCGCGAAAGGGAAAAACATGAAATTCGGCAACGACAGGATGCTTCTATCCGCGGACAGCCGGGTCGAGGAGCTTATGAGACACAACGATTTTCCCGGGGCGCGGGAAGTCCTGGAAACGCAGCTCGCGCAGGCCGAAACGGAGTTGGGGCCTGATCACATCGATACCCTGACCATCACGCACGATCTGGGAGCCGTGTGCCTGAAGTTGGGCGACGCAGAATCATCCGTCAGGCATCTGAAGCGATCGCTTGAAGGGTTGAAGAGCATGGAGGGCGCCGATGAGCTTCATGTCCTGCTTGCAACGGAACATCTCGGCAGAGCGCTCGCGGCCCAGGGAAACCTGGCGCCGGCCACGGCTCTGATCGCGCGGGCGGCGGATGGGCTGGAGAAACTGTCGGGCCCGAATGACCCGCACAGGCTCGCGGCGCTCGTCGACCTCGCCTCCGTCCTCCTGAGGACGGGTGCCAACGCGAAAGCCGGGGTGGTGTTCCATGGTGCGGCCGACGCGATCGTGGCCGCCCACGGCGAGTGCGAGTTGGCCGCCCAGGCCTTCGAGGGCCTGGGGGCCGCGTTCTCGGCCATGGACGACAACCTCAAGGCGGCGGAATATCTCGCGCTGGCCCGCCGGATAAACGAGGAGGCGCTGGGGCCGGAGCACAGGTCTACGGTCAAGGTCATGAACAGCCTGGCCCTGACCCTCTTCAGGACGGGCGACCGCGAAGGCGCCCTTGAACTGTTCAGGCGGACGCTGGAGATAGACGAGAGGGATCTCGGGCCCGGAGATCCGCAGACCGTGTTCGCGATGTGCGGCATGGCCGCGGCCCTCCAGGGATCAGGCAGCGCCGACGATGCCGTAGCCTGGCTGCGCGGCAAGCTCGCGGACAGGGTACGGCGGCTCGGTCCGGATCACAGGGCCACCGTCACGATCAGAAACGACCTGGCGGCGACCTACGCGGCGAGTGGCAACTGGAGGGGCGCATCGGAGATGTTCCGTGCGGACAGTGACAGGCTCGCGAACGAGGCGGGGCTGTATAACGCGGCGGTGCCGGCCAGAAAGGCCGTCCTGGGAGCCGGCCATCCGAGCACGATAGACGCAAGGGTGCGCCTGGCTACGGCTTACGCCGGGCTGGGGAATGTCCAGCTCGCGTACCGGGAGCTCCACGAGGCTTACAAGGCGTCCGGAGCCATGAAGCCGAAGGACACCCCGGAAGCCTTGGAGGCGCTCCTTAATCTGGGGAACGCGCTGGTTGCTCACGGCGATCACCCCGAAAGAGGCATCGAAGTGCTGATCCGGTCTCACGAGGGGCACCTTAAAGCCTACGGCCCGGGCCATCAGCTCTCGCTCGCGTCCGCTGAGACGCTGGCAGAGGCGATGGTCAGGCAGGGTGACGCTGCGGGCGCGATCGGGATCCTGACGGCGGCCTGCAAGGCAGGCGAGAGGATCCTCGGGCGCGTCCACCCAGCGGTGATCCGCTTGGGCGAAGCACTGAACGCCTGCCAGCAGGGCAGGCCACATGAGGCACCCCACCCCTAGGAGTCAGAGGGCGCTTATGACAGCCCCTATGAACCCTGCCGTCCGGACCATCCAGAGCTGTCCCGGGCCGGAAACGCTCATGCGCGACGGCCTGCCGCCTGACCTTGCCGCCCAGAATTCCGAAGCCACTACTACCGCTAATACCGGAAGAACGCCCCCCGACTCCCCCGGTTCCAGCGCGGGCCGCTCTCCGCTCCCTCTCAAGCCATTCTCCGGCGGACGCCCAACATGATGCGCCTGTCGGGAGAAAGAGCCCTTGACAGAGGTGGGCTATAAATGTTTCACTGGGTCTCACAGGCCGTAGCATCCGCTCCGACCGGTGTTGAAGGGCTGGACCAGTCCATGGCCCGGCTATCTTATGCCCGTCTTCACTACTGGACCTTGAACAAAATGTCCTTTAGGCAGGTATTCTGTTGCCGCCACACTTAACTCATATCAGGCTAAAATATATGACATAGCCATAAACGACCAGAGCCCCGAACTCTCCACCGTTCCAAAGTGAAGTTCGGGGCCCTCGGGTCCGACCGCGTGACAGTCTGAGCGGATTATATCCCACCCGGACAGAAAGTCAAGCCAAGCGCGCCGGACCTGATCATGCGGTCCCGGGCGCTTTTTTTGTTTGAGCTCCCCGCAGGGCATAGGCCATCCCGGCGCCTGACCTCCAAAGGGGACGCACCGTCACTCCACAAGTCAAGCCGCTGGCCACCCGCCTTCAGATTCCGCCCGACGACGTCTGCGGCAAACCCGGCATCGGCAGGCCCCGTTGCCGATGTCCCCGCCGCCCCGGGCCTGGCCTGCGGACGTCACGACCGCCCGAGGCCTTCGAGAGGCCCCACTTGACCTTGCGGTGCCAAAAGGTCGAGGCCCTTGAAATCTTGATATGAATCATGTTAGAGTCCAAATGAGGAAGAACCATAGGCGACTCATACCGCCGGAACCGCTCCATTTTTTTGTTGGTCGGCTGGATCTTGGTCCTGGCTTGAAGGGGGGCTCATGTTCCCCTGGACCTAGGCGAAGGCATCACAGCCTTCGCCGGGCCTCAACCTGGTCCTGCAACTCGGTCTTCACCCAGGCCATACGTATACTTTCTTGATGTTCAAATTTTCAAACATATGTCGTTTTAGGTGATTTGATGAACAGATCCCCATAAAAAATGCCCGCGAATCCTTTAGCGGAGGATTCGCGGGCCAGATTTGGTCCCTGCTAAAGACCGTATTGACAAGCGGACGCTGTCAATCCGGATTGTACGACAGACCCCGAGGGGATGTCAAGCAAGGCGCAGGGACCGAAAACAAACGGTTCCGGGCGCCTTTTTTGTTGCAGATCCCAGCGCCCGGAGCCGCCAGCACACGCCAGGCCGCCCGGGAGTTCGCCTTTGGACTTCCGGGCTCGGCAGGCGCAAGGAGGTTGAACGGATGTGCATGTTAGGCCGCCTTCCGGCGGACTCTGACCTTAAACCCGCGGATTCTGACCTTAAACCCGCGGATTCTGACCTTAAACCCGCGGACTCTGACCTTAAACCCGCGGACTCTGACCTTAAACCCGATGAAGGCGTCCAGGAAGGCGTCCAGGAGCCGGACCCCGTGACGCCGGTCCCGGAGGATGCCGCTCCGGGAGTCTTGGAGAGAGGCGGCCCCGCCGACGCGACGGGGCCCTCCGCGCTACCCGCGCCGCCGGGGGACAGGCCGCCCGGGGCCGATCCCGAAGAAGAGGCGCCCCCGGCGGCCCGGAAGGCCGCCGACTCAGACCACTTCAAGGGCCAGCTCCCCAACTTCTTCTGCCGGGCCAGGCTGAGCTTCTCGGACTCCATGCCGACCAAGGTCAGGAGCAGCAGGACGAGCGGTGTTTCCCTGCACCTGCTCGTATTCCTGCTCATCATATGGCAGAGAACCTTTAAGGGCAGGCTCTGCGGCGCATACGCCCCCGTCATCGCCGAGAGCGGCGGGTACATGTACCTGATGATGTCGGAGACCGGCCTGCTGAAAAGGTCTTGCGGCAGGGGCCGGAAGGCCGACGAACGGCTCCGGGCCGGATTCGCGCTCGCGGCCTCGGCCGAATGCGTCTGGCCGGACGGGAACGCCGGGGAGCGGCTGTTCCCGGACCCCGAGACCGTGAAGGAGGAGCTCGGGAAGGAGACGGACGACGATGCCCGCTGGATCAAGGAGGCCTGGCTCGCGCACGGGGACACGGGCCGGGCCCTCAGCTACGACCGGGAGAGCAAGACGTTCTTCGCGATGATGCGCCTTGACATGTTCTGCAAGCTGGTCATGCCGAAGCGTACCCACTACACCCCGATCGACGCGGCGGATCTCCAAGGCTCCAGGATTTCCGGGGCGCAGGGGATGCTCGCCATGAACATCAGATCGCGCGTGCTGAAGCGGTTTGACCAGCTCAACGAGCCGTTCCTCCTGACGGCGGACTGCCTCAGACAGATCACCGGAAGCGTCGGCCGGAGAAGCTGCCCCAAGAGCCTCATCGCCGCAGCGGCCAGTCACCTTGCCGCCATCATCGAAAAGTCGCCGCTGGAGGGGCTCGTCGAGTACGCGGTCCGGGACGACGGCATCCTGATCAGCTTCGTCGGGATCCCCGATCTCATCGGATTCCCCGACTACAACCGCCCGGCCCCGCGAACAAAGTCAGGTTCGGACGGCGCGAACGCGCCTGCGGCACAGGCCGACAGGGACGCGGGCAGGCGGCCCGCCCCCTCCCGACCGGACGCGGACACGCCTGCGGCACAGGCCGACAGGGACGCGGGCAGGCAACCCGCCCCCTCCCGACCGGACGCGGACGCGTCTGAGGGCCGGAGGCCGGTGCCGATAATCACCCCGCAAGAGCAGGAGGTGATCGGAATAGCCGAATCGCTGGGAAATCATCTCGTGGGCATAAGCGGAAGGGGCCCCGGCGGATTCAACGCCATCGGGGGCTGTCTGGCGTACCTCGTGCAAAAGGCGTCTGGCTGTGCCGCCTCGTCAGCCGGGGCTCCCGAGGTCGAGGCCATCGCGGGGCACATGAAGGATCTTCTGGTCTCGCTGGCGAGCGACTTCGGAGCCGTCGCCAAAACCGGCTACGAGCCGGAGGTCTACGCGGAGGCGATGAAGTCGCTGGCCGCCCGGGCGGAGGCGACCGCGGCAACCCTGGCGGGCGGCGACTGCCTGGCGAAGCACGTGGCGGAGCGGCTGTCGTTTTCGGCAAGCCTGGCGGCCTCGATCGCCGCGGACGCGTCGGAAGCGGAGGCCCGCAAGAAGGCCGGGTCCCCCGCAGAAGGTAGCGACTTTTCGTCCTTGCCGCCGGAGTTCAGGGACGAGTACCGTGCCATAGACGAGCGGCTGGACCCTCTCATGAGGGATGTGTTCGCCGATCCGGCATCGCCCTCGTTGCCGGGAAGGCTGGAAGAGCTTGCGGCGCGGGCAAGGGGGCTGAGGGACCTGACGGCAGGGAACCGCTATGCGCTTGAGTGGGCGGACCTCACGGAGAGGAAGGTTGAAAATATGAAGAAGCGGTTAACGGCAACCCTCCAGGCAAAAGCCGAGGCGCCGCAGTCCCGGCGGGCATCGATCCCAGAGCTCCGGGATGCCGAGGGCGGAGAGGCGGGGGCAGAGGCGCCGCAGTCCCGGCAGGCATCGATCCCGGAGTTCCGGGATGCCGGGAGCGGAGAGGCGGGGGCCGAGGCGCCGCCGCCCCGGCAGGCATCGATCCCGGAGCTCCGGGATGCCGGGGGCGGAGAGGCGGGAGCCGAGGCGCCGCTGTCCCGGCGGGCATCGATCCCGGAGCTCCGGGATGCCGGGGGCGGAGAGGCGGGGGCCGAGACGCCGCCGCCCCGGCGGGCGTCCTGGGACTGGGCCGCCGAGTCGGATGCCATCTCGCGCATGTTAGGCGATACCGGGGACAAGGCGGGCGGGAGGCCCGCATCGCCGTCGTCGTCCTTGCTGAAGGAACTGGAGAACCGGGCAAGGGATTTGGCGAACCGACCGGCGCGGGACCAGGAAGCGGCGCGCGAGGCCGTTCTTCCGGAGGACCGCGTGAAGGAGCCGGCTGCACGGATCAGCGGGGACCTCCGTCCCAAGGCCGAGACGCGGTCGACCGGAACGGTCACCGGCGCAAGGCCGCCCGCGGCCGGTTTTGCCGGTCGGGGCACGGTTCCGCCCAACCTCGCAACCGGCGACCGACGGCATGCCGACGTCGGACAGGATGCCAAAGAGGCCGTCCTCTGGGAGTCGGTCGACGGAGAATGGAATTGCCACGGAAAGAAATCATGTGACGACGCGGACCTCTTCAGCACCAACGCGGCCCTGAATATCTTCCCCGCCGCCGCCAAGGCGGCCAAAAGCCCGGGGCAACTGAAATGCCTGCTGGAGTCGATCAGGGAAACTTACAGGGCCAGGTGGCTCGCCAATCTGATAAGGAAGCCGGGCTTCGCGAAATACCTGTGCGGCGCATTGCAGAATATTGCCCGCAACGCGTCTGCCAGGCGCGCGGCATGAGCCGGACCGCTTCGGCGGGGCGGGAGCGCGGGCAGGGAGCCGCCTGCGCCCCGCGCCTGATCCGGCGTGGCCGAAGGGCAACGCCGCGCAACCGTGCCGGAGGCCGGGAAGAAGAGTGACGGAGACGGCAGGCGGCCCGGGCGACCGCGCGCGGAGAGCCGGCAATCGCGTCCTGGCCCGCAGGGGGCCGCGGGCGAAGCCGGTCATGGGGGCCTTTGGCCGCAAGGGCCGAAACGTCAGACAGGAGGGGCCGCAACCGTGTTCGTCAACGACGCCCAAATCAGGCTGGCCAGAACCGTCGATCCGCGGCCCATGCTCGCGGGGTGCGGGTTCACGGTCGAAAGAGACGGCCAGCGCCACTATTCGGTCAAGCTGGACGGGATCGAGGTGTACCGGCTCACGGACCTGGGCGAGAGGTGGGTCTACTGCCACCACTCCACGCGCGTCGGCGGAAACGTGATCGCCTTGGCCAGGGAGCTCGATCCCATGCTGTCCTTCCCCGAGGCCGTGACGTCGCTCCTGGAGGGCGAAGGCGTGGCCGCGCGCGCCGAAGCCCCCGTCCGTCCGGCCTCGCCGAAGCCGGAGCGCGAGGCGAGGCCTCAGCTTCCCGCGCGGGCTTCCCTCGGGGTGACCATAGACTACCTGGGAGGCAGGCACATCCCGCGGGAGCTGGTCTTCGAGGCATCCAGGCAGGGTTTCGTCTACCCCCTGAACGACGGGGTAGCCTTCATCGGGCGCGACTCCGGCGGGGCGCCGAGGTCGGTCACCAAAAGGTCGGCGGATCCGGCCGCCGAGGTGACGAAGAGAGATTTCCGCGGCTCCGACAAGAAGTTCGCCCCCATCCTCAGGGGCGACCCCGCCAACGTCTGGATCGCGGAGGGCGGGGTCGACGCCCTGGCCCTGCACGCCCTCGCGGAGCTGGACGGCCAGCCCCCTCCCGCCGTGATTGTCTCCGGCGGGGCACGGAACAAGGCCTTCCTCGACGGGAAGTCGATGCCCGAAACGGTCCGGGAGGTCCTGGCCGCCGCCTCCAGAGTCACCGTGGCGGGCGAGCGCGAAAAGGACGCCGCAACCCAGGCCGCCATGGACGGGGCCCGCGCCGACCAGGCCGTTCTTGCCGGCCGTGCCGCGCCTCACGCGGAGGTGATCATGTGGTTCCCGCCGGAGGGGCAGGGCAAGGACGTGGCGGACGTGCTGGATTTCCGCATGCGAAAGGATCATCCCGGCTCAGGCTCGTGAGAGGATGACCGGGAGATCTGGGCCGCAGGATCGAGCCCGGGCCGCCCTGACGCCCATCCGGCCCTGTCGGCATCGGGCTCCCGGACGACTGCAGGTAACCGCCCGACATGGGGCATGGGCCCGTGTCGGGCTTTTTGCGTCTCGAGCCCTTTCAGGTAACCAAAGGAGCGGGCTGAAGTCACTTAAGGGTCACGGACGATTTAGGAAGATCGCCCAAATGTGACAGAATTGATCGGACAACTGGCCCCGATCGGCGACTCGCACTCGGGGGGAATAAAGCCTCAAGCCAGCCATGGGCCAAGCTTTCAGGGCCAGAATGGCTTCCCGGCGGCTACGATTTCGGAGTATCCGGACCCAGGAACAAGACAAGAACAAGACTCTTGGAATTGGAAAACAAGAGCCGGCAGGCCGGGCAACCGCTGACCTTCCGGGGGAAGATCGGGGGGGCGACCGTGGCCCCGTCCGTCCGAGATCCATCTGACGTCCTCCCGGGGCAGGCCGGCAGCCCGGAAACCGGCGGGGAAAAAAAGGAGGGGACTGGCACCGGGTAGCAACTGAGTCTCCGGGGGAGGATCGGGGGGGCGGCCGCGGCACCGTCCGTCCGTGATCCCTTGGACGTCCTCCCGGGGCAGGCCGGCAGCCCGGAAACCGGCGGGGAAAAAAAGGAGGGGACTGGCGCCGGGACGCCGATGAGTTTTCGGGTGGGATCTGAGGATGGCCGCGGCCCCGTCCGTGATCCCTCGGACGCCTTCCGGGGCAGGCCGGCAGCCCGGAAACCGGCGGGGAAAAAAAGGAGGGGACTGGTGCCGGGACGCTGACGAGTTTCCGGGGGAGGATCGGGGGGTGGCCGCAGCCCTGGTTGTGGCTTTGGAAACGTCACCGCCAGCAGTCTATGAGTTCTGACTTCACACGGCATAGGAGCCGGCATTTACGGAAGCTCTGA
>JAISFP010000243.1 GCA_031263525.1 Deltaproteobacteria bacterium | reverse complement strand
CGGGCGTCCCGGCGGGCCCGGTCGGGGCGGCGGGCCCGGATGGCCCGGATGGCCCGGGGGCCCAGGGGGGCCCGGTTGGGCGGGCCGGGGCGGAAGGCCCGGATGGGGCAGGGGTCCAGGTTCGGACGGTAGGGGAGGGCGGCCTGGAAGGCCCGGAAGGGGCCGGAATCCAGGAGCGCCCGGAAGGGGAGGGCGGCCCGGAAGGCCCGGAAGGCCCGGAAGGGGCGGGATTCCAGGCTGGCAGGGAAAGCCAGGAAGCCCGGGAGGGCGCGGGAGACTCCGGAAGCGCCGGGGGCCGCGAATTGCCGGAACCGCCAGCCGGGGCGGGCGCGGCAGGGCCTGCGGACGAACCCGCCGGCGGAAGCGAGGCGTAGCCGCATGGGCCATTTCCACGTAACCTGGACTCTTTACGCCGTGCTGGGGCCAGTCTCGGCGGCCCTGTGGCTGTTTTCCGCCATCTGGGTGTTCCGGAAGCCGCGGGCGGCCGCGGCGCTTCTCCTGGCGGGCACGCTTGTCTCGCTCGCCTTCACAGCTGGGCTCTGGCTCAGCCTGGAGAGGCCCCCGTTCAGGACCATGGGCGAGACCAGGCTGTGGTACTCGTTTTTCCTCTCTCTGTGCGGGCTCATGGCGTTCCGCAGCTTCGGGCACCCGTGGCTCCTGAGCTTCGGCGCGGTGACAGCCTCCGTGTTCGCCTTCGTGAACGTCGTGAAGCCCGAGATCCACTCCAAGGCGCTCATGCCGGCCCTCCAGAGCCCCTACTTCATACCGCACGTGACCCTCTACATCCTCTCCTACGCCCTTCTGGCGTCGTGCGCGGTGGGTTCCTTGATGGTGATCGTCCGGCGGCGCGGCGGGCTTCCCGACGAGGGGATGCTGGAACTGGCCGACAGGCTCTGCCGGGTCGGCACGGGCTTCCTGATGCTGGGGCTCATCCTGGGGGCGCTGTGGGCAGAGGAGGCCTGGGGCGGGTTCTGGTCCTGGGACCCGAAGGAGACCTGGGCCTTCGTCACGTGCGGGGCCTTCCTGGCCTACATACACCTCCGCCGCTCGGGGCGCAGGGGGACCGTCACCATGCTCGTTCCGCTCATGGCCTTCGCGTTCCTGATGGTGACCTGGATAGGCGTGAACTATCTCCCGACCGCAGCGCAGAGCGTGCATACCTACTGAGACTTTCCCGCCTTCGCGCGGGGCGAGAAAGGGTGCCGGGGCGCACGCAGCCGGGCTGAAGGACCTGCTGTGCCGTGACGGCCTGCCTGCAGGCCTCGGCGCCAGGAGCCAGCCGGACTGAGTTTCAGCCGGGCTTCTGGCCACCACGTGAGCATTGCCGAAACATACGGACCCCGGTTGCCGGCGGGAGGAGGACGGGGCGCCTCTGCACGTCCGCCATGGTGACATCCGGAATGTCGAGGAGCTTCGGCTGATAAATAATTAAGATGAAGGATTAGACTGGAACTTGCTGCGCATGTGAGTTCGGTCTTTTGACTGCACGGTCCGCGATGTTGCACGGGATCGCATGTTGAGCCCTGTCACGGAATTTCGGTGAGGCAGCTCAAGCGGCATTCGGACGGAATTCCGCGCGGCACGGGGGCAGAACGCCTGCAGCCTGCGGCCAGGGCCGTTCGCGGCCCTGACAGGCACCTGGCTCAGGATTAAGGAGGAGCCAGTCCCGGCATTGCAGGCTTCTCCTCCGGCAGACGGCATGCCTGAGAGCGGAATGACTTTTGCGGTCAGGTGCGAAGTTTTCCGTGACAGTCTGAACGCCTCATGTTCCGGCGGAAGAGTTTTCGGAATCGTTCCGGGCTTTTTGGGAGCCTGTGGAAGAGATTTCGGAATCCGGCGAAGCTGCCTGGGTTTCAGCCGAGGAATTTGGGTTGTGGGGCAAGATTTTCCGGAGCCCGCACCAAAGCTTTCCGTGTGAGAAGAAATGATTCAGGCGTTGTCAGAAAGGCTTACGCATGTGGCGGTGCGGGTTACCGCTTGGCGATAACATTGGCGCCAATGTTGCTGCCAACACATTTCGTATGGTTTGCACTGGCAATCAACCGCCGGCAGTTGTCTGCTGTCGGTCAAGGCGGGATAAGGCTGCTTTTCGGCGGGAATTCGTGAAAATCTGCGTTGTTCAGTCATGACGGCGGCGAACGAGACGGACGCGGCAGTCAGGGTTTCAACATTGGGAAAAAGCAAGAATTTATGAAAGATTGGACCGAGATTGCTCTGGAGCAAGATGAAACTAAATCTTTGGTCAAAATTTTGTGAAAAATCATGCAATTTGCAGAGATATAAATTTTTACTTTTTAGCTTTTGATGTGTGGATAATTATAAAAATTTGGTATCTGGATTGCATGAAAGTTTACGGGTCATATTTACGAGCGACCGCTTCTTGAGCGGGCGCAAGAGGATCCGCGTCAAGTGTCGTGCTCAGGGCCGGCCGCAACTCCGTCCGGCCATTTGGTCAGGAAGAAAATTTTTCAGGCGTCGCATTGACGCGGCTCACGATTTTCAACGGGAGAGGTCATGGCCCGGAAGGAAGCGGGGCAAATCGGAGACGGCGTCCGCAGGGTCCGAAACGCCAAGTCCCGGAAATGACTTGCGCGGGGCACTGCAGACAGAGAATCATGGACGCCGAGGATCACCACGGACAGGGCAATTTGCATGCTGGTCCTGCCCGGGAAAGGTTTCATGGTGAATCACATGAAAGACGGAATGGGAACAGGCGCACGCGGTCATGATTCCCGCGACGGGATGTCCGGCGGCAACTGGCGTCTCGGGCGGGCGTCAAGCGTCACCGGGCATTCGGGAACTTTCCTCGCCGCGGCGGCCGCGGCTCTCTGCGCGGTCTCGCTGGTGCTGGCAGCGGCGGGAGGCACCGCGGCCGCTGCAAGCTCCCCGGAGTCGCTGAACTACCAGAACAGCCCCATCACGAGCTCGGGCAGGACCGTGCCCAGGGTTCTCCTGGTCCTGTCCAAGGACCACAAGCTGTTCCAGCAGGCCTACAACAATTTCTCCGACATGGACGAGGACGGGCTCATCGACACGGGCTTCAACCCTTCGGTCATTTACTACGGCTATTTCGACAGCATGTCGTGCTACGCCTATTCGCGGTCCGTTCCCGGTGGCGAGGACAAGGCGAAGATTGACGAGTACTTCTATCTTGACGGTCCTGCCAAGGACGACGAGTCGCAGTCGGCGCTGGACGCCAGGCGACCGGACTCGGTGAAGAAGGCAGGCATCAGGGCCGCCCGCGCGGTGCATTTCAGGTCAGGGGAGAAGATAGGGATCTGCAACTCTCCCCATTCCTCGGCGGGAGGGCTGTACAGCGGGAACTGGCTCAACTTCATAACGGCGACGAGGATGGACGTCATCCGCAAGATCCTCTACGGCGGGCACAGGAGGATCGACACTAAAGGACAGACGCAGCTCCAGAGCTCGCTCGTGCCCCGTGACGCCCACACGTGGGGGACCGACGTGCTCGCCGACGACCGCTGGGCGGAGGAGAGCCGGAACAACGAATATTTCGACATCTCCAAGTTCACCCCTTTTCCCAAGCCGTCTGCCGGGACCGCCCACTTTTTCGTGAGGGTCCGCAACAAGTCCGGCGACGACGGAAGCGGTCACTTCCCCCTCATCCAGTACATCCTGAACGCCGGGGGCGACGTGTGGAAGGCGAAGGTGCAGGGGTCGACAAAGTATACCGGGGGACGGTACTTCGACTGGGCGCTGAACCAGTCGCCCAACCCCTCGACGACCGACACGCTCACCCTGGCTGCACAGAAACGCATAAGTGAGCTGGTCGTGCACGTGAACGTCTGCGACAAGGCTAAGTACGCTGCCGGTGACGACTGCCGCGCCTACCCGGGCGGGACGCTCAAGCCTTCGGGGCTCCTGCAGCAGAACGGCGAGCACGGGCAGATGCTTTTCGGCCTCATGACCGGGACCTTCGACAAGAGGGGTTCCGGGTTCGACGCAAAGGACGGGCCCGGCGAGTACACCAGGCGCAAGGGCGGCGTCATCCGCGCCCACATAGACGATCTCGCCGCGTCCATAGACATGCAGTCCGGCATCTTCAAGGGGGGCGGGCTCATACAGTCGATAGACGGGCTCATCATAGCCGGGAGCCCCACCTACGGCGGCACCTACACCACGGCGACCAGCTGGGGCAACCCGGTGGGCGAGCTCCTATACGAGGGAGTCCGCTACTTCAACAGGCTCACGGAGGAGAATCTCAACCAGTCGAGCATCCAGCCCACGAAGGACTACGTTCCCATCAAGGCCGAGAGGGACAGCTTCCCCAACCTGAACCTCTCGGTGGTGAAGAGCTGGAGCGTCGTCCCCCCGATACCGTCGGCGGAATGCGCGAAGCCCATCATCATACTCATCGCCGAGGCCGAGGCGGACTTCGACGGCGACCAGGGCGTCAACAAGCCGGGAGGGCTCGTGGCGAAGCCCCTGGAGGAGTACCCGCCGTCGGTGCAGGCCGTTATCCCGAACACCTTCGACATGTCCATATATCTCAAGAAGATAACAGACATGGAGGGGTTCAGCCAGGGCGGGAAGAAGTACTACTGGTCTGCGGATCCGGGATTCGGGTCGGGCGACAAGTACAGCGGGACGGCGCACCAGAAGGACCAGATGATCTGGGGCGACTGTTCCCCCAAGACGATAGAGACGCTCGCCGACGTGAACGGCATCTGCCCCAACCGGAGCTCGTTCGAGGGGACCTACAGCGCCTCAGCGGTGGCCTACTTCGCGCACGTCCACGACTTCTCCCCTCCGGGCTCGGAACCGATGGGCCTGGACATATACGCGGTGACCCTCACCCCGACGTTCCCCCCGCTGAACTTCCCGCTCTACGGGCAGGACGGCAAGGTGGTGAGGAGGATGGAGATCCTCCCGGTCGCCATGAGCGAGACCGACGTCTACACGAACTACAACCGCCTCCTGGAGGTGCTGAACTATTACGTGCTCGACTGGAGGACGGACGCGAGGGGCACTCCCTACACCGTGACTGTCAGGGTCAACTACGAGGCTCAGTCCATCGCCTACAGCGCCCAGGACTTCGGCTCCAACTGGGACGCCGACATCATAGTGGAGCATGTGTTCGAGCTCCTCTCCGATCACCAGGGCCCGAAGACGGGCGACATCTTCTATGACATGTCGGACGTGAAGGATCCTGCCGACAAGAAGGACAAGGGATATCACAAGGCAGACTTCATTTCCGGCGCGCTCAAGGCGAAGGGCGGCAAGTACTGGACCTTCAGGGACCCGGAGGACGGGACCCCCTTCATAGTCGAGCCGGACGAGGTGGCGGGGCTGATTAACGGCCAGTGGAAGGTCGCCATCCACATCGACAAGCGGATGATGACCGGATACACCATATCCGGCACCACCCATGACGGAATATACATGGACACGGGCCGTAGCCAGTATGTCGGCGGCCCGGCCATCCCCAAGTTCGGGACGCCCCCATCGTGCAACTGGCCGAAGGGGTACGGCGTCGATTCGGCCGCGGCCAACGGCACCGGCTGCTTCACCGACATCCACGCCATCCACCATCCCCTGGGAACCCCGGACGACATCAAGGAGAAGGTCTGGAGGACCTTCGAGTTTGACCCGGACCCGTCCAAGGCCGGGAACTACCTGCCAAACCCCCTTTACCTCGCGGCCAAGTACGGCGGGTACACCGACTACAACCTGAACGGCCAGCCCGATCAAGGCGAGTGGGAGGGCGACGGCGGGAAGCCCAAGACGTACTTCCAGCCCACGAACATCTCGGATCTTCCCGGCAAGCTGGAGGCGGTCTTCCGCGAGATAGCCCGCTCGATATCGACTTCCACCGCCTCGGCGGCCTCCATCGACACGATCCTGGGCGGCGGGGTGTCCGTCCAGAGCATCTATTACCCGCTCTACACCAATCCCGACCTGCCCAGCCAGCAGGTCAGGTGGGTGGGCTCGGTCTACGGGCTGTTCCTCGACAAGTGGGGCAACCTCCGCGAGGACAGCGACCATGACGGCACGCTCGACATGGTCAACGGGGAAGCAGAGAAGGGCGACTTCGTGGTGACCTTCAACAGCCTCAGCCAGAAGAACATGGATCCGCCCGAGTGCTACGAGTTCGGCGACTACGTCTCGCGGTGCTACGATCCGAAGGGGACAAACGATCTTCAGCTCATGCCGGACGCCAGGAGGCACCCCTCCGTCAGCCAGGCTGCGCCGTACCTCGCCATACACAGGATAGAGCCCCTGTTCGACACGGGCTACTGGCTGGCCCATCTCGATTCCGCGAGGCTTGCCTCAGGGCCCAGGCCGGCGAGCGTGCCCGCGACCGTCGCGGACGGACGCAGGCGGATCTTCTACGAGGCGCCCGCCACGCAGTTCCGCTCCAAGCCGGAACTGGCCGCTTTCTGGCACGACAACCTCACCGAGCTCCAGAACCTCATGATTCACCAGAATTTCCAGGAGTCGCTCCCGGGTGTCGCCAACGGGCAGCTCGCCGCCAGGAACCTCATAAACTGGGTGTACGGCGTAGAGTTCCCGGGCTGGCGCTCCCGCACCGTGAGCGATCCCTGGAAGGACGGCGGCGCCCCGGTCGTCTGGCGGCTTGGCGACGTCATAAACTCCAAGCCCATACTGGTGAGCGTCCCGGCCAGCGGCTTCGACATGCTCTACGGCGACACGAGCTACTCGGCCTTCGTCAGGGAGCGGTCCGGCAGGAGGCAGATGGTCTACTTCGGGGCGAACGACGGCATGCTCCACGCGGTGAACGTCGGGTTCCCGACCACCCTTTCGCAGGGGAGGATCTCCTTCGAGACGGGCGACGGGAACGGCTCGGTCCCCCACGAGAGGGGCGCGGAGACGTGGGCCTTCATACCGGCCTCCGTACTGCCGCACCTCAGGTGGCTTCCCGACCCGTACTACAGCCATTCCTACTACGTCGACCAGAAGCCGCTCGTAAACGACATCCAGATTGACGGCAAGTGGAGGACCGTGCTGATAGGCGCCCTGAGGCTCGGCGGGAGGCCCGTCGAGACGCCGAACCCGGCGGCTGCCGGCGCCGAGCACTTCTTCTCGGAAATATTCGCGCTGGACATCACCGACCCCGAGAGCGACCCGGCCCTCCTCTGGCGCTACAGCGCCGCGGGGCTCGGCCTCACCGTGGGGCTCCCCTCGGCCCTGTGCTCGGGCGGCAAATGGTACGTGATAGTCCCGACCGGGCCCGTGACCGACACGCCGGTCACGGCGGCCGCGTCCGTCACCGGGACGGCGCACGTCCAGTTCGGCTCGGACTCCCCATACAGCGGCTACAGCAGCCAGAGGGCGCGGCTCATCGTGCTTGACGCCGCGACCGGGACGCCGGATCCCGCAATGCAGAACCCCGGATTCCTGACCGTGTCCGAGCCAGCCTCCTTCTTCAACAACCCCTTCCTCCCGGCGGCCCAGATCCGCAGGACCCCGTGGAGCAACCACGCCCTCTACTACGGGCTCACCGTCTCGAGGCGCCATGACGCAGGCACGGACTCCGGCGCCGTCTACCGGCTCATGACGGCCGACGCCGGAGGAAACCCGCTGCCGGTCTCCGCATGGGAGCTCAGGAGGCTCCTCTACACCGACAGGCCCGTCACGGGGGCCGTGAACTCGACCTACGACTCCCGCGGGAATCTCTGGGTGATCTTCGGGACCGGGAAGATCTGGAGCTCCGACGACGTGCTCCCGTGCGTGTCCGCGAACACCCAGTTCTGCGAGCAGAACCACGTCCAGTACCTCTACGGCGTCAAGGAGGAGCTGAACTCCGCCGGGTTCATGACCTTCAGGGACCGCACGGATGACGACGCGCGGATACTCGACGTGTCGGGCTACAGGGTCTACGCCTCGGGTTCAATCTCGGGGGTGACGCCGACGCCAAACCTCCCGAACTCCGGCACCGGCTACACCACCTTCGCCACCGTCTCGAACCTCATGAAGAACTCAGGCCTCGTCGGCTACAGAAGGGCGCTCGCCATAGGCGACACCCTGTACCCCGGACAGAGGCACGCCTACGAGATGGTCCTGACCCAGCCCAAGTTCGTCGTCCTCTCCGGGGGCAGGAGCCTCACGGCGTTCACCAGCTTCGAGCCCAGGGCGGGCGGATGCGGGGACAGCGGCGAGGGGTACCTCTACCTCGTGGACACCTTCACCGGCCTTCCCAACCCGACCACAGCGAACCTCTTCGAGAGGAGCTCCCAGGGCTCCGAGGACCCGCTGCACCCGAAGGCCGTGAGCGGGGCCGTGTCGGTGGGCAAGGGCAAGCCGACCGAGGCGTACGTGGTTTCCTCCGCCTCGGGAACCACGGTGTCGGCCTCCGCCGAGGACGCGAGCACGGTGTCGATATTCATCGGGAGCTCGGATCTTCCGCCGAGCGGCCAGATCTCCTGGAGGGAGGCCCTGGACACCGGATTCACCCTCACGGCCGACGAGATGGTGAAGGGTCTCGACTAGCCGCCGTCTCCGCCCAGGGCCTGCCGGCGCGGCCCGCATGAAGGACTGCGCGTCCCGCATGCCGGCCAGTTCGTCCCGCATTAGGGCCCGAGCGTGCCGCATGAAGAGCAGGGCGGCCTTCCCGGGAAGGGGGGGCCGCCCTTTTTATCACGCCGCTGCCGGGATGCGGCACATGTCCGGGCATCGCGGCAGGGGACGGCCGGACGCCAGCCGGCAGCCGTCCGGTGCTCCCGGACAGCCAGGCACCGGGCCTCAGAAGGGCACCGGCATCCCTCAGCTTCCCTCGCGTCATCCTCCCGGCGAGCCGCCAGCCGGCAGGCGTCCGGGGTTTCCGGGCAGCCAGGCTCGTGGCGTCAGCAGGCCCCCGGAATCCGGCCCGGACCTCACGGAATCCCCTCCCGAAAGCAGTCTGCAGGCCTCCGCAAGTCGGCCCCCCAGGCCGGGCCCCGGCCCGGCATCCGTCATCCGGCACGGAACTCACGGCATCCCCTCCCGAGAGCCGCCTTCAGGCCCCCGCATGTCGGCCCCTCAGGCCGGGCCCCGGCTCCCGTCATCCGGCACGGACCTCACGGCATCACCTCCCGAGAGAAGCCTGCTGGCCTCAGCATGTCGGCCCCCCAGGTCGGGCCCCGCCTCGCGGCGTCTGGCCAGGACCACACGGCATCCCCTCACGGGAGCCGTCTGCGGGCCTCAGCATGTCGGCCCCCCAGGCCGGGCTCCGGTTCCCGGCGTCCGGCCAGGACCTCACGTCATCCCCTCACGGGAGCCGTCTGCGGGCCTCAGCATGTCGGCTCCCCAGGCCGGGCACCGGTTCCCGGCGTCCGGCCAGGACCTCACGTCATCCCCTCCCGAGAGCCGACTTCAGGCCTCAGCATGTCGGCCCCTCAGGCCGGGCCCCGGCTCCCGGCGTCCGGCCAGGATCTCACGGCATCACCTCCCGAGAGCAGCCTTCAGGCCTCAGCATGTCGGCCCCCCAGGTCGGGCCCCGCCTCGCGGCGTCTGGCCAGGACCACACGGCATCCCCTCACGGGAGCCGTCTGCAGTCCTCCGCATGTGGGCCCACTGGCAGCCCGGCCACCGGTTCCAGGCGTCCGGACCGGACCTCGCGGCATCCCCTCCCGAAAGACGCCTGCCGGCCGGGGCGCGAGGGCCCTCCAGGTAGCCCGGCACCCCGGTTCAGGGCGTCCGGACCGGACATCCCGGCATTCCCTCCCGAAAGAAGCCTGCCGGCCGGGGCGCGAGGGCACTCCAGGCAGCCCGGCCCCCGGTTCCGGGCGTCCGGACCGGACCTCGCGGCATGCCCTCCCGAAAGAAGCCTGCCGGACGGGGCGCGAGGGCCCTCCAGGCTGCCCGGCCCCCGGTTACGGGCCTACGGGCCGGGAATCCCCGGCTCCCCCCCCGAATACTGCGGACGAGCGCGGGGCGTAGGGCCTGCCG
>JAISFP010000321.1 GCA_031263525.1 Deltaproteobacteria bacterium | reverse complement strand
ATTCTCCTGACCCGTCATCCACGCTCATTCGCCTGTCCTCTCCCCCATCCGGCTGCCATTCCTCCTGTCTCCTGCGTCAGGCCCGCCAACAGAGTTCCAGTCCGGACTCCGCGCAATCGCTTGACAAACCTGCCGCCGGCATCTATCTTCTAATTTGCTAAAGAAAACTTTCATTTTCGTCGCCGGCTCCGGAAGAGGCCGCCCAGGCCCTTTCCCACGGTTTCGGACGGCGCAAGGGCAGGACAGATGGGACTCGGAACTGCGGACAAGCTGGCGGCGCTCCTGGCGCTCGCCGACACGGACTTCACGTGGGCGGACACGATTGCGCCCGAGCCCCTGCGGACCCGCCACGACGTCCCCGAAATCAACGCGTCCGCCCGCGAGACTGTCGCCCGCGAGATTCGGAAGCTCACGGACAACGCGTCCGGCGGGCTCTCGGCACTGATACCCCTGGTGGGCGAGGCCGGGTCCGGCAGGACACATCTCCTTAACGGCCTCAGGGAACTCGCGGCATCTTCCGGCGGCTTCTTCGTGGCGGCGGACCTTTCCGGGGCCAGAAGCTTCCACCGAGCCGCGGCCGCCGCGGCAGTCGCCGCGCTCGACGGGAAGGCCGTCCTCGGCATACAGCCTCTTGCCAGGCTCCTGGACAACATCATGATCGAGAGCGGCTCCGGGCCGCTTTCGCCCCCGTACCCCGACATCCAGCCCCGCCTCAGCCCCTACATGCTCAAGGAAGCCCTCGAGGCCGCGACGGACGGGCTGTCCCGCAGGCACCGGGCCATGCTGGACGCCCACAGGGATGTCCTGGAGGCGGTCTTCCTTCTGGGCTCCGACAATCTGGAAGTGTACCACGAGGGCCGCGCCAGGATAACCGGGGATCACGGGCCCGGCAAGCCGGAAGCCGACCGGGCTTACCCGTGCCTGGGCACCCTCGTCCCAGGTTCCCCGCAACGAAACTCCGCCGTACAGGCTTCGCCCAGCCCGGGCCCGTCAGTCCCGGCTTCCCCCAGACAAGGCCCGTCAGTCGCGGGCTCCCCAAGCCAAGGCCCGTCAGTGCCGGGTTCCACGGGCTGGAACCCGCCAGGCCCGCGTTCCCCTGGTTCCACCGGCACGGACCACGCCGCCCAGGCGTCCGAGGCTCGGGGACTCGCGAACCTGGCCGGGCTCACCTGGCTCATGTCGCTCAACGGCGGCTTCACGGTCCTCGCGATAGACCAGCTGGACCCCCTGGCCCTCCCGCTCAGGGACGGCGGACTCCCCGGCACTGTCCGGAGGGCCATGGTCGAGAGGCTGTGCGTCGCTCTCGGAAAGCTCACGTCAGCCTCCGGGAGCGTGAGGACGCTCGCGGTGGCGGCTCTCCTGCCGGAGGTCTGGGAGATCCTCAAGGCCTGCGGGCTCGGAGGCCCTTCCCGCGACCTGCCGTGCCACCCCGTCCTGCTCCGCCCTGAGGGCGGCCCGGCCCTGTTCGAGAGGCTGGCCGCCCTGCGCCTGGGTGAGGGCTGTGCCAGGGCCGGCTTCGTCCCCCCCTACCCGGCCTGGCCCTTCCCGAGGCCGTTCTTCGACCGGCTCGGGGCAGGGACGCCCCGGGCGGCCCTCCAGGCCTGCGGGGAGTACGCGGAAAGCCTCGTCCTCTCCGGCAGGGCCGAGGAATGGCCAGGAAGCGCCGCCGCCTCCCCGCGCCCGGCACCGGCAGAGCCGCCTGAACTCGCCCTTGCCGACCGCGTCTTCAGCGAGGCCGCGTCCTGCCCCCCCGAGCTCAAGAACAGGGGCCAGGCCCAGGAGTTCTGGGAATCGGCCGTCTGGGCCTACGCCGAGTGCCTGGTCCTGGGCGAGGGCGGGCCTGGGTCACGGGCCGGCATGCGCGCTTCATATATAAGTATCGACCGCGGCATCTTCAATTTCGTGACCGTGCGGACCTCGGTGCCGGACATGGAGCTAGCCCTGACCCTGTGCGCGCTGATGCCCACCCACGGACATGGCTACGTGAACCGCGTGAGCGCCGCCCTGGAGATCTCCGGGGCCGACCCGGCATTCCCCGAGAGGCGCCTGTGCATGGTCAGAAACGATCCTCCCCCCAGGACAGGCCTCCAGTCCCGGACACTCTTCGACCTCCTGCTGGCCTCGGGAGGCAGGATGAGGAGACCCTCGGAGAAGGACCGCGCCACGCTCTGCGGCGTTATCGCTGTGAAAAAGGCATTTCCCGAGATCTGGCGCCTCTGGGCCCGCTCGCGCAGGCCGACAAGCGGCATGGCCCTCTTCCGAGACGATCTCAGGTGGCTTCTCTCCGGGAACGACGAAGCCTCCTGGTCCGACGAGGACACCCTGGCCGCAGAGCCCGACGGAGACATCATCGGAGCCGGAGGGGCCGGCAGGGACGGCGTGGCCGGAGGGGCCGGCATGTCCGGAGGGACCGGCAGGGACGGCGTGGCCGGAGGGACCGGCAGGGGCGGCATAGCCGGAGGGGCTGGCCGGGACGCCATGTCCGGAGGGACCGCCAGGGACGGCATGTCCAGAGGGGCCGGCAGGGACGCCGTGGCCGGAGGAGCCGACCGGGACGCCATGTCCGGAGGGGCCGCCAGGGACGGCATGTCCGGAGGGACCGTCAGGGACGGCATGTCCGGAGGGACCGCAAGGGACGGCATGTCCGGAGGGGCCGGCCGGGACGGAGTGGACGGAAGGGCCAACAGTGGGGGAAAGACCGGCAGGGACAGCTGGGGCGGAGGGACCGACAGGGACATCCTGGCCGGAAGGACAGGCAGGGCCGACGTACCCGGAGAAACAGACAGAGAAGCCCTGACCGGAGGGACCGGCAGGGAGGGCTGGACCGAAAAGACCGGGCTTGACAGCTGGACAGAAGTGACGGGCAGGGACGGCGGGGCAGGAGATGCCGACTGGGGCGATGGCGTCCGCCGTGCCGCTCCCGCAGACCCTGCCGGCTCTCCGGACAAGGGCCTCGGTACCGGACCCGTCCTGCTGCCCGGACCCGGAGCCCCTCCCGCCAGCAGGGCCGGGTCACCCGGCCGGCAAGCCTCCGGGGAAGGGCCGTCCGGGGGGCCAGGTTCCGTTCAGGACGTCCGCGCCCATCCGGGCCGGCTTTTCGTGGGCAACCTGGTGCCGCGCCGGGGGACGGCCCCCGGCCCGCCGGTCCTGCTCCCGGCACGGCTCCTCCTGGGCAACATGGCCGTGACCGGCCCTGCCGGTTCCGGGAAGACCGTGCTCCTCAAGCGCATAATCGAGGAGGCTGCTCTCCAGGGCGTGCCGAGCGTGGCTGTGGACTGCGCGGGGGAGCTCGCGCTCCTCGCCAGGCCCTGGGGAGAGGGTGCCCCGGCCGGGCTTTCCGGGGACGACTTCCGCAAGGCTGCAAGGCTCGCGAGGGAGGCCGAGGTGGCCGTGTGGACCCCGTTCCGGACCGGCGGCAGGCCGTTCAGGCTCCCCAGGCTCCCTGATCTGAGGCCCCTGGCCTCGGACGGGCCAGGCATGGCGGAAGGACTCATGACGGCGGCTGAAGCCGCGATGGATCTCATGCGCATCCGGAGGAAGCCCACCAAGGACGAGCTGGCCGTGCTCAGGCTCGCCTTCGCGACCATGGCCCGGCGCCCGGACGCCCCTGACCCCGGAGCCCTCCTGGAGGAACTAAACTTCATTGCCGGGGCCGAGGAGGACGAGCGCTCGCAGGCCAGGGGATTCTACAGGGCCGCCGAAACCCTGGCTGACGCCTGCGAGGCGGCCAGGCGGGCCAACCCGGGCATAGGGGAGTACTCGCCCGACAACGTGGGGGATCTCTTCCGCTCGCCATCCGGCCGCGTCAGGATATCGGTCATGGACATCTCGTGCGTCTCCCCGGAAATCCAGCAGGAGTTCATCAAGGCCATGATGAGGGCGCTCGTCATGTTCGTCTCGGCGGAAAGGCCCGGCAGGGTGAACGGCCTGGTGGCGGTGGACTGGGGCAGGACGCCCGACACCCCCGGACCGGCGTCCCCGTGCACGACGGCCCTCCGCCGCCTGGCGGCCATGGCGGGCGCCCACGGCTACGGCCTTGTCCAGGCCTGCCGCAGGCCCGACTCCGCCGTGCTGTCCCCGGCGGCCCCCTGCCTCACGAGATTCGTGGCCCGGCCCTCCCCCGGAACGGCTGGCATCCCGGGACCCGTGCCGAGGCCGGCGGGTCCGGTTCCGGGCGATTTCCCGGCCGGGCAGTTCAGCCTGCTCTGCGATCCCGCCTGCGACTGCCGATTCCTCCCTGAGGACGAGTGGGCAGAACCGTCCGTTCCTTCCGGGAAAGGGGGCGCGGAACAATCCGGGCCGACCGTCCCAGGCCCACATTCCGGGAAACTGACGTCCGCGAGAATCCTTGCCCCCTGGTGCCTCACCTTCCACGGCGGGACGCGGGAGGGGACGGAAGGCGAAGCGAAGAGTTCCCCGTCTCCCGCACTGGCCGCCACCTAACGGCCGGAACCCGGACACCCCCCCTGACCGCGGCCATGCCGCTGAAAGAAAACACATGACCCAAGAGATAAAACCAATGGAGACGCTCCTCCTGCTCGAGCTCCTCTGGAGAGGAGGGGAGTGCTACCTGAAGGATTTGGGGCCTAATGTCTACCCCCCCAGGGTGAGGATCCCGCTCACCCGCCCCGGCTACGTCTCCGAGGAGCTCGCGCATGCCCCCCTGGCAGAGAACAAGAGAAAGACCAGGCGCATGCCCCTCCTGAAGCTCACCCAGGAGGGCCTGGCCCTCGTCGACCGGCTCCTGGAGGGCGGGTTCTCCTCCCTCCCCGAGCGCTCCTACAGGAGCGTCAGGGTCATGAAGAATCTCATGGTGAACCTGGGCTCGCAGATGAAGAAGAAGCGCCTCACTCCGAGCAAGCTCTTCTCCCCCCCGCCCGCCAGGGCGAGGGGGAAGGCCGGCCAGGGAACCAGGCCCGCGTCCGCCGAGAGCCCCGCGCCCAAGGCCCCGGTCAAGGGGAGCCCCCCTGCCAAGGTCCCGGAGAGCCCCGCGCCCGAGGCCATAGTGCCCGCCCCCGAGGTGTTCCTCGGGATGCTCCGGAACATGCCCCCGCACCTCTTCCAGTCCGGGGGCGGCATCAAGATAGCGGCCGTGAAGGCCCACTTCCCGGCCCTTCCCCCCTCCGAGACGGACAGGCTCCTCATCGAGCTCCAGAAGCGGGAGCGCATCGTCCTCTACTCTCACACCTCCCCAGACTTCGTGACCCCCGAGGACAGGAAGTTCGCGGTCGTGGTGGCAGGCGAGCCCAGGCACATAATGTATTTCAAGTAGTTGCCTCGGGGAGGCCGCCATCTGCGCGACCGGCAGGCAGGGCGGAGAGCGGCCCTGCCTGCCAGAGGCCTCCCTGAGTCCGGCCTCCCGGACTCCTTCTGGGCCTGGCCTCGACCGGGCATCTTCCGATGGGGCGGCTGTCTTCCGACCGCCTTTGCCAAACGCATCGCCGCACCACCCTTCTCCCCTTTCCCTGCCAGTTCTCACCTTCCCACGGCTACCCTCCCCTTCCCACGGCAGCCCTCACCTTTCCCGATCAATCCCCACCTTCCCGCAGCTGCCCTCACCTTTCCCGATCAATCCTCCCCTTCTCCCGGCTACCCTCACCTTCCCGTGGCTGCCCTCCCCGTCCCCCTGTTGGCCTCACCTTCCCGCGACTGCCCTCACCTTCCGCTGTCAATCACAGTCCTGTGTCAAGAAAGGATCGCTCACCCTACACTGTATCCTGCTTGCATCTTGCCTCATTTATATTAAATAATTGTCATATAATTTATTGATACAGCATATTCTGCAGTCATAATTATGAAAAATTAAAAAATATTTTAATTTTATATTTTTATGATGCCATTTTAGTTTTAATAAATGAAAATTTATAGATAGATAAAATTAATAATTTATCATAATTGCCGTATTTTTAGTGCAATAATTTGTATATTTCCTTTGCACTATTTATAAAATATTTTAGATTTGCATTGAAAATTCGGTATAATCCATCAAAATAGAAGAGCTTGTCATGACAGACTGATTTCGCGGACCCATTGCCCGGCCTGAGGCGTCAGTTTCAGCCAGGTCCGACACAAGGCAACGGACCGGTCGGGAAAGGGGGGCGGAACTTCACCTGCGGGAACGCCTGCGCCCGGCCCCGGGCCCCGGATGGGGGGCTGAGTGGGACTGCTTGACAAAAATCCGCACGAACACTATGTTTGGAGTTGCTAAAAACTCCTTTCTACCGCCGCAAGCCCCGGACGGATCCACGTCAGGCGCATCCAGGCGGTCGGGGCAGGCGCCACATGCATCCGGGACCCCCAGACAGCCAGACCGTACTGAACGCCCTGAAAGGGCCTTGCCTGGAAGGCGTCGCCAAGCTGAAGCTGCCGCCCTCCCAGGACGTCCCTGAGGTGAACCGCTCGGTCCGGGAGTCCCTGACCAGGAACATGAGGCGGCTGAAAACGGGCCGCTCCGACGGCCCCGCCCTCATACAGCCACTCGTCGGCCAGGCCGGGTCCGGGAAAACCCACATCCTGAGCTGGCTGCGCGGGGAGACGCTCAGGGAAGGCGGCTTCTTCATCGCCGCTGATCTCACGGCCTCGAACAAGGACCTCTTCCTCTCCCTGAACCGCGCCGCGGAGGACTCCCTTACCTACGACACAGGGGAGGAGCGCTCCCAGCTGGGCCGCCTCCTGGACAACCTGGTTGCCGAGGCGGGCGTGGCCAAGTCGCTCGGGGGGCTGGGCTCGCGGCTGCCGCTCCCCCAGCCCGAGGCGGCCTCCGCCCTGGCCGCCGTCAGCGCGGGCCTCCTGCGGAAGCACATGTCCGAGGCCCTGCGCTACAAGACCGTCATCGAGAGCGTGTTCCTCCTCGCGTCGGCGGAGCAAGACGACATCTACAGTGCCCACGCCTTCTTCTGCACCCCCAAGCCCACCTCGCTGGAGGCCTTCGGGGGGCTCACCTGGCTCATGTCGCTCGGGTCCTTCACCGTGCTCGCCATGGACCAGCTGGACGCCATAGTGAGCAACCTGCGCACGGACGAGGCGAACAAGACCCGGCGCGATCTGGTCCATGACCTGAGCATAGACATGGGCTCGATACATGATCACGCCTTCAGGACCCTCCCGGTCCTCACCCTCCTCGAAGAAGCCTGGCAATACCTGACGAACGTCGCCCTCTTGTCCTCCCTGGGCCGCTTCGAGCATGAGTCGACCCTCTCGCCCGTGAACGACGCCGCGTTGCTCGAGAGGATAGTCGCCCTCCGCCTGAAGGAGGCCTACGACGAGATAGGCTTCACGCCGGAATACCCGTCCTGGCCGTTCCCCCGCGCCTTCTTCGAGGCCAACGAGGGCAAGTTCCCACGCGAGCTCCTCAAGGCCTGCCGGAAGCACGTGAAGGACTGCACCGTCTTCAGACGGGCCGTGCCGTGGCCGATCATCGAGGACGCCGGGGAGCCCCAGGTGCCTCCGCCCGCGAAGGGGGACGTCGAGGCCGGAAGGAGGGAGGAGCTCCTGGCGGAGATGGACGCCATGTTCGCGGACGTCCTGAAGGACTTCCCCCCCGTGGCGGAAAAGGCCTTCTGGGACAGGACCGTCCTTACCTACCTGGAATGCCTGGCCCTCGAGGACCCTGCCGCCGAGGCCGCGGGCGTCACAGTGGACTCCCGTTCCGGGGTCCTCCCAATCGGCCGATACGCTACCGTGACCACCGCGCCCCCCGGCCCGGAGCTCATCCTCACCGTCGTGACGGCGCTGGGCAACCACGGCACCAGGTACTGCACCATCCTGGACGACGCCCTGCGCAGGTCCGGCGTCCAGAAGGACCTGCCCGAAAGGCGCCTCGCCGTCGTCCGGCCCGGCGGCACCCGGCTTCCCGGGCCCCGCACCCAGTCCCACGAAGCCTACGCCAAGCTGTTGCAGGCCGGCGGCAGGCTCGCGTTCCCGACCCCGGAAGACGAGACGGAACTGTTCGCCCTGTCCGAGGTCCGGAACCGCTACCCGAACTCGTTCCAGGAGTGGGCCGTGTCCCGCAGGCCCGCAGGCAGAATAAAGCTCCTGAAAGAGGAGCTGGACTGGCTCCTCAAGTCCTCCGTAACGGTCCACGGGCCCGCGTCCGTGACCACTCCCCGGGCCGGAAACGCGCCTCCAGCCACTCCGCAGGCCGGAAGCCCGCCTCCAGGAGAACCGAAGCCCGGAAACGCGCCTCCAGCTGCTCCGCAGGCCGAAAGTCCGTCCCCCTCAGGGCCTAAGCCAGGAAACGCGCCCCCAGCTACTCCGCAGGCCGGAAGCC